>NZ_BAAAYL010000001.1:2161061-2469784 GCF_039536205.1 Streptomyces sannanensis | reverse complement strand
CCGCGGAGCCAGAACCTCCGCCGCGGCCTGCTGATAGCGCAGCACCGCCTGCTCGGCGACGCGCAGATCGCAGGGCGCGCTCCA
This sequence comes from Streptomyces sannanensis, assembly GCF_039536205.1. GTDB lineage: Bacteria > Actinomycetota > Actinomycetes > Streptomycetales > Streptomycetaceae > Streptomyces > Streptomyces sannanensis. The sequence continues at coordinate 2,469,700 of NZ_BAAAYL010000001.1, read as the reverse complement.
GAGCATCCTGCGCGCCGCGTCGTACCGCTCGATCAGCAGCCGGTCCTCGGCCATGCCGTGCCGGGCGACCTTCGCCTTGTACGCGTCGAGACGGCCGCGCAGTTCGGCGCGGACCGCCAGCGGAGCGGTGACCGCCGTCAACGACTCGCGGGCCCGCTGCAGTTCGTCCTCGGCCTCCCGCTCCAGGGACTCCAGCAGCGGGGAGAGCCGGTGCCACTGCGCGTGCCTGCGGTACTCCGCGGCCGCCGCCAGCCGCTCCTGCAGCGCCGTGGGCGGACCACTGACCACAGGCACCTCGGAGGCGGCGATCTTCGCCAGGACCTCGCCGCGGGCCACCCGCGCCTCGGCCAGGGTGCGGTCGGCGCGCGAGAGCACGTCCCGCAGCCGGATCAGCCGCTGTTCGGCGTCCTGGCGCACGGTGAGCACGGCCTCGATCTCGCGCCGTATGTCCTCCAGGGCGCGGGCCGCCCTGTCGTACCGCTCCGTGTCGGGCCTGCCGCTGCCGGGCGCCGAGGCACCCGGCACGGGTGCCCAGAAGGCGAGCGGGTCCGACACCACCTGGGCGCGCAGCGCGGACAGTTCGCGCGTGATCGATTCGAGGTCGTCGCCCGAGGGGTGCTCCCCGGGGCGTACGCCGACCGAATGCGCCAGCGTACGGGTGCGGTGCAGCTCCGCGGCGAGGAGATCGATCCGGGCGGGCAGCGCCGACCACACCGCGTCGGCCGCCACGACCAGGTCCAGCGACTGCGCGTACAACTCGTTCATCCGGTCCACCAGCTCCTGGAGCGTGAACCGCTCGGTGAGCCTGGCCGGTCCGGTGAGCGTGGGCGCGTGCTGCGCCGCGGCCCCGGCGACGGTGATGCTCCGGCCGCGCAGCCGCTCGGTGAGCTGCACCAGATCGTCGCGGGACGACCAGCGGCGTCTCGAGCGCAGCTCCCGGGCGTCGTTCAGGGCCGTGCTGTAGGTGTCGAAGTACGTCCACAGCAGCGAGATGGACTGCTCGGTGGAGGCCCAGCGGTCCTCGGTGACGCCGGTGAGCGCGGCGCCCTCCAGAAGCCGGCGGCCCGCGTGGTCCTGGAGCGCGAGGAGCGAGGTCTCGATCGCCTCGTGCTCCGCGGCGAGCCGCGCCAGCGTACGGTCCACCTCGTCCCGGTCCATCACCGGCCCGGCGGGATCCGTGACGCCCATCTCTTGCCTCTCCTGCCTCTCCGATCGGCCAACACGCTCAATTGTCCCGGTACTTCGGTGCCGGAGGCGCCGATATCCGGGGCAGGTCGGTGGCCAGCCACTTCTGGTAGGCCCGCATCCACGCACCGCTCGCGCGATACCCGTCGAGCACCTTGTTCACGCGGCGGACCAGATCGTCGTTGCCGAGTTTGGTGGCCACTCCGTAGTACTCGGTCGTGAACGGCCTTCCCTTGAGCTCGACCGCCGGGTCCTGTGCCGCCTGTCCCGCCGCCAGGGCGTTGTCCGTCACCACCGCGTCGGCCAGCCCCAGTTGCAGCCTGACCAGGCAGTCCAGCTGATTGGGCACGGTGTACCGGTCTCCGTCGAAGAGGGCTCCGAACGACTTGGCCTTCAACGCGTCGTACGCCGTCGAACCCTTGGCCGTACAGATCTTCTTGCCCCGGAGCGAGGAGTCATATCCTGTGATCTTCGATGCCTTGGGGGCCAGCACCTGCTGCCCGGCCTGGAAGTAGGCGGTGGAGAAAGCGACTTGCTCGATCCGCTTGCAGTTGATCGTCATCGTGCGGACCACGATGTCGACCTTGTCCTTCTGGAGCGCCTCGATGCGCTGGTTGGTCGGTATCGCGCGGTAGATCACCGCGTTCGGGTCGCCCAGGATGTCCTCGGCGATGGCCCGTACGAGGTCGATGTCGAACCCCTCGAGGTTGCTGGTCGCAGGATTCTCGAGGGTGCTGGTCGCCGGATTGCGGTAGCCCCAGCGGAAGCTGTTCTGGTCGACGCCCGCGATCAGCTTGCCGCGCTGCTTGATGCGCGCGACGGTCGGCCCGTCCGCGGCCGACGGCCGCAGACTGGCCTCGGGGTCCTTGCAGGTGTCGGCCTTCGCGGGCACCGCCCGGGCCACGCTCTGCCGCACGGGCGCGGAGTGCCCGCCGTCGTCCCGGGCCGTGAGCGGCAGCAGTACCGCCGTGGCGGTGACCGCGCACGCCACGGCCATTCCGGCCGCCCCGCCCGCCCGTCGCCCACCACCGCCCTTCCAAGGAAGCGCTTCGCGCCCTTCTTCTTTCCCGCGCAGCCCTCCGGTCCAGCCGGTCCTGGTCATGTCGCCCCCTGCCACCCGTCTCACCTGTACTCCGCGAGCCTGCGGCTGATGCCGACCCCGGCGGCCGCCGCGCCCAGCAGCGCCAGCGCCGGCGCTCCGGCGGGCAGCCCGGTCAGTGCGCCCCGTCCGTCCTCCGCGGCGCGGGTGAACTCGCGCTGCTCATGGGCGAGCGCCCGCTCCAGCGCCGCGTCCACGCCGTCGAAGGACTGGCCGGTGGACTTCTTGTCGCCGATGACCAGCTTCAGAGCGCCGTTGTAGTCACCGCTGTCGTCGGTGTCACGGGCCTTGCCGTGACGTTCGCGCCACTCCTTGACCTTCGCGACGGCCTCGGTCACCGGTCCGCGGCCCGCACCGTCGTCGGCGAGCTTCCCGGCGGCCTCGAGCCGTTCGCCGAGCACCTTCATGCCGGCCGCGTAGTCCGTCTCGTACTTGTCCTTGCCGTCGGCGGTGAGCACGGCGCCCCGGGCGACCAGGGTGAGGTTCTCGTTGGCGCGGGCCTTGAGGGAGCTGATCCGCGCCTCGTTGAGCACCTTCAGCGACTTCTGGCCGTGCTCGTGGGCGGAGTCGAGCTCCGCCCTGGCCACCGCGTGCCCGACCACCAGCCACAGCAGGACCACCACGGCCGCGGCGGTGGCGGCGAGCAGCCCCCGGTTGAACACCCGGTTCGTGCGGCGGTAGTCGCGCAGTTGGGCCCAGACGAGCACGGCGAGCGCCGGCACCCCGACGGCGAGTGCGAGGAACGGCCAGGTGCGGGCGTCGGACCGGTCGCGGCCGAGCCGGGCCGTCTCGGCCTGGTACAGCTTCTCGGCCGCCGGCAGCAACTCGTCGGTCATCTGCTCGTTGGCGTACCGCAGATAGGCGCCGCCGAGCGGAAGCCCCTGCCGGTTGTTGGCCCTGGCCCGTTCGATCAGGCCGGTGTAGCGCGGAAGTTGTTCGTTCAGCCGGGCTATCTGCCGGCCGGAGTCGCTCGAAACGTCCGTATTGGCCGCGGCCTTCACCAGCAGCCGGGACGCGGTCGCGATGTCCTTCTCGTACCGCGCGTGCACCTCGGCGGGCTCCTGCGCGCCCGCCAGGAAGCCGCCCGCCGCGGCGGTGTCCGCGTCCGCGAGCGAGCGATAGATGCTCGCGGCGTCCGCGCTGAGCGGCTGGCTGTGGCGCACCACGTCGTCCGCGGAGGCCGCACGGTCCGCGACCTGCCAGGAGGTCATCACGCCGAACGCCACCACCAGCGGCGCCACCACGGCCCCGATGAGCCACAGCCGTCCGGGCTCGGTCGTCGTGGCGGTGCGCAGCCGGTCCTTCGACTCGGCCCAGCCGCCGCGCGTCGGCGGCCGCTCCTCGAGCACACTCGGTGGGTATGCCACTTGACCTCCCCCTAGGTCACTGACGGTGTCCGTCTCCCGTTCGGCCGGAGGACGAGCAAGTCCGGCAAGCAGTATGGCGGCCGTGACCGACATTCACACCATGAATGCCGCGATCTTGATGGTGCCCCGCCGTTCGCACTCCCCCCTTGTACACGTCGTGCCGATCAGTCCGGTTCCGCCGGGGCAGCCCAAGATCATCGGACCGGCCGGAACTCCCGGCCCGTCCGACGATCGGGGACAACCGTCACGCGTAGTGCACGCGCAGCGCGGCGTGCGCCGTCGCCGGGGCGGCCACCCGGTCCAGGCCCAGCAGGGCCGCACCGAGCACCGGTGGGGCGGTCACCACCAGCGGGACCGCCCTGGGGGCCCGCCGGGCGAGCAACGCGACGATGCGGTCGTCCAGTTGCGGATGGCGGGCCGCCAGCACACTGCCGCCGAGCAGCACCGGTGTCGCCTCGTCGAGCAGCCCCAGCCGGCCCAGCGCGACGGTGGCCATGGCCACGATCTCGTCGGCCTGACGGTCCACCACCGCCCGGGCCACCGAATCACCGTCCGCGGCCACCGAGAAGAGCACCGGGGCCAGTTCGTGCCTGCGGGAGGGCGCGATACGCCCCAGATGCAGCGCCTCGATCAGCGCGTACATCGACGGAAGCCCGAAGTGCGCGGGCAGCGCCGCGGCCAGTGCGGTGGGCTCGCCCCGGCCGTCCTCCGCGCGGGCCGCGAACCACAGCGCCTCGTCCGCGAGGCCCCCGCCGCCGCCCCAGTCGCCCGAGATCCTGCCGATGGCGGGGAAGCGGGCGGTGCGTCCGTCGGGGGTCATCCCGACGCAGTTGATGCCCGCTCCGCAGACCACCGCGACCCCGCGCGGTTCGGCTCCGGCGGGCAGGCCGGCCCGCAGGACCGCGAAGGTGTCGTTGAGGACCCGTACGGTCCTGCCCCAGCCGCGTGCCGCCAGAGCCTCCGTCAGTTCCCGTTCCTCCACCGGAAGATCGGCGTTGGCGAGGCAGGCGGAGACATGGGAGGCGAGCGGATTCCGCATGGCCCCCGCCGCCTCCGCGGCCCGGGCCACCGTCTCCGCCAGCGTGTCGAGCGCCGCCTCGACCCCGACCGCCGGCGGCCGGAAGCCGCCGCCCCGTGCCGTTCCGAGGACGCGGCCGTCCGCGCCGAGCAGCGCCACATCGGTCTTGCTGTTGCCGGCGTCGATCGCCAGTACCGCCGCCGTCACGCCCACGCGAGGTGCTCCCGGTTGTGCGCGATCAGCCGGTCGGTGAGCGCCTCCGCGTACTCGTACTGTCCGATCAGAGGGTGGGCGAGGAGCGCGCGGACCACCCGGTCCCGGCCGCCGCGCAGGGCGGCGTCCAGCGCCAGGTCCTCGTAGGCCGTGACGTTCGCGATCAGCCCGGCGTACAGCGGGTCGAGCCGCGGCACGGCGAGCGGAGTGACGCCGGAGGCGTCGATACGTGCCTGGACCTCGATCACCGCGTCGTCGGCGAGGAAGGGGAGCGTGCCGTTGTTGAACGTGTTGACGACCTGCGCCGGGCTGCCGGCCCCGCCGAGCAGCGCGGACGCCAGGTCCACGGCCGCCTCCGAGTAGAAGGCGCCACCGCGCTTGGCGAGCAGTTGAGGCTTCTCGTCCAGCGACGGGTCGCCGTACATCTCCAGGAGTTCCTTCTCCATCGCGGCGACCTCGGCGGCCCGCGACGGCTTGGTGCGCAGCTCCCGTACGACCTCGTCGTGCGTGTAGTAGTAGCGCAGGTAGTACGAGGGGACGACGCCCAGCCGGTCAAGCAGCGGGCGCGGCAGACGCAGATCGGCGGCGATCGTCTCGCCGTGCTCGGCGAGCAGCTTCGGCAGGACGTCCTCGCCGTCCGGCCCGCCGAGCCGTACGCCCAGCTCCCAGGTGAGGTGGTTGAGCCCGACATGGTCGAGGTGCACCTCGCCCGGCGCCACGTCCAGCAGCCGGGCGAACTTGCGCTGGAGGCCGATCGCCACATTGCACAGGCCCACGGCCTTGTGCCCTTCGCGCAGCAGTGCGCGGGTCACGATCCCCACCGGGTTGGTGAAGTCGATGATCCAGGCGTCGGGGTTGGCGTGCCGCACCCGCTCCGCGATGTCGAGCACCACCGGCACCGTGCGCAGCGCCTTGGCGAGGCCGCCCGCGCCCGTGGTCTCCTGCCCCACGCAGCCGCACTCCAGCGGCCAGGTCTCATCCTGGTTGCGTGCCGCCTGCCCGCCCACGCGCAACTGGAGCAGCACCGCGTCTGCGTCCGCGACACCGGCGTCCAGGTCGCTGGTCGTGGTGATGACGCCGGGGTGGCCCTGCCTGGCGAAGATCCGCCGGGCCAGGCCGCCCACCAGCTCGAGACGGTCGGTGGCCGGGTCGACGAGCACCAGCTCGCCGATGGGAAGCGTGTCCCTGAGCCGTGCGAAGCCGTCGATCAACTCGGGGGTGTAGGTGGATCCGCCACCCACGACGGTCAGCTTCATGTCGTCAACCAGCCCTTCATCGGATGGGGACTGCGCAGGGGAGAGTGGACCGACGCGGCGCTCATGGTCGTCCACGATCTCCTGCGCCTTCAGCAGCGCCTGCCAGTGCGCGGCAGGGGTCTCAGCAGCCATGCACTCACAAAACCGTCCGCAGCGGTCAGACTGTGAAGAGGCGGAGTTTGACGCCGATGGAGTCGGCGAGGTGGGTCAGGTCGTCGGGGTCGCTGGTGACCACGGCGGCCTGGTGCTGGACGGCGGTGGCGACAACGATCGCGTCGACCACGTCGGAGGTTCCCGAGGCACCGCAGGCGACTCCTGCGGCACGACCGGTGCGTTGGTCGTCGGCGAGGATGTCGCAACCCTTGAGCACTCTGGAGATCTGGTGCTGCGGCCCGCCTCTCCAGGCTTGGGCGAGCACGACGACGGGAACGACGGGGCGGATGTGGGCGACGGTCAGCTCGTCGTGCAGGGCGAGGAAGTCCGGGTTGCGGCGCTCGGCGGCCAGCAGGGCGCCGGTGTCGTAGACGATCGTGCGCACTACCCGACCGCCGACCACGGCTCGTCGTCCAGCAGGCCGGCCTCCATGAGGAACTGGCGGGCGCGCTGCCTCGACTCCTCCGGCAGCTTGCCATGCTCGCTCTCGTACTCCGCCACCAGCTCACGCGCGGCGGCACGGCCCTGGGCGTGCAGGGCGGCGATCTGAGCCTTCTCGACAGCGGCCTCTGCCAGCCAGGCGGACACCGGCTTGCCCTCTTCGGCGGCAGCGGCCTTGATCGTCTCTTCGACCTCGGGCGGTACCGAGATCGACAGCTTTCTTGCGGTCATGGCTTCACGGTAGCGCACGGTAGGAACGCGTTCCTACCGCCTTTGCGGGGAGGCTGCGGTGCGGCCGGTGCTGGATGACAGGTCCAGACCTCCAGTTGCCGTCCCGCCACGCCTCTCCGGCGGCGACCCGTTCCTGGTCCTGCCGCTGGCGGTGGCTCGAGTGAGCAGACGCACTCGGTCGGTAGGGCGATGCGACGTTCCGAGCCGGCGGTCTTGGCGGACATGCGCTCGGTGAGGTCGGCGGCCTCCTTGTGGGTGGTGCCGTAGACGCGGGTGCGCTTGCGGGTGCCGCCGGTGGTGAGGATGCAGCCGGCGGCTTCCCAGTGGCTGTTTCACGCGCGCATTGAACTGTTCGTCATGTCGAGGTGAGCGACGTGCGTGCGGAACGCGTACCAGCTGGCGGAAGTAATGCGAACGACCGGCCCTCCGGGGCTCTTGGAGTCCCGGACGGCAACGGTGCCGGGTATGTTGACCGCGACCTCGACGCATTCGCCGCTTCCGCTGCTGTAGCTGGACTTCATGAAGTCGAAACCGTCCATCAATGCATGTCCTCGCTGATGCTCTCGATCAGTCGGAGCGAGTCCCTGGGGGCCAGACTCAGCCTTGCCGTGCGTTCGAAGAACGAGCTGTACGTTGCGCTTGCGGTCTCGTTCTCGACCCACACGGTAGCCGCGATGCTGTCGACGTGGACCACGTCCACCGCCTCGGTCTCGGCGAAGGAGATGATGTTGAAGGAGCCTGCCATGCATGCGTGGCCGCCTGCCCGGAAGGGCAGCACCTGGAGGCGTACGTTGGGGAGTTGAGCCGCGTTCAGCAGGTGCTGCAACTGTGTGCGCATCACTTCAGGGCCGCCGACCTGCTGTCGCAGCGCCCCTTCGCCGATCACCGCGTACACCTGAAGCGGTCCGGGCGCAGACAGTCGGGCCTGGCGCTTCATCCGTACGCCGACCACTCCCTCGATCTCGCCCGGGTCCTGCCAAAGACCCTCGCTCACCACAACCGCCCTGGCGTACTCCGGTGTTTGGAGCAGGCCAGGGACAAACGCCTGTTGCCAGGCCCGGACGCCGGACGCGATGTCCTCCATGGCGATGTACTCCGCCATGGCTCCGGCCTGGGGCGCGTGTTGCCACCACCCCTTGGCCTTGCGGCGCTCGCGGTCGAGCCTGGCGAGGCCGAGCAGCCGGCCCAGGGTTCTCTGGTCGTCCAGGCCGTAGAACTCGCACAGCGCACGGATGTCCGGGTCCCGCATGGGTACCCAGCCCTGCTCCATCTTCACGATCTTCGAGTTCGTCGCGCTGATGACGTGGGCGGCTTGCTGCTGGGTCCTGCCCGAAGCGTCACGCAGGCGCAGCAGTTCGCTACCGAGCCTGCGTCCGAGGACAGTTGACGCCCGGTTGCCTCGTTGTGGCGATCCATTCACGGTCCCAGTGTTGCCTGTCCGGCGTCGGCCGGTCGACGCCCTTCACTCGTTGGGGATAAATGTCTCCGAGTCAGTTGCGGCCGCGCCAATCGCCTCACTACTTTCGGTGCTCGACCGCCCACCAAGCGGAGTCAATTGGTGGAAGTGCACCGCCCTGCCCTGTGCAGATGCGGCAAGCCACCGCCCGATCGCACACGGAGGTGTGCCATGGCCGAACCCCCCACCACAGAGGTCAGCCGCGTTCTGCAGGAGGACTGCCTCGACTACACGCCGCACGCCCGCAGCGTCACCCTCGCCCGTCGAAGAGCTGCCCGACTGGTCACCGAGTGGGGGCGCCCCGCCCTTGCCGGGGACGCGGCGCTGGTCGCCTCGGAGCTGGTGACAAATGCCCTGTTGCACGGCAGCCTGTGCGAGCGACTCATCCGTGTACGGATCACGCTCACCGGCGCCTCGCTGCGTATCGAGGTCAGCGACCCGCGAGGCGAGCGGTTGCCGAGCTTGCGCCCGGCGGAGGCGGAGGACCAGTTCGGCCGGGGTCTGCATGTGGTCGAGCACCTGGCCGCGCGCTGGGGCTGGGAGCCGCGTGTGGTCGGCAAGACGGTCTACGCGGAGTTCGTGTGGTGAGCGAATCCGTACCCCCGCACAAGAGGTGCCGCAGCGGCAACCAAAGCGTTACCTGCGGGGCGCGGGGTCGTTCCCACGGTGGGCGAACTCGCGGGCGTGGGGGCGGCCCGCTCCGTAGTCTGGAGGTCGTACCCCCGCTGAAGCAGACGCAGGAGGAGGCTCGGTGACAGTGACCGCCGACCGGCCGCAGATGCTGGTTACGGAGTTCGAGGAAATCGCCCGCCAGGCGGACCGTGCTGCCGAGGGCGCACGGCTCGAGTTCATCCATGGACACATCGGGGGGAAGGCCGTGCCCGACGGCGACCACGGACGCATCATCCAGTGGCTCACCCGCATCTGTATGCAGCACCGTCCCGATCTGTGGCTCGATCCCACACAGGGCCTGGTGATCGAGACCTACCGCGAGGGACGGGCGCGCCCCGACGGCTCGCTCGCTCCCGCCGACGCGTTCGTCGGCCAAGGCGAATGGGCCGAGCCCAGCCCCGTCCTCATGGTTGTCGAAGTCACCTCGTACGACTCCGACACCGACCGGCGTGACCGTGTCGAGAAGCCCCGGGCCTACGCCGAGACGGGCATCCCGGTGTATCTGCTCATCGACCGTGACACCTGCGAGATCAAGGTGCACAGCCGGCCGGACGGCGTTCGCTACGAGAACGTCCAGACTCTGCCGTTCGGCAAGGAGGCGACCCTCCCGGACCCGGTCGGCATCACCCTTGACACGGAGCCGCTCAAGAACTGGGTTCGCTGAGTCGGGCCTCACACGGAAACGGCGCCCGGAGGAATCACCTCCGGGCGCCGTGTGCGCTGCGTGCGCGCTACTTCGCCGCGTTCGTCGGGCCCTGCTGGGGCGGGATCGGGGACGCCGCCACCGACTGGGGCGAGGCCGGGTTGGCCAGGGCGGAAGGGGCCGCCATCGTGGCCGTCGGGTCGGCCGGGGGCTCCTCCTCTTCCACCGGCTCGGGGCCGCCGACGGTGCGGATGCCCGCCTCGTCCAGGGCCTGCTTGATGCGCCAGCGCAGCTCGCGTTCCACACTCAGTGCCTTGCCCGGCATGGTCTTCGCGGAGACCCGGACGTTCATCGAGTCCAGCAGCACCGAGTCCAGGCCCAGCACCTCGACCGGGCCCCACAGGCGCTCGTTCCAGGGGTCGTCCTTGGCCATCGCCGTCGCGGCCTCGTCGATGACCGTACGGATCCGCCCCAGGTCCTCGGTCGGCTTGACCTGGACGTCCACGCCGGCCGTGGCCCAGCCCTGGCTGAGGTTGGCGATGCGCTTGACCTCGCCGTTGCGTACGTACCAGATCTCGCCGTCGGCGCCGCGCAGCTTGGTGACGCGCAGACCGACCTCGATGACCTCGCCCGTGGCGACGCCCGCGTCGATCGTGTCGCCGACGCCGTACTGGTCCTCCAGGATCATGAAGACGCCGGACAGGAAGTCGGTGACGAGGTTGCGCGCGCCGAAACCGATCGCCACACCGGCTACACCGGCCGAGGCGAGCAGCGGCGCCAGGTCGATGTTGAGGACGCCGAGCACCATCAGCGCGGCCGTGCCCATGATCAGGAAGGACGCGATCGAGCGGAGCACCGAGCCGATGGCCTGCGAGCGCTGGCGCCGCCGCTCCGCGTTGACCAGCAGGCCGCCGAGCGAGGTGCCCTCGACCGCCTCGGCGCCGCGGTTCATCCGGTCGATCAGCTTGGTGATCGTCCGGCGGACCACCGTGCGGAGGAGGCCGGCGATCGCGAGGATCAGCAGTATGCGCAGTCCCATGGACAGCCAGGTGGACCAGTTCTGCTCCACCCAGCTGGCCGCCTCGGTGGCCTGCACGTGGGCCTCGTCGAGCGTCACGGGTGTCCCGGGCGACGGGTCGGCCAGTACGTCGGACCGGAACACGGCAGAACCTCCAGATATGGCTACGGCTGTCCACCACACTAACGGGGCATCGGGGGTGCTTCGTGGCCATGTTCGAGGGAGAGCCCTGTCTCACCTGGGGAAGAAAGGAGGTGTGGCCGAAAACACTTCGGACCCGTTACGGGGACTTGGTGGCGCTTCGACCAGCCATGAGGAGAGACTTAAGGCAGATCGTCCCGGCGCGAGCCACGCGCCGCCGGCGTACAAGGAGGCGTCCACCGTGCCGCACGTCCTGGTCCTCAACGCGTCGTACGAGCCCCTCGGCGTCGTACCGCTCCGCCGCGCGCTCGTCCTCGTCCTGGAGAACAAGGCGATATGCCTCGAGGAGTCCGGCGCCTTCATGCACAGCGCGACCCGTGTCGTCCCGGCGCCCAGTGTGATCCGCCTCAAGAGATTCGTACGGGTCCCCTATCGAGGACCCGTTCCGCTGACCCGCCGTGCACTGTTCGCCCGTGACGGCGGGCGCTGTATGTACTGCGGTGGCGTCGCGACCAGCGTCGACCACGTCATTCCGCGCAGCCGCGGCGGCAAGCACTCCTGGGACAACGTGGTGGCCGCCTGCCGCCGCTGCAACCATGTCAAGGCCGACCGCCATCTGATGGAGCTGGGCTGGCGCCTGCGTCACAAGCCGGAGCCGCCGAGCGGTCTGGCCTGGCGCATCATCGGGACCGGACACCGGGATCCGTGCTGGTTGCCATACCTGCAGCCGTACGGCGCCGACGACGCCATGGCCCGGATCGACGGCATTTCCGCCTGACGATCCGGGTCATGTTCTGTCCGGGGGCGGAGCGGTCCATGGCTCAGTCCGCCACGGCGTACGCCTCCACCGTGAACAGCGACACGCCGAACCGGGTCGCACGGCGGTCCGACTGCACCCGGACGAAGCGGGTGCCCGGTTCGTCCATGCGGACCGACTCGACGCCGCCCCGCCCGTCCCGCACCGTCGCCGCGGTACGCCAGGCGCGGCCGTCCGCCGAGACCTGGACGCGGTAGGCCGACGGATACGCCTGCTCCCAGTGCAGCACCACCTGCCCCAGCCGCACCGGCCCCGCCAGCTCCGTCTGCCACCACGCACCGTCCTCGGCGGGCGACGACCAGCGGGTTCCCGGGTCGCCGTCCGCCGCCGCGGCCGCCGGGAAGTCCGGGGTCTCGTCGCCGGAGGAGGACGCCCGGCCGGTACGCGCCAGATCGGGGCCCGCGGTCCGCGGATACGCCCGTACCGTCAGGGTCCGCCGCTCGCCGCCGAAGGCGAAGGTCACCGGGTACTCGCCGGCCGGCGTACCCGCGGGGACGGCGACCACGACGGGGACGGTGGTGCGCGAGCCGCGCGGCACCGTCGTACGGACCGGCACCGACACCGTGACGCCCTTCGGCGCCGTCACCTTCAGCGCGCCGGCCACGGGACCGGGCCGCCGGGCCGTCAGCCGCACCTCGACGCGCTGCGGCGCGCCGCCGATGTCCATGTCCGCCGTGCCGCGCACCAGCTCCAGCGCCGCCGCCGGCTCGTCCACGAACCACGGCACGAGCGCGCGCACCGTGGGGCCCCGGCCGGTCCAGGTGAGCCGCAGCGCGTCGGCGCGCACCCCGCCCCCGGCCGTCTGGGTCCAGCCGCTCGCCGCGACCGGGCCCAGCCTGCGCCAGCCCTCGCCCGGCACATGTGCCTCGACGACCGCACCGGCCGCGCCGGGCGTGGTCATCGCGGTGACCGCCGCCAGGGGGCGCACCCGGTCCAGCCGGACCGTGTACGTGCCCGGGCCGGCCTCGGCCTCGCCGGCACCGGTGCGCCGGCTCGCTCCCGTCCAGTCGGCCGACTCGCGCTCCGCCCGGTCCAGGAAGGCGTCCAGGACGCCCTTGCCGACCGTGACGGTGTCCGCGTCGGCGTCGGCGGCCTCGTGCAGGGGCTCGAGTGCCAGTGCCGCGCTCCAGGCCGTCGCCCCGTCACCGCGCGCCTGGGCCTGCAGCATGTCGACGGAGAGCTCGCCCGCCCGGCCGTACCGGGCCAACTGCTCGATCCATGGCCGCGCTTCCTTGCCGAGTTCCCCGCCCGCCGTGTCCCGCAGCCGCTGCGGAGCCTCTCTCATCACGCCGAACGCCGCCCGCAGCCGCGCTGCCGCCCGGTCCCGCACGGCCGGGGCGGAGCCGCGCGTCGCCCAGAACTCCTTCATCAGCGGGCGCAGATACGCAGACTCGACCGGGTTCAGCAGTGAGGAGGCGTCGTTGCCGGCCAGGGCCGTGAGGGCCTCGCGGGCCCGCGGGTCCCCGTCCGCCAGATCGTCGAGGGACGCCCGCCAGGAGTCCTCCGGCACGTATCCCTTCGGGTTCCAGGCGAAGTCGGCGGCGGTGAACAGCGGGATACGGGACGCCGAGGCCTGCTCCATGGCGTTGGTGAGCAGCGCCGCGGATCCCCCGGCCACGGCGGGCTCGCGGCCGGTGTACGGTCCGAGGAAGATGCGGTCCTGCGCGTAGTCGTTGACCGGGTAGTTGTCCATCGTGACCAGCGGATGCCGGAAGACGGTGCGTGCGCCCGCCAGTTCGCGGCCGGTGATGGTGCGCGGCACGACGCCGACACCGGTCCAGGCCACCTGCACCGGCCCGTCCAGCTCCCGGGCGAGCGCCCGCCGGTAATCGGTCGAGCCGTCCTGGTGGTACTCGGTCGGCATCAGCGACAGCGGCGCCGCCTCGCCCGGATACCGCTCCGCCAGATGGCGCGCCACCGCGCCGGCCACGCGTGCCTGCGCCTTCGCGGCCGCTTCCGGGCCTGAGCCGAAGGTGTCCGCGTCCTTGTCGCAGTGCCACTCGCTGTAGCTGACGTCCTGGAACTGCAGCTGGAAGGCGCGCACCCCGAGCGCCCACATCGCGTCGATCTTGCGCGTGAGCGCCGCGACGTCCTTGTCCGAGGCCAGGCACATCGCCTGCGCGGGCGCCACGGCCCAGCCCAGCGTCACATGGTTGTGCCGGGCCCTTTCGGCGAGATCCCGGAACTCTGCGCGCCGCTCGGCGGGGTAGGGGTCCCGCCACCGGGCCTGCCGGTAGGGGTCGTCGCCCGGGGCGTAGAGATAGAGGTTCTGCTTGGTGCGGCCCATGAAGTCGAGCTGCTCCAGTCGCTGTTCGCGGCTCCAGGGCCGGCCGTAGAAACCCTCCGTGGTGCCGCGTACCGCCGTGCCGGGCCAGTCCCGTACCACGACCGCGGGCACCGAGCCGTTCGTGACCAGTTGCCGAAGCGTCTGCGCGGCGTGGAACAGCCCGTCCTCGCCGGTGCCGTCCAGTGCGACCGTGTCCCGGCCCGCGACCCGCCCGGCGGCCAGCCGGTAGCCCCCGTCCGGCAGGTCCTCGCGCTCGCGCATCCGCAGGGCGCGCAGCGCGTTCCGCGCGGCCGCGCCGCCGGCATGTACGACAGGAACTCCCGCGGGCAGCGGCTCGCCCGGATGCACGAGGTGAAGCGTCGTCACGCCCGCTTCGCGCAGCACGGTACGCAGTACCCCGACGGTGGACGAGTCGGCGTCCTCACCGACCGTCAGCGCCGCCTCCGGACCCAGCCGTACGGCGGAGCCTCCGGCCCGTACGGACTGCGGCCGCGGCCAGACGGAGGGCGCGTCGACACCGGCGGCCGGGGGAGGGGCGGTCGGCTTCGGCGCGGCGGACGCGCCGGGCACCGCGGTGCCGAGCAGCCCGCCGATGACGGCCGCCGTGACGGCCGTCGCCTTCCTCCTGTGCCCGATCTTCATGCAGGGAGCCCACCACCCGTGCGACGAGGGTGTCAATGTGGCGAGGTCGTTGTGCCCGAATTGGCCGGTTGACCCGGTACGTTGCCGGAACGGGTACAACCGTGCACGTATGTCGCCGCGTTCGCTGGGTAGGGCTCCGGGTGACCCGTGCTTTTCGTCCCGTACACGCCGTCCATGCCGCCGAACCGTGGAGAACCCCCGTGGCCGTCCAGGACATCGAGCCGTTTTCGACCAGCGAGCCCCGGCTCGCCGATGCCGCGCCGCTCACCGGTGAGCCCAAAGTCCCGCCACTGACCGACGAATCCGGCACGGAGCCGACGGGAGTCTGACATGGGCCTCGCCCGGCTCGCCGCGATGCACGGCGTGGCAACCTCGTACGAGCCCTCTGCGGGCCGCACGGTCCCGATCCCGGACGCGACGGTGGTGATGGTGCTCGCCGTGCTCGGCGTCGACGCGTCCACCCCGGAGGCGGTGAACGCGTCCCTGGCCGCGGCCGAATCGGCGGCGGCGGAGCGCCTGCTGCCGGCGACGGTGGTCCACTGGCTTCCGTCGGCGGAGCCGCCGGAAGCCGTTGCATCCCTGCCCTCCGGCACCCGGCTGCGCATCACGCCGGAGGACCGGCGCGGGCAACCCGGCGGAGAACGGCAGGCCGCGCTCTGGGCCGAACTCCCGCCCGGCGTCCACCGGTTGCACGCCGACGCGCCGGACGGGCGCACCGGCACCGCCACCCTGGTCGTCGCGCCCCCGCGCGTCCCGCAGCCCCCGGGCCGCACCCACGGCTTCCTCGTGCAGCTGTACTCCCTTCTCTCCGGCCGTTCCTGGGGCATGGGCGACCTCGGTGATCTCGCCGACCTCGCGGCCTGGTCGGGCCGGGCGCTCGGGGCCGGGTTCGTCCAGATCAACCCGCTGCACGCGGCCGTGCCCGGGAGTCCGGCCGATCCCTCCCCCTACCGGCCGTCGTCGCGACGCTTCCCCGACCCCGTGCATCTGAGGGTCGAGGACGTGCCGGAGTACACCCGGGTACGGGACCGGGCCCGGCTCGACGCCCTGCTGGAGAAGGCCGACGCGCTGCGCGCCGGTGTGCTCCGGGAGGGCGCGCTGATCGACCGGGACGCGGTGTGGGAGCTCAAGCGCGAGGCGCTGGAGATCGTAGGGGCCGTCCTGCCGACCCCCGGCCGGCGTGCCGCGTACTGCGACTTCCTGGCCGAGCAGGGGCAGGCCCTGGAGGACCATGCCACCTGGTGCGCCCTCGCCGAGGTACACGGGCCCGACTGGCACCGGTGGCCCGCCGGGCTGCGGGACCCGCGTTCGCCGGAGACCGAGCGGGCCCGCACCGAGCTCTTCGACCGGGTCGACTTCCACTGTCGGCTCGCCTGGCTGACGGACACCCAGCTGGCCGCCGCCCAGCGGGCCGCGCGCGACGCGGGCATGGCGGTCGGCCTGGTCCATGACCTGGCCGTCGGCGTGCACCCGGGCGGCGCGGACGCCTGGGCCCAGCAGGACGCCTTCGCGCGCGGTATGGCGGTCGGCGCTCCGCCGGACGCGTTCAACGCGCGGGGCCAGGACTGGGGCCTGCCCCCGTGGCGGCCGGACGCGCTGGCCGCGTCCGGCTACGCCCCGTACCGGGGGCTGCTGCGCGGGCTGATGCGGCACGCCGGAGCTCTGCGGATCGACCATGTCATGGGGCTGTTCCGGCTGTGGTGGGTGCCGGAGGGCCGTGAGCCCGCCGAGGGCACATACGTCCGGTACGACGCCGAGGCGATGCTCGCCGTCCTCGTCCTGGAAGCGCATCGCGCGGGCGCCGTCGTCATAGGGGAGGACCTCGGCACCGTCGAGCGCGGCGTGCGCGACGCGCTGGCGGAGCGCGGAGTGCTCGGCACGTCCGTGCTGTGGTTCGAGCGCGACTGGGGCGGTACGGAGCGACCGCTGCCCCCGGAGTCCTGGCGGGAGGGCTGTGTCGCCACCGCCACCACCCACGACCTGCCGTCCACGGCCGCGCGCCTCACCCACGACCATGTCGCGCTGCGCCACGAACTGGGGCTGCTGAGCCGCCCGCTCGCGGAGGAGCAGGCCGCCGACGCGGCGGAGGTCGCGGACTGGCTCGCGTATCTGACCCGGCTCGGTCTGCTGCCGGAGGGCCGGCACGACGAGGAGGGCGCGGTACGTGCCGTGTACCGCTTCCTGCTGCGCACCCCGGCCCGTATGGTCGGTGTCTGGCTGCCGGACGCGGTGGGTGACCGCAGGCCGCAGAATCTGCCGGGTACCTGGGACGAGTACCCGAACTGGCGGCTGCCGGTCGCCGACGCGGAGGGCCGGCCGATGACCCTGGAGGAGCTGGTGGCGACGCCCCGGCTGCATGCGCTGATGGACGTGTTCAGAGCCCTGGAGCCCGGTACAGGACCCCCGGGCGCGCGGTCCGTTTAGGCATTCACTACATTTGCACTGTGGACAAGAAGAACGCCCTGCGCGCCGGCGCCGTCGCGACCGGTTCGACGCTCATGATGCTGCTGATGTCGTCCCCCGCGCTCGCGCTGACCCGCGACGACGGTGACCAGCCGGGTTCCGGCCTGAGCGTGGCCGAGACCGTCGGTCTTTTCGTCGTGGCGCCGATCGCGCTCTTCGCGGTCATCGCCGGTCTGGTCATGGTGCTGGACAAGTCCCGCAAGAAGCAGGCCTGACGCCCGGCTTCTCCAAATTTTCCGAGGCGCCCTCGGGTACGTACGTTCGTGTACGTGCCGGAGGGCGCCTTCTGCGTTCTCCCGGCGTGCTCAGTGCGCCGCCAGCAGCAGCCGCAGCAGCCCGTTGAGCTGCTCCCGCTGCTCGGGGTCGAGCGCCGCGTCGACGACCTCGTGCTGTGTGTCGAGCCCCGCTGTGACGGCTTCTTCGACCAGGGCGAGGCCCTTGTCGGTGAGGGTCACCTTGAGTCCGCGCCGGTCGTTCGGGTCGGGGCTGCGGGTGAGCAGCCCGGCGCGCTCCAGTTTGTCGAGCCGGCCGGTCATCCCGCCGGTGGTGAGCATCAGCGTCGCGGTCAGCTCGCGGGGGGAGAGGGTGTAGGGCTCTCCGGACCGCCGCAAGGTGGCGAGGACGTCGAACTCGCCGCGTGAGAGACCGAAGCGCGCGTACACCTTGTCGATGCGGTCGCCCATGGCACGGGCGATGCGATAGATGCGGCCGTAGATCGTCATCGGGCCGGTCTCGAGGTCGGGACGCACGGCGGCCCACTGGCCGGCGATCGCGTCCACCGCGTCGGGGGTCATGCCTGTCATGCCATGAGTATCGGGCCGGAGTGGGTCGGCCGCAAGAAAGTAGCTTGACGGCAAGTTGCTTAGCGCTAAGCTACTTGCCGTCGACCTTTCTGCTGGTCCGCCTGGAGCGCGCGCTCCCCGCGGACGCGGTCCACCCGCGGCGGCCGGCCCCGGCCGCTGCGTTCCTCCCGGCCCGCCCGGTCCCCGCGACGGCCACGGCCTGGTCTTCCCCCTCAAGGAGTGCGTCATGAACCGCAACCGCATCGCCACCGTCGCGCTCACCGCGCTGGCACCCGTCTCCTGGGGAACCACCTACTTCGTCACCACGGAATTCCTGCCGCCGGACCGGCCGCTGTTCACCGGGCTGATACGCACCCTGCCTGCCGGGCTGCTTCTCCTCGCGCTCACCCGGACCCTGCCGCGCGGGATGTGGTGGGGCAAGGTGGCCGTGCTCGGCGCGCTGAACATCGGGGTGTTCCACCCGCTGCTGTTCCTCTCCGCCTACCGGCTGCCCGGCGGCATGGCCGCCGTCATCGGCTCGGTCGGCCCTCTGTTCGTGGTCGCGCTCGCCGCACTTCTGCTGGGCGAACGGCCGACCGTACGCGCGGTGCTCACCGGCATCGTCGCGGCGCTCGGCGTCAGCCTGGTCGTCCTCAAGGCCACTGCCTCGTTCGACCTGGTCGGTGTGGCCGCCGCGGTCACCTCCTCCGCGTCGATGGCGGCCGGCACGGTGCTCACCAAGCGCTGGGGGCGGCCGGAAGGGGTCGGGCAGTTCGTCATGACGGGGTGGCAGCTGAGCGTCGGCGGGCTGTTGATCCTGCCGATCGCCCTTCTCGTGGAGGGCGCGCCGCCCGTGATCGACGGCCGCGCCCTGGCCGGGTACGCCTACCTCGCGCTGGTCAACACGCCCATCGCGTACTGGCTCTGGTTCCGCGGTATCGAGCGGCTCGGCGCGACGTCCGCCACCTTCCTCGGGCCGCTGTCCCCGATCACCGCGGCCGTCATCGGCTGGGCGGCGCTCGGCCAGGCACTCACCCCGGTGCAGCTGCTCGGCATGGGGATCGCATTCGGCGCCACGCTGCTGGGACAGGTGCGGGGGAAGAGCACACGATCGATCAGTCCTGCTGAAAGGAATGCCAAGGAAGTTTCGACGGACCTGAGGGGTGAGCCGGCGCGACGGTAGGACCCCCGCACCGGCCCGCAGTCCGAGCCCGGAGAGGGAGGCGGCCGCAGCCCACAGACTGCGGTCGCCTCCCTCTCCGAACTCGTGGCGTCGGCCTGGGATCCCGTCAGGGCGTATGCGACGAGGCGTCGGAAGCGGTGCTCACTGCGCCGGCGATGTCGGCCTCGGCAGTCGCCTTGTCGACACCCAGGCCGGTGAGCACGCCCTTGCCGCCTTCGAACTCCAGCAGTGCGAGCAGGATGTGCTCGGGCCCGATGTGGTGGTGGTTCAGCCGCAGGGCCTCCCGGAACGTCAGCTCCAGTACTTTCTTTGCTCCGGCGTCGTACGGGATGAGCGCCGGCACCTCGTCGGTCGCCGGCGGCAGTGCCGCGGTCGCGCCCCGGCGGACGCTGTCCAGCGGCACGCCCTGCGCGACGACCGACTTCGCGGCGAGCGCGTCCGGTTCGCTCAGCAGGCCCAGCGTCAGATGCTGAGGGCGGACCTCGTTGTTGCCTGCCGTACGGGCTTCCTCCTGTGCGGCCAGCACGACGTTCCGTGCCTGCTCGGTGAAGCGGCTGAACCCCTGGCTGGGGTCGAGGTCGGACGGTTCGCCGGGGTCCTTCGGAACGAAGCGCTTCTGCGCCGCCTGCCTGGTGACCCCCATGGACTGGCCGATGTCCGTCCAGGAGGCACCCGAGCGCCTTGCCTGGTCCACGAAATGGCCGATCAGATGGTCGGCCACTTCGCCGAGGTGATCCGCGGCGATGACCGCGGTGGAGAGCTGGTCGAGGGCGTCGGAGTGGGTCTTCTTGATGCCCTCGATGAGGTCGTCGAGCCGGATGTGATGCGTCATGCCGACTGGTTTCGTCATGTGTCAACCTTAGGTTGACACCCTGCAATCGTCAACCGAAAGTTGACAGCTGACCGGAGTGCGGCGGGCGAATCCCGCGCACCCGGATGCAGCCGGACACGCTGCACCGCTTCCCGCTCGCCGCACAGGCGGTCGCGACGCGTGTCCGGCTGGACGCCTTCCCGCACGGCGGCATCGCCCGGATGCGGCTGCACGGATCGTTCACCGAGCAGGGGGGCGGCCGATCTCCGCGACCGGTACGCGCAGGTGACGGGCTGACACTCGTCGCCGGTCCGCCCGGCCGGGGTCCGTGCGGAACCCGGCCGGGCAGCGGTGCGCTCAGGCGTTCCTCGGGACCACCGTCATCGGCATCCGGTCGGGGTGCGCCACCGCGGAGGCCACTTCCTTCGGCGTGTGGCCCGGAGCCGGCACCAGCCGCCACCGTGCGAGGACCGTCGCGAGGGCGATGGTCGCCTCCGTCCAGACGAACGCGTCCCCGATGCACTTCCGGTTCCCGGCCCCGAACGGGATGTAGGCCTGCCGCGCGATGTCCGTGCGGCGCTCCGGCAGCCAGCGGTCGGGGTCGAATCGGTCCGGCTCGGCGTACTCCCGGGGGTCCCGGTGCAGGGCGTACAGGCTGAACGCGACCTCGGTGTTCTCGGGGAAACTGAACCCGCCGAGCTCCACCGGCGCGGTGGTGCGGCGCATCAGCATGGTGACGCCGTGCAGCCGGATCACCTCGTCGAGCACCCGGCGGACCGCCTCGAGGCGCGGAACGTCCTCGATGGTCACCGGGCGGTCGCCGACGACCTCCTCGATCTCGGCGACCAGCTGCTTCTCCACGTCGGGATGCCGAGCCAGGTGGTAGAAGGTCCAGGAGAGCGTGGAGGCCGTGGTCTCGGCACCGGCGAAGAGGATGGTGCTGAGTTCGTCCCTGACCTCCGTGTCGCTCAGCGACTCGCCGGTCTCCGCGTCCTGCGCGGCCATGACCACCGACAGCAGGTCGTTGTGGCCCGTCGGGCCGGACCGCCGGGTGGCCACGACCACCTCGTCGATGACCTCGCGCAGGGTCGCCGCCGCGGCGTCGAAGTCACGGTTGGCCCGGATCGGCAGCCGGTCCAGGAACTTGGGGGACGCGGCCCGTATCAGCATGTTCTTGAGTACGACGGGCAGGTTCCTGCGGATCGCCTCCACGGCGGGCAGGCCGATGTCCGTGGAGAACATGGTCGAGGCCAGCGTCTCGATGGCGTACTCGGCCATCGCCTGTTCCATCTCGATCTCCTGACCCGGCTGCCAGGAGTCGGCCAGAGCGCGCGCGTTGTCGCTCATGGTCGCGGCGTACGCGTGGATGCGCTGCGGGTGGAACATCGGCTGGATCAGACGGCGGTGCTTGCGGTGCGTCTCACCGTTGGAGTTCGCCAGTCCGTTGCCCGCGAGCGGCCGCAGCCGGTCGAAGAGCCGGCCCTTCTCGAAGCTGCGCGCCTGCTTGACGGTCACCTCGTGGACCAGCTCCGCGGAGGTGATGACGTACACCGGCAGCGTTCCGAGGTCGACCTGGACCAGGTCCCCGTATTCCCGGAGCGACTTGAGGAAGCCGAGCGGATCACGCCACAGCTTCAGGGCATGTCCGAGGAGCGGCACGGCTCCCGGGGCGCGGGGGACCGACTGCAACGCTGCTGACACCGAAGGATCCTTTGTGCTGGACATGTTCTAGACGGTCCGCTGGAGTACGGCCGAGTCGGGGACGAGGTCCCACCACCAGGAGACGCAGGGGATGTCCAGGGGCTCGCTGCTGTCGTCGGTGGGGGTGTCGCGGAACACGGAGGGGATGTTCGCGGGGTCGTCCGGCGTGGTGTACCGCACGGAGGTGATGCCCCAGTCCTGGGCGCCGCGGATGAAGCAGGCGAGGCTGTCCAGGTACTGGCGCAGCTGCGGGCTGCCCTGCTCCGACAGGTGGTCCTTCAGGCGCATGAAGAGCAGCATCACCCGGTCCCGCTGGGAGATCGCCAGGTCCAGGGCCTCATCGGGGGTGAGTCCGTTCTCCCGCTCGAGTACGCGCAGGGCGTTGAGCCAGTAGCCGGTGCTGCGTGCTTCCTTGTGGTACGAGAAGATGTCGTTGTCCCACGTGATGATGAAGGACGCCATCTCGGTCGCGGCGCGGACCGCGGTCTTCTCGCGCTCGTGCGGCTGGAGTTCGTAGCCGTAGCCCATCTCCAGCATCGGCAGCACCACGGACGTCGCGCCGTCGTAGAGCCGCATCAGGGTGTAGTCGTTGAGGTCGGGCACCGTGCCCGCGCGGCGGTGGGACGCCTCCCACACCACGGAGAAGAAGTACTCGCGCAGCGCGTCGATCCAGCGGGCCGCCTGCCCGGCGGTGCCGTACCGGTCGACCCGGATCCGCAGGTCCCGCAGGCCCGCGGCCAGCGGGTCGTTCTCCAGCATCGAGGCTTCCGGGTTCTGTGCGACCCGCAGCAGGCAGTGGAGCATACCGGCCAGGTCTCCCGGGCGGTGGCCGAGTTCGCCCTCCTCGCAGTGTCCGTCGTCCACGCCGAAGAGCCACAGCACGAAGTCCGCGAGGAGGGAGACGACTTCCTCGCGGCCCTCCGGGAGGATCCGGGCGGAGAACGTGCCGATGTCCTGCGTCACGAGCTTGCCGCGGAGTTCCTCGGACCCGATGCGAAACGTTTCTGCCCAGGCTGCGGTCTGTACGTCGACCTCCGCGTGGCGAGGGTGGATCGCCGGCGGGATGGGGGTGAAGATCGGCGGAACTATCAGCTCAGGCCCCACTTCGGTCTTCCTCTCAGGTCGTTGTGATGCATCCCCTGCAGTAACATGCGCCACTTGCATCCCAAAATGATCAACTGTCGCGCATCGTACTCATCGTCAACGCGTCGACCAACAGGGCCACTTCTCAGCCACGGCTGAGGAACGACCCCCACCATGACGGACGTTCGGGACGGACCGCGGCCGGTGCGGCCGGGGACTCCGGGGCGGCGGCGGTGCAGCCCGGCGGGGGAGCGGTGGTGCTCACGACGCCTCCTGAGTGGTGGCCAGGTGCTGGAGGTAGCGCATCAGGGCCATCAGCACGTCCCGGCTGGACTCGCGCCGCCGGGCGTCGCAGTACACGATCGGTACGGCGGCAGGCAGGTCCAGCGCTGCCCGCAGCTCCTCCACGGGGTGCTCCGGCGAGCCGGGGAAGTAGTTGACGGCGACCACGAACGGCACGCCTCGCTCCTCCAGCCGGCCGATCACGTCGAAGCTGACCTCCAGCCGGCGTGGGTCGACCAGCACCACCGCGCCCAGCGCGCCCTCGAACAAGCCGCGCCACAGGAACCAGAAGCGTTGCTGTCCGGGCGTGCCGAAGAGGTACAGCACCAGCTCCGAGTTGATGCTGATCCGGCCGAAGTCCATGGCCACGGTCGTCTGGGTCTTGCGTTCGACGCCCGCCGTGTCGTCGACGCCGACCCCGGCCTGGGTCATCGTCTCCTCGGTCGTCAGCGGCCGGATCTCGCTCACCGAGCCGACCAGGGTCGTCTTGCCGACCCCGAAGCCGCCCACGACCACCACCTTGACGGCGGTTGCGGCCGTATCCGGCAGCACATCCTCGCTGCGCGGCCCCGCGGGCGTGTCAGAGTTTTCGAAGTCCATCGATCACTGCCTCAATCAGTGCGGGGGAGGGGAGTTGCGCGGGCGGGACGGGGGCGCGTGCCAGCACCTTGTCCTCCGCCAGCAGATCACCGAGCAGCACGGTCACGACGCTCACCGGCAGGCTCAGATACGCGGAGATCTCGGCGACCGAGAGCGGTGCATGGCACAGCTTGATGATCGCCGCATGCTCGGGCTGCATCCCGGGCCCGGTCCCCGATCTGGCCACGATGAGCGTGACCAGATCGAGGGAGCGGACCTTTCCGTCTAATGCGGAGGGGCCGCTGCGTCCGCCCGTGATGACATACAGCCGTTCGGGAGTGCCCTCGTGCCAGCCCGGGTCGGTCACGCGGGCTGCCCGACGTCGTGCCTGGGCGGGCTGCTGAGGTGTTCACCGATCCTTGCCACCAGGTCACGCATGCGCTGGCCCATCAGACCGGCGTCCACCCCCTCGTCGGCCAGCACGGCGAGAAACGCCCCCGCGCCCGCCGCCATCAGATAGAAGAAGCCGCCGTCCATCTCGATCACAACCAGCCGCATCTTCCCGTCGCTGTGCGGGAGTTCCTGGGCGACGGCCCCGGCCAGGCTCTGCAGCCCGGCGCAGGCGGCGGCCAGCCGGTCGGCGGTGTCCGTGTCCGCGCCGTGCTGGGCCATGCGCAGGCCGTCCGCGGAAAGGACGACGACGTGCCTCGTCTGCGGCACGCTCTCGGCCAGATCCTTGAGCATCCAGTCCATATCGGTGGCGCGCTGCTGAATCATCGTGTGTTCCCCTTGCTCGCCGACGCCGCTCCGGCGTCGCTGTTCTCGCCAGTCGTGCGGGCGGACTGATCCTGACCATGACCGGACAGACCGCTCTGGAAGGCGGCCAGCCACATGCCGGGCTGCACCGGCGGTGCGGCCGCCGGTTCAGGTGCGCGCCGTTCTTCGTTCGCCGTGGCGGCAGGCGCCGTGACGCGGCTCTTGCGACGGCGCTGCGGCAGGCCGGTCTCGGTCCGCTCGGTCACGACGGGCAGTTCGTCGGCGGGCTCGTCAATGGGCTGCGGCCCGGTCGCCGGGCGCGTGTCCGCCGTGGGCCGCGTCTCGGCGGGCAGGGGCGCCGCGGTGGAGCGCGGCCCGGAGACGGCGCCGATGCCGTGCGCCAGGCCGGTGGCCGCCGCCGCCGTGGTGATCAGCTCCTTCGGTACGACCAGGACGGCGCGCACACCTCCGTACGCCGAGGAGCGCAGCGACACCTGGAAGTCGTACGCCTGGGACAGCCGGCCGACCACCGCGAGACCGAGTCGCGGTGTCTCTCCCAGGTCGTTGAGGTCGATGCCCTGCTGCGCCTGGCGGAGCATCCGCTCGGCCCGCTGACGGGCCTCCTCGCTCATGCTCACACCGCCGTCCTCGATCTCGATGGCGATGCCCGACTGCACGTCCACGGCGGTCAGATGCACCCGGGTCTGCGGCGGCGAGTAACGGGTGGCGTTGTCCAGCAGCTCGGCCAGGGCGTGGATCAGCGGCTCGACGGCCTGTCCCACGACCGCCACCTCGGAGACCGAGTGCAGTTCGACGCGCTGGTAGTCGATGATCCGGGACATGGCACCGCGCAGCACGCTGTAGAGCGGCACGGCCCTGCTCCACTGGCGGCCGGGCCGCGCACCGCCGAGTACGGCGATGGAGTCGGCGAGACGGCCGATCAGGGCGGTGCCGTGGTCGAGACGGAGCAGATCACCGAACACCTGCGGGCTGCCGCCGTGCCGGTCCTCCATGTCCCGGAGTTCCTGGGCCTGCTGGTGAACGATGGCCTGGACGCGACGGGCGATGTTCACGAACGCGCGCTGAGCGGACTCGCGCAGATTCTCCTCGGCGGCCACGGCGTCGATCACCGAGCGCAGCACGGCCTGGTGGGCCGCCGTGAACTCGCGCGTCATCCCCGGTCCGTAATCGTCGCGTGACGACAGCGAATCGAGTACGTCCTCGGGGAACTCGCCCCTGCCCAGCCGCTCCACGACCGCCGGCAGCAACTGCTCGGCGAGACGTACGGTCTCGGCCTCCTGCCGGGCGAGCGCCCGGTCCTGTTCCGCGTTCCGCGCCCGCAGCTCCGCCATCGTCCGCCCGCGCCGGGCGCATTCGCCGCCGACGACGGCCACGGCCAGCACGGCCACACCGCCGAGCAGGGCCACCGGCGTACGTGCCGAGGCGGGCGCCAGGACCAGAGTGATGGTCAGGGCGACCGCGGTCAGGGCCGTGGGCACACTCCACCAGGTGGAAATGGAGGCGGACTTCGGCGTTCCGGGTGACGATCCCATGCGAACCATCTGCACCCTCAAACCACCCCGTCACAGAGATCATGCGTTGACGAGCGGGAAGCTTAACGCCTCCAGGTGAAAGCAATTGACAGAGGGTCACCGCGATGGGCGCTACATCCGGACATAAACGGAACGAGCCCGGTCATAAACGGAACGAGCCCGCCCGTTGTGACAACGGACGGGCTCGATCGTCGAGTTGCGGATCAGGCGGCGTCCGCGGCCTGTGCCTTCAGCGCGCGCTCGACACCGGAGCGGGACTCCAGGACCAGACGGCGCAGCGCGTGGGGCTCCTTCACCTCCGCCAGCCAGGCGTCCGTGGCGTCCAGCGTGGCCTGCGAGACCTTGAGCGACGGGTAGAGGCCGATCACGATCTGCTGGGCGATCTCGTGCGAACGGGACTCCCACACACCCTTGACCGCGGCGAAGTACTTCTCCGCGTACGGGGCGATCAGCTCACGCTGGTCGGTCTGCATGAAGCCGACGATGACGGCCTCCTGCACGGCGTTCGGCAGCTTGTCGGACTCGACGACCGATGCCCAGGCCTCGGCCTTGGCCTCGGCGGTCGGGCGGGAGGCACGGGCGGTCGCGGCGTGCCGTTCGCCTGCCGCGGTCCTGTCGCGCTCGAGCTCGGCCGCGATCTCCTCCTCACCGAAACGGCCGGTGGCGGCCAGCCGCTCCACGAACGCCCAGCGCAGCTCGGTGTCCACGACCAGGCCCTCGACCGTCTCGGCGCCGTCCAGCAGTGCCATCAGCAGGTCGAGCTGCTCGCCGGTACGGGCCGTCTCGACGAAGGCGCGCGCCCACGCCAGCTGGTGGTCGCTGCCCGGCTCGGCGACGCGCAGGTGCTCCAGCGTCGCCTCCGTCCAGCGGGCCAGACCGGTCTCGCGCCACGCCGGGTCGGCGTACAGGTCGAGGGCCGCCTTCACCTGGTGGTGCAGCGACTGCACCACGCCGATGTCGGACTCCTTGCCGACGCCGGACAGGACGAGCGACAGGTAGTCGCGGGTCGCCAGCTCGCCGTCGCGGGTCATGTCCCAGGCGGAGGCCCAGCACAGGGCGCGCGGCAGCGAGTCGGTGAAGTCGCCGAGGCGCGCGGTGACCGTCTTCAGCGACTCCTCGTCGAGGCGGACCTTGGCGTACGACAGGTCGTCGTCGTTGAGCAGGACCACGGCCGGGCGCTTCTTTCCGGCCAGCTGCGGCACCGCGGTCAGCTCGCCGTCGATGTCCAGCTCGATCCGGTCGGCGCGGACCAGCTTGCCGCCGTCCAGGTCGTACAGGCCGATGGCGATGCGGTGCGGGCGGAGAGTCGGCTCGCCCTTGGCGCCGGCGGGCAGGGCCGGGGCCTCCTGCCGCACGGCGAAGGAGGTGATCACACCCTGGCCGTCCGTCTCGATCTCCGGACGCAGGACGTTGATACCGGCGGTTTCCAGCCACAGCTTCGACCAGGTCTGGAGGTCGCGGCCGGAGGTCTTCTCCAGGGCGCCCAGCAGATCGGTGAGCCGGGTGTTGCCGAAGGCGTGGGCCTTGAAGTAGGCCTGCACACCGCGGAAGAACTCGTCCTGGCCGACGTACGCGACGAGCTGCTTCAGCACGGAGGCGCCCTTGGCGTAGGTGATTCCGTCGAAGTTGACCATGACGTCTTCGAGGTCGTTGATCTCGGCCATGATCGGGTGCGTGGACGGCAGCTGGTCCTGCCGGTACGCCCAGGTCTTCTCCGCGTTCGCGAAGGTGGTCCACGCGTTCGGCCACTTGGTGCCCGGCACGGACGCCTGGCAGGCGACCGAGGTGAAGGTGGCGAACGACTCGTTCAGCCACAGGTCGTTCCACCACTCCATGGTGACCAGGTCGCCGAACCACATGTGGGCCAGCTCGTGGAGGATCGTCTCCGCACGCCGCTCGTACGCCGCGTCCGTCACCTTGGAACGGAAGACGTACTGGTCACGGATGGTCACCGCGCCCGCGTTCTCCATCGCGCCCGCGTTGAACTCCGGCACGAACAGCTGGTCGTACTTGGCGAACGGGTAGTCGTAGTCGAACTTCTCCTGGAACCAGTCGAAGCCCTGCCGGGTGACCTCGAAGATCGCGTCGGCATCCAGGTGCTCGGCGAGCGACGGCCGGCAGTAGATGCCCAGCGGGACGGTCCTGCCGTCCTTCTCGTAGCTGCTGTGCACCGCGTGGTACGGGCCGACGATCAACGCGGTGATGTATGTCGAGATGCGCGGCGTCGGCTCGAAACGCCAGACGTCGTCCACCGGCTCCGGGGTCGGGGAGTTGGAGATCACCGACCAGCCCTCGGGCGCCTTCACGGTGAACCGGAAGGTTGCCTTCAGGTCCGGCTGCTCGAAGGAGGCGAAGACACGGCGCGCGTCCGGAACCTCGAACTGCGTGTAGAGGTACGCCTGCTGGTCCACCGGGTCCACGAACCGGTGCAGACCCTCACCGGTGTTGGTGTACGCGCAGTCGGCGACGACCTTC
Source organism: Streptomyces sannanensis (assembly GCF_039536205.1). Lineage (GTDB taxonomy): Bacteria > Actinomycetota > Actinomycetes > Streptomycetales > Streptomycetaceae > Streptomyces > Streptomyces sannanensis. The sequence continues at coordinate 2,441,393 of NZ_BAAAYL010000001.1, read as the reverse complement.
AGCTCGTTCGGGCCCGCGAGCAGCCCCGGCAGAGTGATCCGGGAGTCCTGGAAGAGGGCGGCGGCGTCCAGCGCCTCGCCGTTCAGTACGACCTCGTGCACGGTCGGCGCGACCAGGTCGATGAAGGTCTCGGCCCCGGCCTCGGTGGACTCGAAACGCACGATGGTCACGGACCGGTAGGTGCCGCCCTCCTGGGCGCCGCTCAGGTCGAGCTCGATCTCGTACGAGTCCACGGAGAGCAGGTGCGCCCGGTGCTGCGCCTCTTCGCGGGTCAGATTCGTGCCAGGCACGCAGTCATCTCCTTCGATGGTGACGTCTGTAGACGTTTCGTACATCCTTCCATGGCGGTCGACGGCAGTGAACGGCGATTTACCCCGCTGGTCACATGGGGTCGAAGACCACGGCCGGGCGTGGTTCACCCGATCGTGGGGAGATCCCGCTACCGTGGACCGGGAGGACGGCCGCCCTCCCTACGCTGACCGCGGATGGAGGCGCCGCGATGACCCTGATGCATCACGAGACTGCCGAGGACACCGTGCGGGGCGAGACCGGTCACGAACTGCTGCGCTTTCTGGAGTCGCTCCCTGAGCTCGATCCGCTCAAGATCGAGCTCATCGACGGAAAGATCGTCATGCAGGCATCCGCAGCACCGTTCCACAACCGGATCGTGACCAAACTGACCACTCAGTTCGACGCGCGGGGCTGGGAGGTCCTCGCCGAGCAGGCCCTGATCTCCGACATCTCCAGCTTCGAGCCGAAGCCCGATCTGACCGTCACCACGTTCGAGAAGATCGCTGACAACCGCAACCCGGTCCCCGCTGACCGGGTCGACCTGGTCATCGAGGTCGTGTCCACGGACAAGGACAGCGACTACATCAAGAAGCGCATGTGGTACGCGATGAGCGAGATCCCGCTGTACCTGCTGATCGATCCGAACGACGGCACCATCGAGCTGTACTCCGACCCGGATCCGCGGAAGCTCCACTACCGGACGACCGACCCGTTCCGGTTCGGAGACACCGTGGAGCTGCCCGAGCCGTTCTCGTTCGCCGTCGACACGTCGCAGTTCAAGCTGTACCCGCCGAAGGCGCCCTGGTAAGCCGACGTGACGTGACGAAGGGGGCGGGCACCGTCGCGGTGCCCGCCCCCTTCGTCATGTACCGGCGTCAGCCCTTGAGCTCCTCCGCGACGAGTTCCGCTATCTGGACCGCGTTCAGCGCGGCGCCCTTGCGGAGGTTGTCGTTGGAGAGGAAGAGCGCGAGGCCGTGCTCGACGGTCTCGTCCACCCGGATACGGCCCACGTAGGAGGCGTCCTTGCCGGCGGCCTCGAGCGGGGTCGGGATCTCGGAGAGCGCGACGCCCGGGGCGTCCTTGAGCAGCTCGTAGGCCCGCTCCACGCTGATCGGGCGGGCGAACCGGGCGTTGACCTGGAGCGAGTGGCCGGAGAAGACCGGGACCCGGACACAGGTGCCGGAGACCTTGAGCTCCGGGATCTCCAGGATCTTGCGGGACTCGTTGCGGAGCTTCTGCTCCTCGTCGGTCTCGTGCGAGCCGTCGTCGACCAGGTTGCCGGCCAGCGGGAGCACATTGAAGGCGATGTTGCGCCGGTAGACGCCGGCCTCGGGGAAGGCGACGGCCTCACCGTCGTGGGTCAGCTCCGTGGCGCGCGGCGCGACGGCCTTGATCTGCTCGTCGAGCTCGGCGACGCCCGCGAGACCGGAGCCGGAGACGGCCTGGTAGGTGGTCGCGACGATCGCGGTGAGACCGGCCTCCTCGTGGAGGGGCTTCAGCACCGGCATCGCGGCCATCGTGGTGCAGTTCGGGTTGGCGATGATGCCCTTGGGGCGGTCCTTGATCGCGTGCGGGTTCACCTCGGACACGACCAGCGGGACCTCGGGGTCACGGCGCCAGGCGGAGGAGTTGTCGATCACGACGGCGCCCTGGGAGGCGACCTTCTCGGCCAGCGCCTTGGAGGTGGCGCCACCCGCGGAGAAGAGCACGATGTCCAGGCCGGAGTAGTCGGCGGTGGCCGCGTCCTCGACGGTGATCTCTTTGCCCTGCCAGTCGAGGGTGGAACCGGCCGACCGGGCCGAGGCGAACAGGCGCAGCTCGTCGACCGGGAACTTCCGCTCGGCGAGGATCTTGCGCATGACTGTGCCGACCTGTCCGGTGGCTCCGACGATTCCGACCCTCACGGTGACTCCTTGACGTACGTATGCGCGGGAAAGCCGTTCCATCATGCGCGCGACCCCGCTCCGCTTGCCAATCCATTGTCCGGGGAGCGGGACGCCGAACGTTTCGCAGTGGTTCCGCGTCACAGGACGGAATGACGCGGGAGGAGGCGCGGTGTCGCCATGGAAGAAGGCCCGGAGCACAGGGGAGGATCCTCTGGACGCGGCCCTGGTGGACCGGGTGCGCGCGATTCCGGCACTGGGCGGAATGCCGCACACCGAGCTCCAGGACGGGGACCGGCAGGTCCGGTTGAAGCTGCTGGAGCAACGGCAGGGAGGCGCGGGGCCCCGCGCGACACCGCCGCCTGGTGCGCGGTCGTCGCCTCGGACATCGCGGCGGACCGGCACTGTGCGCGTCCGGTTTCCGGGCCGGAAAAAAGGGGGCGGGTGCTCGTGTCCGAGCACCCGCCCCCGCGCCGTCACGCCGTTACGGTGTGACCTTCTCGATGGAGACGCTGCCGGAGCCGGCGACCGTGCCGCGGGCGTTCACCAGCTGGACCTCACCGAAGAACTGCCGGCCCTCGGGGGCCGCGCCGGCCACCAGGACCTCGGCGCCGACCTGCGCCGAGGCGCCGTTGGCGAGCTTCAGGGGCTGCGACTCGTCGACCTTGACCGTGCCGAGCGTCGACGAGTAATAGACGTCGCGGTAGTCGTACTCGGCGCCACCGTTCCGGACCGCCCAGCCGGAGACGACGATCGTGTACTCACCGGCGGCAGGCTTGGCGAGGCTGACCGCTTCCTCGGAGTCGCCGTCGGCGGACTGGCCGATCGGGCGTCGACCGTTCTTGTAGTCGTCCCCGTAGTAGACCGCCAGGTCCAGATCGGCGGCCGGGTCCGTGACGTTGCCGATGGCCACGTCGAGGCGCTCGGCGCCCTCGGGAACGGTGACGGTGGTCACCTGGTCTTCCTTCTGCTGGATGCTGGGCCGGGTCACCTTCGCCGAGCCCAGCGAGCCGCCCTTCAGCTTGCCGTCGATCGCGGCGAAGCCGTTGGAGACCGTCCACTGGACCGGGGCCGGGGTGCCGATCTTCGCCTCGGGCAGGGTCTTCACGGCCGGGTCGAAGGCCGCGCCGAGCACGTTGACGTCCAGCTTGAAGGGGTTGTCCAGCAGCGGGGACGTACGGCGCGACTCGACCTCGATCTCCCAGACGCCCGGCAGCGGGTTGTCGTACGACCGCACGTCGGGACGGCAGGTGTCGGCCGGGTTGGTGTAGTTCGGGTAGCAGTAGATCGTCGCGTTGTCGTCGACGGGCAGGCCGTACGGGTTCTGCGGGATGAACCGGGTCTGGCTGCCCGCGGCGAGCCCGCTGACGGCGACCTCGAGGCGCTTGGCGCCCTCGGGTACGGTCACGAAGTACGACTTGTGGCTGTTGCGCTGCACCGAGCCGGACGCCGAGAAGGCGTACGACGGGCCGGCCAGCTCCTGGGAGGCGACCACGGTGGACAGGATCTGCTTGTCCACGCCCTCGGTGTTCTCGTCGTCCAGCTCCAGGATGGCGCTGTGCACCCCCGCGGTGGCGGCCTTGGCCGCGACCTTGACGGTGACCGGCTTGTTCAGCGGCAGCACGACCTCGTCGTCGCCGACGAGGGAGAAGGTGCCGTCGTTGTTCTTCCAGTGCAGCTCGTGCTCGACCGGGCGGGCCGGGCCGGTGGTACGCGTGACGGTGACGTCGTACGTCTTCTTCTGGCCGGTCTTCAGGCCGCCCTCACGGTCGTACACGCCGGTGCCGAAGCCCGGGGTCCGCAGGTACTGGTCGAGCGCGGTGTCGACCGGGGCCTTCACCGCGTACTCGTGGGCGGTGGCGCCGTCCTTGATGGCGTCCCAGGCGTCCACGATGTCGATCAGACCGGCGCCCTGCTCGTGCGCCGCGACACCGGGGATGCGGTTGGCGGTGCTGGTCAGCGCGGTGCGCAGCTTCAGCGGGGTGAGGTCGATCTTCTTCTGCTTCGCGGCGGAGAGCAGCAGCGCGCTGGCGCCCGTGGCCTGCGGCGAGGACATCGAGGTGCCCTGCAGCATGGCGTAACCGGCGGGGAGCTGGTAGCCGGCCTCCTTCACCGGGGCGCCGGGCAGCCAGGTCTGGATGGTGTTGATGGCCGAGCCGGGGGCGGTGATGGTCGGGGTGAAGCCGCCGTCCTCACGCGGACCGCGCGAGGAGAAGGGGAACATGGCGTAGTTCTTCTGGACCGCCGAGCCGTAGTTGGCCGCCCAGGTCTCCTTAGAGATGGCGGCACCGACGGAGATCACCTTGTCGGCCAGACCGGGGTCGCCGATGGTGTTGATGCCGGGGCCCTCGTTGCCGGCCGAGATGACCAGCTGGACGCCGTGCTGGTCGATGAGGTTGCGGTAGATCTCGGCGCGGGCGTTCTCGCCGCTGTTGAGCGCCGGGAGGCCGCCGATGGACATGTTGACGATGTCCACGCCGCGCTTCTCGACCAGGTCGATCATGCCGGTGGTCAGCGCGATGTTGGTGCAGCCGCCGGACCAGGTGCAGGCCCGGGAGGAGACGATCTTCGCGCCGGGGGCGGCGCCGTTCATCTTGCCGCCGAAGAGGCCGTTGGCGGCGGTGATGCCGGCGACGTGCGTGCCGTGCTCGGACTCGATGATGCCGATGTTGACGTAGTCGGCGGTGGCACCGGCCGAGTTGTACGTGACGTTCTTGCGGATCTCCACGACGAACGGAATGCGCTCGACGACCTCGGTGGCCGGGTTGTCGGTGCCGAAGTAACCGATCTGGAAGCCGTCCTTGTACGGCTTCATCGGCTCGTCGTTGGTGAAGTCGGCGTCGTTGTTCAGGTCGACGCGGACGGTTCCGGCGGCGGCGTCGTACAGCACACCCCACTTGTCGGTGGTGTCGCCGTCCCGGTTGAGGTCGCCCGCCATGTCACCGTTCCGGGTGATGGCCTCGGCGAAGGTGCTCACCCGGTACGAGCCCGCGGGCGCGGTCCAGGTGCGGCCGTCGAAGGTGAACACGGATCCGGAGACGGAGTTGTTCATCTGGAGCCAGGTGCCGTCACCGTCCCGCACCGGGTCGGTGGCGGTCACCCAGTCGACGATCTTGCGCTCGCCGGTGGTGGTCTTCTGCAGTGCCGGGTGGCCGAGGTCCACACCGGAGTCCATGATGCCGATGGTCACGCCGCGGCCGTCGTACTTCGGGTGGTCCTGGACGAACTCCACCGCGCCCGTCTCGAAGGACGGGTTGTACGGGTTCTTCGCGGGGGTGTTCTTGCCCGGCGCCGGGTATGAACCGGCGACCGGGCCCTCCGCGGCGGCCTTGACGCGGTCCGCGGCGGGGGTGGGGTCGTCCAGCTTGACCTCGTGCTCGAGGTCGATGCCGTGGACGGAGGAGAGCTTGATGGCCGCCTCGATCGCGGCGCCCGCCTTCGCGGTCGGCAGGGTGGCCACGACATAACCGACCTTGTCGTCGGTCGTGCTGACCACGCCGCCCTTGACGGCGTCGAGCTGTGCCGCGACCTGCTCGGTGGCACCGGCCGCGGTGGCGACCATCAGCGTGACGGTCTTCTCGCCCTTGGCCTCGGCCTCGGCGAGCAGTTCGGCGTCGGCCGAACCGAGCTTGTCGTCGGCGGACTTGGCCGGTGCGGACGCCGGGTCGTCGGCGGAAGCGGCAACCGCGGCGAACGCCGGGACGGGTCCGCCGGCGGCCAGTGCGGCCACCAGACCCGCTGCGGCCGCTATTCGGGCCACGCGTCGTGTCCCGGACACGGCACGGGGGGTTTCGTGGGTCATCAGCATCCCTGTGATCATGGAGACGTTCCGATATTCGGTACCGGATGACCGATCACCCTTACGTAAGTGGCCGTAATTTGGCGAGAGTTGGCCAAATTGAAATGTGACGTCGATCACAGTGATGCATGGTGCCCCGGTGTATTACGGGGCCCAGTGGGGCAGAAGGGAAATGCTGAACGCCCTCAGTTCTCACGCGTCCTGGCGTAGTGGCGCGATGCCTTCGCGCGGTTGCCGCAGATCGCCATCGAGCACCAGCGGCGTGTGCCGTTCCGTGAGGTGTCGAAGAAGCGCAGGGTGCACGCCTCGTGTGCGCAGGCGCGGATCCGGTCCGGGGCGGTGCGCAGCAGGTCGAGGTAGTCGTAGGCCGCAGTCCAGCCGGGACCCCAGGATTCGTCGGTGAACTCCGTGGTCTCGTCAGGCCCTTCGGCGGTCAGGGTGGCGCGGATCCGGCCGTGACCGAGGATGCGGTCCAGCTGTGCGGCCGCTTTGGGGTCCCCGGGGTTGTCGACGACGCCGGCCAGCGCCTCGCGGGTGCGCAGGGTCCGCTCCAGTGTCCGCTCGTCCGCCGCGAACCGGTCGTCGAGGTCGTTGCTCCTGAGCCAGACGCCCAGGCCCTCGGTGCCGGTGAGCAGGTCCTGATGGACGCCTTCCCGGATCCACCGGGTGTTGAGCAGGTCCAGGGAGACCGGCTCACCCGTGAGCGGGCGAGGGCCGGTGGGGGTGGGCATCCTCGACTCCTTTCGGATCTAACCCCTTAATGCTACGTGACTGGTTGCGCCGGTATCGATACGGTGGCCCAGTCGAGGAAGAGCAGCCCGGCGCCCGCGAACCCGCCAGTTCCGGAAGGCGCCTGACAAGCTCACCGGGCGGGTGTATCCCTTCTGTTGGCGGCAGGGCCTAATCTCACGGGCATGAACCCGCAGCTGAGAGTGGCGGCGTACGCCATATGCGTTCAGGACGGGCGGATCCTGCTCGCCCGCTGGGTCTCCCGCGACGGGGCCGTCAGGCAGTGGACACTGCCCGGCGGCGGCATGGACCACGGCGAGGACCCGCTCGACACGGTGGTCCGCGAGGTCGAGGAGGAGACCGGATACGCGATGGAACCGGTCAGCCTCCTCGGCCTCGACTCCGTCCGCCGCGCGTACCCGCGCAGATTCGGCACGCCCGCCGACCTGCAGAGCCTGCGCATCGTCTACGAGGGCCGCATCACCGGCGGCGAACTTCGCCATGAGACCAACGGATCCACCGACCAGGCCGCCTGGCATCCCTTGGATGCCGTCGCCTCCCTGGACCGTACCGGTCTCGTCGACACCGGCCTCGAACTGTGGCGCTCCCGACCCGCCGTCGGACACGTGGCCCGCAATGGCTGATTCAAGGTCAACCACCCTGCCCTGCGGCAAGGAGATCCGGGGCCACGGCGGAGGCATCCACGGCTCCGCGTCCGAGGCGTTCACCACGCGCGATGCGCGGCACTCCCTCGCGATGAACGCCAGCAGCGACTGGTCGAACATCAACGGCGGCGTGATCGAAGCCGAGTTCTGCGGCAAGTGATCAGACGGAAGGCCGGTGCGCGGGGCCCCCTCCACTCCGCGCACCGGCCGTTCCGGTCCCTCTCTCACCGCGGCAGCACCACCACATACGCGGCCGGGTCGCGGTCCTTCGATGCCGCCAGCGCGGTACGGACCACGGCCGCTTGCTGCTCCAGGCCCTCCCTGAGCTTCTTCGGCGTGATGTGCAGGACCGTGATGCCGAGCCGCTCCAGATGCTCGCGCTTGGTGGCGTACTCGGACCACATCGCGTCCTCGTCCTGACGCGGGGCGCGGGTGTCCAGCTCGACCGCGACGGCCTGGTCCGGCCAGTAGGCGTCCACCCCGCCGAGGTACGGGCCGCCGGGCAGCCGCAGATCGACGTTCCACAGCGGGTCCGGCAGCCCGTAGGTGCGCACCATCGTGTGCAGCCGGCCCTCGGCGATCGCCCGGCCCTCGGCCAGCAGCGCGTCCACCGCGTTCACCACGTGCGGCCTGGACAGCAGCCGTGCCTCGTTCAACGCTGCGACGACCGAGGCGGGTTCGCAGTGCCCGCCGCGCACCGCCTCGGTCAGCAGCCGGCGTACCACGGTCGCGTCCGACAGCCCGGCCACGGCATCCGCGAGCGCCCGCGGAACGGGTGCGACGGGCACGTCGGCGATCTGCTGCGCCGGGGGCAGCGCCTGCGCGCGGATCAGGCGCGCACACCTGGTGGACCGCAGCCGGCGGCTGCTCTCGATCAGTACGTCGATGCGGTCGATGGAGAGCAGCGGGGGAGCGGAGGCGAACCGGTGCAGGGCGAGCGCCGCCAGCCCGGTGATCATCGCGCCGTCGTACGCCCCGGTCTGGGCGGGGATCCTTCTGCTCGCCGCTGCGGGCGGCCGCCGGGCATACAGCAGTACGCCGTGCAGCCGCTCCTCACTGGTGGGGGGACCCGAATGGAGCACGAAGACACCCGGCAGCAACTGCTGCCAGGGGCCTCCGGGCCGGCACTGGGCGGTGGCCTGTGCGGTCGAAACGCCGTGGTCACGCAGCTGACCGGCGGACAGCACGCGCCGCTGCGCACAGGTGAGGTGGCTGAGGGGGCGGGGGGAGAGCGGGGTGTTGTGGTTCATGTCACCCCGATTCCCGCCTGCCCGCCCTGAGTTAACCGCTGTTACAAGCCCGTCGACAAAACGGGACAAGCTCGCCCTAAAGTACGGACGTTCGACGGCCGATCAGGGTCTGCGCCGGGGCCCCGCCGGCAGGGTGGATCCACGCCCCCCGGCCGGCCCCGCCACGGGTACGTTCAGCCCGCGCTCGCCCCCGTGTCGCACGCCTGCGCACGCAGCGCGCGGGCCAGGTCGTCGCGGGCCTCCAGCACGAGCCGGCGCAGAGCGGGCGCCGCGTCGGCGTGCGCGTCGAGCCATGCGTCCGCCGCGTCCAGCGTGGACGGGTCGTCCTGGAGCCCCGGGAAGAGGCCCCGGACGACATCCATGCCGATCTGGATGGACCGCTCGCCCCACACCCGCTCGATCGCCTCGAAGTACTTCGGCGTGTACGGAGCGATCAGCTCACGCTGCGAGGGCTGGACGAAACCGGCGATGGTCGCCTCGACGAGGGCGTTGGAGAGCGCGTCGGACTCCACGACGGCGGCCCACGCCTCGGCCTTGACGGCCGCGGAGGGACGCGCGGCCAGGCAGCGGACCTGGTGCCGCTTGCCGGACGCGGTGTCGTCGCGGGCCAGCTCCGCCGCGATGACGTCCTCGTCCGCCGCGCCGTGTGCGGCGAGCGGCTCCAGGAAGTCCCAGCGCAGCTCCTGGTCCATGTCCAGGCCGTCGATCCGGGCCGTACCGTCCAGCAGGCCGGAGAGCAGCCGGAGGTCGGCCTTCGCGGACGCGCTCGCGGCGAAGAAGCGGGCCCAGGCCAGCTGGTGCTGGCTGCCCGGCTCGGCGGCGCGCAGCTCCCGCAGCGCACCCTCGGCGAGCGCCTGCCCGCCCTCCTCGCGCCAGGCGGGAGCGACGTAGTGGACGAGGGCGGACTGCGCCCAGGCGTGCAGCATCTGCAGGACGCCGATGTCGCTCTCGCGGCCGGCGAACCGCAGCACCAGTCCGATGAAGTCCCGGGCCGGCATCAGCGCGTCGCGGGTCAGGTTCCACAGCGCGGACCAGCACAGGGCGCGTGCCAGCGGGTCGGTGATCCCGCCGAGCCGCTCGCGCAGGGTGGCCAGCGAGTCGTCGTCGAAGCGGATCTTGCAGTACGTGAGATCGTCGTCGTTGACGAGGACGAGCTCGGGCCTGTCCTCGCCCGCCAGTTCGGCCACGACCGTCCGCGGACCGTCCACGTCGGCCTCGGCACGCGCGTACCGCGTCAGCGCTCCGTCGCCGTCCTGGCGGTAGAGGCCGACGGCCACCCGGTGCGGGCGGAGTTCGTCACCGTCCTGGACGACCGCCAGCTCCGTGATCCGGCCGTCTCCGTCGTAGGTGACGACCGGCGTCAGCGAGTTGACGCCCGCGGTCTGCAGCCAGGCCCGCGACCAGGTGTGCAGATCCCGGCCGGAGACCTCCTCCAGCACCCTCAGTAGATCCCCGAGCTGGGTGTTGCCGTAGGCGTGCCGCTTGAAGTAGCGCCGGGCGCCCTCCAGGAAGGCGTCCCGCCCCACGTACGCCACGAGCTGCTTCAGCACCGACGCGCCCTTGGCGTAGGTGATGCCGTCGAAGTTGAGCTTGGCGTCCTCCAGGTCATGGATGTCGGCCGTGACGGGGTGCGTGGAGGGCAGTTGGTCGGCGCGGTACGCCCACGCCTTGCGCTTGTTGGCGAAGGTGATCCAGCCGTTGGTGAAGCGGGTGGCCTCGACCTGCGAGAAGGAGCCCATGAAGTCCGCGAAGGACTCCTTCAGCCACAGGTCGTCCCACCACTCCATGGTGACGAGGTCGCCGAACCACATGTGCGCCATCTCGTGCAGGATGACGTTCGCGCGGGCCTCGTACGACGCCTGGGTCACCTTGCCGCGGAAGACGTACTCCTCGCGGAAGGTGACCATGCCGGGGTTCTCCATCGCGCCGAGGTTGTACTCGGGCACGAAGGCCTGGTCGTACTTCCCGAAGGGGTACGGGAAGTCGAAGTTGTCGTGGAAGAAGTCGAAGCCCTGCTTCGTGATCAGGAAGATGTCGTCCGCGTCGAAGTGCTTGGCCAGTCCCTTGCGGCACATCGCGCCGAGCGGGATCTCCAGGTCCCCGCGCCGGTAGGTGTCGGTGACGTAGTGGTACGGGCCCGCGACGACACAGGTGATGTACGTGGAGACGGGCTCGGTCTCGGCGAACCGCCACACCCCTCCGTCCCGGGACTCCTCCGCGCCGTTGTTCCACACGGTCCAGCCCTCGGGCGCGGTCACCTCGAAGCGGTAACGGCCCTTGAGGTCCGGCTGCTCGAAGTTGGCGTAGACACGACGGGCGTCGGCCGGCTCGTACTGCGTGTAGAGATAGATCTCGCCGTCCTCGGGATCGGCGAACCGGTGCAGACCCTCGCCGGTCCTGCTGTACGCACACTGCGCGTCCACGACCAGGACGTTCTCGGCGGCCAGGTCGTCGAGGGCGATGCGGGTGCCGTCGAAGACGGCGGCCGGGTCCAGCTCCCTGCCGTTCAGGGTCACGGCCGTGACGGACGGTGCCACGAGATCGGCGAAGGTGGAGGCGCCGGGCCGCGCGCAGCGGAAGCGGATCGTGGTCAGAGAACGGAAGGTGTGTGGCTTCCCCTCGGGGACGTCGCCGACCGCCGAGCGCACGTCGAGGGACACCTCGTACCCGTCGACGGACAGCAGCGCGGCCCGCTCGCGGGCCTCGTCGCGGGACAGATTCTCACCGGGCACCGGCACTCCTTCGTGACTCGATCGGACAGCACCGATCCTGCCATGTGCCACTGTCGGGCGGCACCGGGGAATGCGTCCGCCGAACTGCACGTTGTGACCATGGCCGAGCGCTGTGAGACCCGACGAGGAGAGACATGTCCGAACACGGCAGGACCACCGCCGACTTCTGGTTCGACCCCCTGTGCCCCTGGGCCTGGATGACCTCCCGCTGGATGCTCGAGGTGGAGAAGGTCAGGCCCGTCGAGGTGCGGTGGCATGTGATGAGTCTCGCCGTCCTGAACGAGAACAAGCTGGACGAGCTCCCCGAGCAGTACCGCGAACTGCTCGAGAAGGCCTGGGGGCCGGTCCGCGCCGTCATCGCGGCCCAGCAGAAGTTCGGCGACGAGGTCGTCGGCCCGCTCTACACCGCGCTCGGCACCCGTATCCACAACCAGGGCCAGGAGCCGGACCAGGAGACCATCGTCGCCGCGCTGGAGGAGGTCGGCCTGCCCGCCGACCTGGCGGACTTCGCCCACTCCGACCAGTACGACGCCGAGCTGCGCACCTCGCACCGCGAGGGCATCGAGCTGGTCGGCGAGGACGTCGGCACCCCGGTGATCGCGGTTCCGGGCGCGGACGGCGGCCGGGTGGCCTTCTTCGGTCCCGTCGTCACCCCGGCCCCGAAGGGCGAAGAGGCGGCCAAGCTCTGGGACGGCACCCTGATGGTGGCGTCGGTCCCGGGCTTCTTCGAGATCAAGAGGACCAGGACCGCCGCCCCTGATTTCAGCTGAATCTCCGCGCATGCGGAGCCGACGAGAACAACAGCACCCGTACTCAGGGGCCGATCGGATCATCCCCCATGATGCGGGGCCGATGTCCCTCTGACGCCGAAGTGCCCCCGCGAGTCACTCCCCCAGCTACCACTGGGAAGTGCCCCCACTCGCGGGGGCACTTCTTCTTTCCGCCTGCCCGGTGAAGGCTGAGAAGACGATCACGAGCAGGCCGCCTCACCCTACGGAGCGAGCAGCAGGCTGTCGCCCCGCTCCTTGGCCGCGGTGGAACGCTTCGCCACGTCCCGCCAGTTGACGACGCGCCACATGGCCTCGATGAAGTCCGCCTTCTGGTTCTTGTACTGGAGGTAGAAGGCGTGCTCCCAGGCGTCGAAGACCAGGATCGGGGTCGATCCCTGGCCGGCATTGCCCTGGTGGTCGTAGACCTCAGCAAGAAGATTGCCTCCATCCTGGACAGGGCGGACCGGGACACGACGGACCCCCGGCCCTCGAGGGGGCCGGGGGTCCGGTGGGCAGCGGGCGTGCCCTGTCAGGCGGTGGCGCGGGCCGCGAGGCGCTGGCGGGTGTAGCCCACCACGGCCAGGAACAGGGCCAGGCCGCCGCTGGAGAGCAGTTGGATACGGGTGTCGGGCTGGCGGGCCATCAGGAAGAAGATGCCGGCCATCCCGGCCAGCGCGACCCAGGTGAGCGCGGGGAACGCCCACATCCGCACCGTCAGCTTCTCCGGAGCCTCCCGTTCGAGCTTGCGGCGCAGCACCAGCTGGGAGGCGGCGATGAAGATCCAGACGATCAGGATCACCGCACCGATCATGTTGAGCAGCCAGGGGAAGACGGTGTCCGGCGACCAGTAGCTGAGCAGCACGCAGAAGAAGCCGAAGAAGGAGGAGGCGAGCACGGCCGGCCGCGGCACCCCGCCGGAGACCTTGCCGAGCAGCTTCGGGCCGAGGCCGCGCCGCACCAGCGAGTACGCGATGCGCGAGGAGCCGTAGATGTTGGCGTTCATCGCCGAGAGCAGGGCGACCAGCACGACCACGTTCATGATCTGGCCGGCGGCCGGGATGCCCAGGTGGTCGAGGGCGGCGACGTACGGGCCCTTCTCGACGACTGCCGGGTCGTTCCACGGGACGAGGGTGACGATGACCGCCATCGAGCCGATGTAGAAGAGCGAGATGCGCCACATCGCGGTGCGCACGGCCTTGGCGACGCCCTCGACGGGGTTCTCCGACTCGGCCGCGGCGATGGTCACGGTCTCCAGGCCGCCGTACGCGAAGACGGAGGCGAGCAGTCCGATGACCAGGCCCTCGCTGCCGTTGGGCAGGAAGCCGCCGTCGCCGAGGAGGTTGGTGGTGCCGGGGGAGTCGGTGCCGGGCAGGACGCCGAGGATGGCGAGCGTGCCGAGGCCCAGGAAGAGCGTGATCGCACCCACCTTGAGCGCCGCGAACCAGAACTCGAACTCGCCGAAGTTCTTCACGGCCGCCAGGTTCGTACCGCAGAAGACCAGCATGAAGAGGGCCACCCAGACCCACTCCGGAGTGCCGGGCAGCCAGCCCGTGACGATCTTCGCCGCGCCGATCCCCTCCAGGCCGACGGCGACGCTGAGCAGTACCCAGAACGACCAGCCGGAAGCGAAGCCGGCCCATGAGCCGAACGCGCGCTCGGCGTGGGAGGAGAAGGAGCCGGAGGACGGATACGCGGCGGACATCTCGCCCAGCATGCGCATCACCAGCATGACGAGCACGCCGGAGACCGCGTAGGCGAGGACGATGGACGGGCCGGCGGCGGCGATGCCCGCGCCGGAGCCGACGAAGAGGCCGGCGCCGATCACGCCGCCCAGGGCGATCATCGACAGATGGCGCTGCTTGAGGCCGTGCGAGAGCGAGGTACCGGTGCCGTGGCCGGTCGCGGCGGCCTCGGATGCGGCGTCGAGCTGTGGCTCGACGGACGCGGAAGTCCGGGTCATGGGCGTCCCTGTTCAGTACGTGAGACGGGGGAGAGGGGTTGCCCAAGTGTGGGCGGGCGCACCGCTGAGGAAAACCCCTTGCCCGCTATCCGGACGTTCTCTTCACGTACCGTGCAAGATTCCCTACGCCCGACGGCGCCGCGCCCGCCACTCCCGCACTCCGGCGACGGCCAGTACCGCCCCCGTCGCGCCGGTCGACCACAGCACCTGCGGCCGGGACGCGTCATCGGTCAGCATCAGCACCAGAACGCCGCCTATTCCGGCCAGCGCGACCCAGGTCAGCCAGGGGAAGCCCCACATCCTCAGCGTGAGCCGCTCGGGCGACTCGTGTTCGATGCGTCGGCGCAGCCGCAGCTGGGAGACGGCGATCAGGCCCCAGACGAACAGCAGCACCGCGCCGACCGCGTTGAGCATGTAGAGGAAGACGGTGTCGGGCCACTTGAGATTGAGTAGTACGGAGACGAAACCGAAGGCCACCGAGGCGAGCACGGCCCGGCGCGGCACGCCACCGGCGGTGATCTTCAGCAGGCCCTTGGGGGCCTCGCCCCGCTCTGCCAGCGAGAAGACCATCCGTGAGGACCCGTAGAGGTTGGCGTTCAGCGCGGACAGCAGCGCCACGAACACCACGATGTTCATGATTTGTCCGGCCGACCGCACCCCGATCGAGTCCAGTACGGCGACGTACGGGCTCAGTCCCGGCTTCATCGCGGTCCACGGCAGCACGGTGACGATGACCAGCATCGAGCCGACGTAGAAGAAGAGGATGCGCCATACCGCGCTGCGCACGGCACGGGCGATGTTGCGTGCCGGGTCCTCGGTCTCGGCTGCGGCGATGGTGACGACCTCGAGTCCGCCGAAGGCGAAGACCACGGCCAGGACGCCGGAGACGACGCCGGACCAGCCGTGCGGCAGGAAGCCGCCCTGTCCGGTGAGATTGCTGAGGCCGACCGGGTCGGTGTCGGGGAGCACCCCGAAGATCGCCAGCAGGCCCAGCACCAGGAACAGCACGATCGCGCCGACCTTGAGTGCCGCGAACCAGAATTCGAACTCGCCGAAGTTCTTCACCGCGGCGAGATTGGCGGCGGTGAACACCACCATGAAGATCAGCACCCAGCTCCACTGGGGCACCCCCGGCGCCCAGCCGTTTGCGATCTCCGCCGCGCCGGTCGCCTCCACGGCGAGTACGACCACCAGCATGAACCAGTACAGCCAGCCCACGCTGAAGCCGGCCCATCGCCCCAGCGCCCGCTCGGCGTGCACCGAGAAGGCCCCGGAGGCGGGCATGGCGGCGGACATCTCGCCGAGCATCCGCATCACCAGCATCGCGAGCGCGCCCGCGATCAGATACGAGAGGACGATGCCCGGGCCGGCGACGGCGATCCCGGCGCCCGAGCCGACGAACAGTCCTGCGCCGATCACCCCGCCCAGGCCGAGCATGGTGAGATGACGCTGCTTGAGCCCATGGGAGAGGGGCTCGGCCTCGGCGGCCGGGGAGTCGTGCATGGTGCGCTGAACCCTCGTGCGAATTATGGAGACCCCACAGTGTCTCCGGGCGGGGTCTCCATCCGCAAAGCCAATCCCTCCGAACTCCTGCCTGAGTGACAAGTCTCACGCCTTTGCAGGTGTATCGGACAAGGTTTGTGTGGACCCCACCATGCGCTCGGCGGCCCCTTTGTCGGCCGACGACGGTGATCACTCGTCTGCCGCTCGGCTAGCGTCACGGTGTCCCACGCAACCCAACCCGAGGAGTCCCGATGAGCACTGCTGCCGCCCCCGTCCGCTCCGGAGCGGTCCTCGCCGACCTGCTGCCGGCGTCCCGAGCCCGTGACATCGCCCTGGTCGTGGGCGGCGCAGCGCTCACCGGTGTCGCGGCCCAGATCGCCGTGCCGGTTCCCGGCTCCCCTGTCCCGGTCACCGGCCAGACCTTCGCGGCCCTGCTCGTCGGTACCGCCCTCGGTGCCCGCCGCGGCTTCCTCTCCCTGGCCCTGTACGCGCTGGCGGGCATGGCCGGGATGCCGTGGTTCGCCGAGGGCAGCTCCGGGTACGGCATGCCGAGCTTCGGCTACATCCTCGGCATGCTGCTCGCAGCCACGGCCGTGGGCGCGCTCGCCCGCCGAGGCGCCGACCGTTCCGTGCTGCGTACCGCCGGGACGATGGTGCTGGGATCGGCGATCATCTACGCGGTGGGCGTGCCGTACCTGGCCGTCGCGACCGGCATGTCGCTGAGCGCCGCCGTCGCGGCGGGCCTCACCCCCTTCCTGATCGGTGACGCCCTCAAGGCCGCGCTCGCCATGGGCGTGCTGCCCGCCGCCTGGAAGCTGATCGGCCGCAAGGGCTGACGCCGAAGCCCTGATGTGAAGAGGTCCGCCGGCTCGTCGAGCCGGCGGACCTCTTCCGTGGTGCGCCCCGTCAGACCTTGCGGCCGTTCCTGCGGGTCGTCCACCACAGGCCCGCACCGCCCGCGGCAAGCAGCATCACTCCGGCGCCGGTCAGCGGCAGCATGCTGTCGGACGCCCCGGTACGCGGCAGCTCCGACGGGGTGTCGGGGCCGGACGGCTTGTTGTCGACGCCGAGCAGCAGCGGGGTGTCGGGGGCGTTGGGTGTCGGGTTGGAGGCGCCGAAGGGGACCGGACCCTGCTGCCACAGCAGCTTCTTGCCGCTGCCCTCGGTCACCGGCAGGCAGATCTTGCCGGTCTTCTGCAGGTCGAACGTCGCCGAGACCTTGTACGTACGGTCCTTGCCGGCCGAGATGTTGTCGATGACGCAGTCGAACCCGCTGTTGGAACCGGGCGGCAACTGGCCCGCGGGGATCGGCACACAGCCGGGCACGCCGGTGATGCGCATGCCGTCGAAACCGACGACGGACAGTGTGATCCGGCCGGTGTCCTTGCTGCCCTTGTTGAGGACCTTGGCGGTGACCTCGGTCTGTTCCGACGTGTTGTCGACCGTGATCCGCTTCGGCAGCTCGGTCGCGATCTTCACATCGGCGGACGCGCCGGGCCCGGGCTTTCCTCCTTCGCTGCTTCCGGGGACCGTGTCATCCGCATGAGCGGTGAACGGAAATGACACAACGGCCGCGAGCGCGACCGCGAGCAATGGACCCGAACCTGGTTTCGCGCGCATTTTTCTTCCCCCTTGCTCCGGCGGTTTCTGCCGCGCTCGAAGGGTCCCACAAGATTGCGCGGAATTATGCTGTCATGGTGACAAGTTCATGCTTCTGTCCTGGTCACAGCCGGTACTGAAGGGGAGAACGGGAATGCCGGGAAATGCGAGCGGCGGGGTGCGCGGGTTATTGATCGCGGGCCGTTACCGGCTGGAATCCACCATCGGCCAGGGAGGAATGGGGCGCGTGTGGCGGGCGTCCGACGAGATGCTCGACCGCCCGGTGGCGATAAAGGAAATGCGCATCGACGACCTCGATGCGGAGGACAGCCGTATCCGCCGCGAACGCACCCTGCGGGAGGCTCGCGCCACCGCCCGGATCGATCATCCCCATGTCGTCAGGGTCTACGACGTGGCGGAGGAGAGCGACCGCCTGTGGATCGTGATGGAACTGGTCGAAGCCCGCTCCCTGGAACAACTCCTCATCCAGGACGGCCCGGTGAGCCCTCGTGAGGCGGCCCGTATCGGACTGGGGCTGGTGGCGGCACTGCGCGAGGTCCACGCGGTGGGTGTGCTGCACCGCGACATCAAGCCCGGCAACGTACTGATCGGCTCGGGAGGCCGGGTCGTCCTCACGGACTTCGGGATCGCCGCGATCCAGGACGCCACGCAGCTCACCATCGCCGGGATGCTCGTCGGCTCCCCCGACTATATGGCTCCTGAACGTGTCGGCGGCAGGCCGCAGGGCCCGCCCTCCGACCTCTGGTCCCTGGGCGCCACCCTGTGTGCCGCGGTCGGCGGCCAGTCGCCGTTCAGCCGTCCGACGACCCTGGCCACGCTGCACGCGGTGCTGTACGAGGAGCCGGTCCTCCCGTCGCAGGCGGGCCCGCTGAGCCCCGTCCTTGCCGCGCTCCTGGTCAAGGACCCGGCCGGACGCCCGTCCCTGGACGATCTCCAGGTGGAACTGACACGCCTGGCGGCACCACCTCCGGCGGTTCCGGTGCGGGGCATACCCTCCGTGCCGCCCCCAGGGCCGCCCGGCGCGGGAGAGCCGGCCCTTCCGGGCCCTTCGTCGACGCCTGAAGTCCAGCAGCTCCAGGGTGCCCCGGCCCCGACGGCCCCGCAGCCGGCCGCACCGGCTGTGGCGCCCCCGGGTCCGCCGCCGAGCGGGTCCGGCGCGAGTGAGCCGGCCCGTCCGGCCCCGGAGTCGGCCGTACCGCCCCCGGGTCCGGCGCCCGGGCCGCCGAGCTCGGGCCGGCGAGTGGGTCCGGCCCCCTCACCGACGCCTGCCGCTTCGCAGCCGCCGGATGGCCCGGCCCCGTCGTCCCGGCGAGCGCCCAAGGATCCGCGGCGCCCCTCGGCCCCGGCCGGGGACGCCGGTGCCCGCACCGAGCGGGTGAACGGACCGGCGGCTGCGCGGTCCGAGCCGCCGGACCGGGGTCCGGCAGAGCCCGGGCATGATCCGACGCTCGCCATCCGGCGCGTACCGGAGGCGCAGAAGCCGACCGTCGGCATCGGACCGGGGCGCTCCCGGGAGTGCGACGGCGAGGAGGAAGCGCGGCGCGTACCGGAGGCGCAGAAGCCGACCGTCGGCATCGGACCGGGGCGCTCCCGGGAGTGCGACGGCGAGGAGGAAGCGCGGCGCGTACCGGAGGCGCAGAAGCCGACCGTCGACGTCGTGCCGGAGCGTGGGGCGGAACGCGGACGCGCCCCGGAGCCCGGAGCCGGACCGGAAGCCGGGCGTGCTCCCGGGCCCGGGCCGCGGCCCGGGCGCCGCCGGGCTCTGCTGCTCGGCGTCGCCGCGGCCGTCGCCGCCACCGCCGTCACCGCGGTCCTGATCGTCAGCACCGCCCGCGACCCCGGCGGCGGGGGCGGCCGCGCGGGCGGTGCCACCACACCGGCCCCGACCGTCGCCGGTACCTCACGCCCCCCGAGTACCGGACCGGACACCCCGACCCCTCCGGCCCTGCCGCCCGGGGCGCTCAGCGAGACCGGGTTCGCCTGGGTGCCGCCGAAGGGCTGGACGCGCAGTGCCAAGAGCCCGTCGAACGTGCACTACCACTCCCCGGACGGCCAACAGGAAATCGCCGCCTCGTACGCACTCGCACATGGCGGCGATCTCCTCGCCCAGTGGCAGCGGGCCGAAGGCGACATGAACGACGTCCCGGGCTACCGCAAGATCCGTCTGGACCGGACCACGTTCCGCGGGCGGCCGGCGGTCATCTGGGAGTACGCCTTCACCGAGAAGGGCGAGCCATGGCTCGCCCGTCAGCTCGGTTTCACCGCGGGCGGCAAGTCGTACCAGGTGAACATCTGGTACGCCGAACCCACCGCCCGCGACGCCCTGTCCGCCTACGACAGGGTGATCTCGTCCTTCGCACCCCTCTGACCGGCGCCGAGCCGTTCGCGCACCACCGCGATGCCGACCACGATCGCGGCCACCAGCAGCGACAGCACCATCTGCTCGCGACCGGATGCGTCGAAGAGCATGTAGACCACCACGAACGAGATCATGCCGATGGTCGCCCAGGTCAGGTACGGGAACAGCCACATCTTCACGACCAGCTTCTCCGGCGCCTCGCGCAGGATGATCCCGCGGAACTTCAGCTGCGTGAAGCAGATGACCAGCCAGACGAACAGCGCCACCGCACCGGACGAGTTCAGCAGGAAGGCGAAGACCGTGTCCGGCCACTTGTAGTTGAAGAAGACGGCGGCGAAGCCGAAGACCACGGATGCGAGGATCGCGACCTGTGGCACGCCCCGCGAGTTCGTACGGGCGAAGGACTTCGGCGCGTCGCCGCGCTGACCCAGCGAGAAGGCCATGCGCGAGGCGGTGTACAGAGCGGAGTTCAGGCAGGACAGCACCGCGGTCAGCACGATCACGTTCATGATCTCGCCGGCATGCGGGATGCCGATGGAGTCGAGCGCGGCGACGTACGAGCCCTTCTCGGCGATCGACGGGTCGTTCCAGGGAAGCAGTATCAGCACCACGAAGATCGAGCCGAGGTAGAAGATGCCGATCCGCCAGATCACGCTGTTGGTGGCCTTGGTGACCGCACGCTGCGGTTCCGCGGACTCGCCGGCGGCGAGGGTGACGATCTCGCTGCCCATGAAGGAGAAGACGACCATCAGGATGCCGGTGAGGATGGACCCCGCGCCGTTGGGCATGAAGCCGCCGGCGTCGGTGAGGTGCGCCAGACCTGCGCCGGGGTTGTCCGATCCGGGCAGCAGCCCGAAGGCCGCCAGGCCACCGATCACGACGAACGCGGCGATCGCGACGACCTTGATGCCGGCGAACCAGAACTCGAACTCGCCGTAGGAGGCCACCGAGCCGAGGTTGGTGGCCGTCAGCACGATCATCACGATGAGCGCCCAGGCCCACTGCGGCACCGCCGGGATC
Organism: Streptomyces sannanensis; assembly: GCF_039536205.1. Classification (GTDB taxonomy): domain Bacteria; phylum Actinomycetota; class Actinomycetes; order Streptomycetales; family Streptomycetaceae; genus Streptomyces; species Streptomyces sannanensis. Next base: position 2,420,812 of record NZ_BAAAYL010000001.1, on the reverse strand, counting down.
CAGCCGTTGAGGATGACCGCGCCGGCGGTCGCCTCGACGGCGAGCACCACGACCCAGAAGAACCAGTACAGCCAGCCGATCGAGAAGCCCGCCCAGCGGCCCAGCGCGCGGTCCGCGTAGGCCGAGAAGGAGCCGGAGCTCGGGTACGCGGCGGCCATCTCTCCCAGCATGCGCATCACGAAGACGACCATCATGCCGACGACGGCGTAGGAGATGAGGATGGCGGGGCCGGCGGCGGCGATACCGGATGCGGAGCCCACGAAGAGGCCGGCGCCGATGACACCGCCGATGGCGATCATGGAGAGGTGGCGGTTCTTGAGGCCGGCCTTCAGGCCGTCGGAGGAGGGCGACTGGCCGGGGTCTCCGGTGTGATCGCTCACCCTCTCGAGGGTCGGCTGCGTGGGCATGTAGTGAGTCCTAACGTCTGGACGACCGTGCACTCGGGGTACGAGTGGACAAATTGAACCCTCACAGAACACCAAAACGGAAGTCTTGATTCCGATTGCGTTTCGGGTTATAAGCCGGCGTTCGTCCCTCCCGTGCGGAGATGTCCGCGAGGGGCGCCGGAGCAACCGGGCGCCTGTCATGCCACACTCGGAACCATGCGCGTGTACCTCGGCTCCGACCATGCCGGCTACGAACTCAAGAACCACCTCGTCGAGTGGCTCCGGGCCCACGGCCACGAGCCCGTCGACTGCGGCCCCCACATCTACGACGCCCAGGACGACTACCCGCCCTTCTGCCTCCGCGCCGCCGAGAAGACCGCCGCGGACCCGGACAGCCTCGGCATCGTGATCGGCGGCTCGGGCAACGGCGAGCAGATCGCCGCCAACAAGGTCAAGGGTGTCCGGGCAGCGCTGGCCTGGAGCGAGCAGACGGCCGCCCTCGGCCGTGAGCACAACAACGCCAACGTGGTGGCGGTCGGCGCCCGCATGCACAGCCGGGACGAGGCGACGACCTTCGTCGAGATCTTCCTGAAGACGCCGTACTCGGGTGACGAGCGCCACACCCGCCGCATCGAGATGCTCTCGGCGTACGAGACCGAGGGCACCATGCCCCCTATCCCGGCCCACCACCCCCAGCAGGACTGACACTCGGCCAGGGCCCGGGGCACGCCCCCGGGGCCCGGACCCCGAAGCGCGCATCGCAGGAGAACCGCACCCATGCCCGAAGGGCACACCATCCACCGGCTCGCCGAGGACCACCTCGACCGCTTCGCCGGCCGGCGGGTGCGGGTCAGCAGCCCGCAGGGCAGGTTCTCCGGCAGCGCGGCGCTGCTCGACGGCTCCGTGCTGGACGGCGTGGACGCGCACGGCAAGCACCTGTTCCTGGGCTTCGACCGGGACGGCTGGGTCCACATCCATCTCGGGCTCTTCGGCAAGCTCGGCTTCGGCGCCGCCACCGCCCCGCCCGCCACGGACACCGTGCGCCTGCGCATTGCGAACGACGATCACTACGCCGACCTGCGCGGCCCGACGACCTGCGCGCTGATCACCGAGGCCGAGAAGCAGGCCATACACGACCGCCTCGGCCCGGACCCGCTCCGCCGGAACGACGACCCGGGCAAGGCATGGCAGCGGATCTCCCGGAGCCGTACCACGATCGCCGCGCTCCTCATGGACCAGAAGGTCATCGCGGGCGTCGGCAACGTCTACCGGGCCGAGGTGCTGTTCCGGCACGGAATCGACCCCTATCTTCCCGGGAAGGACCTCACCGAGAAGGCGTGGGACGCCATCTGGGCCGATCTCGTCGCCCTGATGCGCGAGGGGGTGCGGAACAACCGGATCGACACGGTCCGCCCCGAGCACACCCCGGAGGCGATGGGCCGCCCGCCGCGCGTCGACGACCACGGCGGCGAGGTGTACGTCTATCGCAGGGCCAACATGCCCTGCCACATCTGTGGCGGCGAGATCCGCACCGCCGGTCTCGCCGCCCGCAACCTCTTCTGGTGCCCCTCCTGCCAGGGCACCTCAGGGCACGTGGAAATCCACGCCTAGTGCTGTGGCCGGGAAGGTTCGCCGGGTGGCTCGCGGCTCCCCAGCTACCTCCCCCAGCGGTAGCTGGGGGAGGTAGCTGGGGGAGCGTCGCGAGCCGGTGAACCCTCCCGGTCACAGCACTAGAAACCGTGCGGCAGCCACGGAGCGAGATCCGAGCCGAAGGCCGCCGAGGCCTCCGCCAGCGCCCCCTGGCGCAGCTCCCGCACCCGCCCGGCGCCGGCCAGCGCCGACAGCGAGACCCCGCCCAGGTAGGCGGCGCCCAGCTCCCGTACGGAGAGCGCGAGATCGGCCTCGCCCTCGGTCCGCTCGCAGGACGCCCCCTTGCCGTCGCCGGTCAGCCGCCAGCGCCCCTGGTTCCAGGGGCAGAAATCGTCCTCGACCTCCAGGACGACGTCCACGGGCACGGCGTACGTGCGGGCTTCCAGCGCGGCGCCCAGGTCCACCAGACGTACGTGCAGCGAATCCCGCAGCCGGATACCGCACCGCCGGATGTCGGACACCATCCACTGCCACGGGTCATCGGTCGGCCGGTTGCGGACCTGGATCGTCGACGTCAGGTCGATGCCTAAGAGGAACCGCCACAGCGCCGCGTACGCGGCCGGGTCGAGCGCCTCCAGATCACGCAGCACGATCGTGCCCCTGGAACCGCTCGCGTCCCACTCGGGCTTGTTGGGGAAACGGGCGTAGCCGACCGTCTCCCCGTCCCGCTCGGCGACCACGCACTGCAGCGGCGAGGCGCCCTCCCGTCCCCCGGCGGATCGAGCAGCGGCAGCCGCTCCCAGCCGGGCCTGCGGGCCGTCATCCCGGGCCGCCCGGGCACCTTCCGGGCGTACACGGCCTCGCACTCGTCCCGTACGTCCGCGGGCGCCACGAAACGCAGCCGAACCGCGTCCGTCCCCTCGGGCACCGACAGCCGCACCCGCGCGGTGTCGATGTCCGCCGCCAGCTGCTGCGTCGCGATGCCGTAGCCGAAGCGTCCGTAGATCTCCGGCTCCGAGGCGGTCAGGACGGCCAGCGGTTCGCCCCACGCCCGTACGTCGTCGAGCTGGCGCCGCATCATGGCGGTGAGCAGTCCGCGCCGCCGGTGCGTGGCCGCGTCACTCCGGCCGCGGGTACGAGCCCGCCGCCCGGCACCGTCAGCCGGAAGCCGAACGCCCCGGTCGTGCCGACGCAGTCCTCGCCGTCCCACAGCCCGATGGAGCGTTCGTGCTCGGTCAGCGCCCGCCACAGCTCACGCTCCTCCGGAGCCTCCGGCACCCCGCCGAACGCGCGCTCCAGCGCCGCGTACCACGTGTCCCACTCGGCCGGTCTCAACACCCGAAGCCGTAGTCATACGGCATGACCATCAAGGGTCCGTCATCCGAGCGACCCGATTTCGAACGCATTGTCACGGGGTCCCCCTGCGGAGCACCGCCACGCCTGGATAGGGTCCTTGCCGATGGCAAGAAATGCGCGAGCAGATTCGTTCACGGCCCGGATGCACAAAACGATGCACCGGGCCCGTACAGCGCTGCGCAAATCCGCCGTCGACTACTTCCGCGGCGACGGCTCCGACTGGCTGGCCCTCGTCGGCCTGATGCTCACCGTCCCCGCCCTCGCCTGCGGCACCGTCGCCATGCCGGAGTGGTGCTCCCCGGCCGCGCTGGTCCTGCCCATCGTCGCCGGCGGACTGCTGCTGCGGCCCGCCAGCCTGCTGGGCCTGTACGCCGCCTCCGCCGTCGCCCTCCTCGTCGAATCGGTCCAGCTCGGCCAGGACATCCCCGGCCCGGCCGGCGCGGCCGTCACACCGGGCACCGTGCTCGTCGTCGCGGCCTGCGGCTTCTTCGGGCTGCTGATCGCCCAGTTCCGGGCCAGGGTCGGGGTGCCGTGGCGGCGCGGCGGCACCATGCTCTTCGACCTCCGCGAACGCATCAGGGTGCAGAGCGCCCTGCCCAGGCTCCCCCGCGGCTGGCACCACGAGATGGCCCTGCGGCCGGCCGGCGGCCAGTCCTTCTCCGGCGACTTCGTGGTCGCGGCCCGCACCAACGGCGGGCGGACCCTCGAGGTCGTCCTGACCGATGTGTCGGGCAAGGGCATGGACGCGGGCTCGCGGGCACTGCTGCTCTCCGGAGCCTTCGGCGGACTCCTCGGCTCCCTGCCCCCGCACGGATTCCTCCCCGCCGCCAACGGCTACCTCCTGCGCCAGGACTGGGACGAGGGCTTCGCCACCTCCGTCCATCTCGTGCTCGACCTGGACTCCGGCGACTACGAACTGCTCTCGGCCGGCCATCTGCCGGCCTTGCAGCTGAACGCGGGCAGCGGCCGCTGGGAGGAGAAGGTGGCCGAGGGCCCGCTGCTGGGCGTCTACGACGCCGCCGAATTTCACCCGGTCAAGGGCACACTCCGGCCCGGCGATGTGCTGATGCTCTTCACGGACGGCCTGGTCGAGACCTCCGACCGGGAGATCAGCGAGGGCATCGACCGGCTGACGGGCGAGGCCGACCGCTATGTCGCCTCCGGCTTCGAGGGCGCGGCCTGGCACCTGATCGAGGCGGTCGCGAAGGACGTCAACGACGACCGGGCGCTGCTGCTCCTCTGCCGCGAAGGCTAGGAGGTGTCCGGCGGATCATGCCGGGCTCGCGGCTACCCGGTGCGCAGGGAGGTCTGATGCGGGGCATCACCGGCGAAGCCCCCTGCATACCGCCGGTGTTGTACGGCTCGCTGGTGGCCGCGATCGTCGCCCTGGGTCTGGCGGCGACCCACCTCCCGGCGAGGGCGGCTGTCCGCTGAGGCGTTGTCAGAGGGCTGCGGTTCACTGTCCCGTATGGACACGGACTTCGACGAACTGCTTTCGGCCCTGCACCATCCGGTCGGGCCCGTCACCTCGGAGCCGGTGTGCGCGCGGCCCGGCCACGGCGCCGGGCACGCGTGCCTGGAGCTGCCGGACGGTCTGGACCTGGAGGCGTTCGCCGACGCGGTGAGCGGCCGCTTCGGCTCCGCGCGCAGGCTGGACCCGGCCACGGCGACGGCGCGGACCGGGCTGCCGCTCGTCGAGCCCTTCGGCGACCGCCTGGCCGGGATGCGCGTATGGGCGTATGCGAGGCGGTGGATCGGCTGCGGCACGGTCCGCACCGACGAGGGCGGCATACGCCCGGTCGTGCTGGTCGCCGAGCGCGCCGACCCGGCGGCGGACCCGTTGCCGGCGGACGCCGACTGGGTGGACCGGGTGGTGGCCGTCACGGGCTGGGACCCGGCCAGGGCCCGCACGGTCGACTGGGAGGCGGTCGAGACCCGGCTGGGCACCGCGCTGCCGAGCGACTACAAGCGCCTGGCGGAGCTCTTCGGGCGCGGCGGCTTCGACGGCTACCTCAGCATGATCGTCCCGGGCGGCCGGAGTGAGGACCTGGTCCAGCACACCGAGTGGCTGGCCCACTTCGCGGCGACGCGCGGCAACGGACTGTGGGAGCCCTACAAGCTGTTCCCGGCGCGGGGCGGCCTTCTGGAATGGGCGAACACCGAGCACGAGACCCAGTTCTACTGGCTCACCGAAGGCCGCGATCCGGATCTGTGGCCCATCATCACGATGGAGGACGATCGCGCCACGACGCGGTTCGACTGCTCCACTGCCGAGCTGATCTTCCGGATGCTCACCGAGTCGAACCAGCCGTTCTCGATGGCAGGCTATTCCGGCACACACTGGTTCATGGGTTACGGGGACGACGAGTGAGGGAACAGAGCGAGCCGCACCTGACCCTGGCCGAGGTCGAGGCCGTCGCCCGCGAGGCGCACGCCGGACAGACCGACAAGGCGGGGCGGCCGTATGCCGTGCATCTGGCCGCCGTCGCCGAGGGAGTACGGGTCAGGGGCGGGAGGGACGAGCAGATCGCCGCCGCGTGGCTGCACGACGCCGTCGAGGACGACGCGCTGCCGCGGGAGTGGCTGGACGCGGTCGCGCTGCCGCAGAGCACCAAGGACATCGTGCCGGCCGTCACCAAGCGGTCCGGGGAGGACGTCGAGGCGTACTGCGCACGCATCCTCGCCACCCCCGGCGCGCTCCTCGTCAAGGAGGCCGACCTGGCGCACAACACCGACCCGGCGCGGCTCGCCGTGCTGGACGAGCCGACCCGGGTCCGGCTCACCGCCAAGTACGCGAACGTTCGCAGGCTGTTGGGTCTGGTGGACGGTCCCTGACCGTCCGGCCTCCGGTCCGGTATGTGGCGCATTCCATGCGCCGGCGATTCGTCAGCCGACCCCGACAACAGGCAGGTTGGTGGCACCATGGTCGGAGGCGGACCGACCGAGGGTGTGATCAGTTGTGGCCATTTCACTGTCTGTAGTGCTGTTGTTGGCGATCATTCTCGTGGTGCTGATACGGGGCGGAAACCTGAAGGCAGGGCCCGCGACCGTGGCGATCCTCTTCGGTTTCTTCCTTGCCTCCAGCGGCATGGCGCCGTCGATAACCAAGTTCCTCGACTCGATCGCGAGCACGATCAACCAGATCAGCTTCTAGCGGAGGCGGTGGAACACCGATTCGAGTTGCGGCCTGCTCACGGAGGCTCTGACGCGCTGGGCAGGTTGCTCATGGCCGCCCCCAGAAGCGCCGGATCTCTTCGAGCCGGCCGAGCAGCTCGGCCTCACGTCTCTTGTGTTCCTCCTGGCCGATCCGGCCGGCCGACACCTTCTGTTCCAGTTCGGCGAGCCGGCGCGCCACCCGGCGAGCGTCGTAGTGCTCCCATTCCGCGATCTCGGCCACACGCTTCACCGCCCATCTCGTGCCTCCCACGAGCGCGAGCGTGAGGGCGAGTGTCCGCAGCGGAGTGACCGTACCCATGTCGGTCAGGGCGGCAGGAGCGTTCCGAGCGGCCCGAGATCGAGGTTGAGGTCTTCCATGGTGAGACCGTAGCGGCTGCACAGTTCGGTCATCCTGTCGTGGAGGAGCATGAGTGTCAGGCCGAGCCTTTCCTCCTGTTCCTCGGTGAGGTCGCCCTGGTCGACCCGGTGCAGCGCCTGGCGCTCCATCAGCTGGCGCAGCAGCTCGACAATGGTCAGGACGAGCTTGACGAGGTCCCTTTCCACCGTCTCCGGGTCGGTGTGGAGACGACGCGCGGCAGTGCGCCGCCCCTGGCTGTCGAGCAGCGGTGGTACCTCGTCGGGCCGGGCGGGGACAAGGGCGAAGGCGCGCGCCGCCGCGTCGGCCACTTCCTTCATGCGGTCGACGTCCGGCCGGTCAGACGGGCTTGTCATGGTGGCCGCTCTCCAATGTGAGCGTCGCCCCCGGCCATCGACGTCATGGTGAACCACCTTTCGTCGAAGTGGTGAGGCCCCATGGAGGCTTGCTGGGGCGCCTGGTGTTGCCGGGGCGTCAACACCTGCCCGTCTGCTCATGATCCTCATCGGCATCGCGGCCGCACTGGCCGGTTCCGCCATCGCCCGGTCGCTGGGTGTAGCCGAGACAAGCGGTATCGACTGGACCGAATGGCTCATCCAGATCGGCCTGGCGGCGCTCGGCGTCTCGCTCGTGGACAGGACGCGAGCGAAGCGGCGCTGAACGGCGACGCGCTCCCGAGGCCCCTCGGCGGCGCCGTCTGCTCATGCGCTCACCGGCCGGGGCGACCCCGGACTCGGTGGGTCAGGCGCACGCCGCCGTAGGCAAGGGCGATCACCAGTACGACGATGCCGATGATCAGCAGATAGCCAAGGCCTTCCGCCGTGGTGCCGATGAGTCCCAGGGTGATCGCCGCGAGGACGAGCAACAGAAAGATCACCATGTGCGTGCGCACCCTTCATGAGGGGGTCAGCGGCGCGCGAGCTGCCGTTCCCCCTTGGCTCCGACTTGGTAGGGCATGCCGTAGTGCCGGAAGACCGCCTCCTCCTCCTCGACGGGCAGCACATCGTCCGTGCCGATGGACGGGGCCTTCTTCACCAGCCTCCTGTCGTACGCGACCTTGACGTAGTCCGGGCCCACGATCGCCCCGTCGAGCGGGACGAAGATGAGGCGCTGCCGCGTCGGCAGGCCGGTCCGGACGGTGGCCATGGCCGGCTCGTCGGTCGAGGTGTCCACGTAGACGGCCTCGAGGGCGCCGATCTTGTTTCGCTTCGGGTCGATGACGTCCCGGTTGCGCCATTCGCGGATATCGGCCGGCTGGATCATGCGCTCTGCTCCCTGGGCGGGTCGTCGGTTGATGCAAGCCCGCCCGGCGGCGGTCCCGGTGACCCCGTGCGGGCCCCCTCGTCACCGCTTCAAGCCTGCGTCCGCCCGGGCGGTCGCGCCACGTCAAGGACTCCTTCGAGCGCATCCGGAATCCGGTACGGACGACTGCCTGCGCGCCGTCACGGCGATGGAGTCGCCCTCCTGCGCCGAGCGAGCCGACGCCGGGCCACCCGGAGGCTGCTCAAGATCGACGCTGCTGCTCCCGCGATGGACGCGAGCGCTGACCGGGACCGGCTGATCGCCGACGTGATGAGCGGCCTCGTGAGGGAGGGCCGGAGGAAGCGCCGAAGGCCAAGAAGAAGCAAAAGATCAAAAGCCCGAGGGGCGCACGGCGGGCGACGCGAAGAACAGAACGAAGCCCCGGAAACACTCAGGGCCAGGTCGGAGGACTGAACCTCCGACCTGGCCCTGAGCCGTTCAGAGCGGGCGACGGGAATCGAACCCGCGTAGCTAGTTTGGAAGACTAGGGCTCTACCATTGAGCTACGCCCGCAAGCACGAGGAGCATGTTAGCGGGTCGGAGGGCCTCTCCGCACACCCCATCAAACGAACCGACGTACAGCCCGCGGGCATGTACCCTACGTGTCGCACCGAACGGGGTGTGGCGCAGCTTGGCAGCGCGTCCGCTTTGGGAGCGGAAGGCCGTGGGTTCAAATCCCGCCACCCCGACCACCAGCAAGATCACGTTGTGGGGCCCTTCGGGCTTGCGGTTACTATGCAAGCTGCGTGCCCGTGTGTCTCAAGTCTTCCGGGCGCGATCCGCTGAAGCCGATCAGGCCCAGCAGAATCCGAGCATCAGCCACAAGGAGACCGAACCGTGAAGAGCGCCGTGGAGAACCTGAACCCGACCCGGGTTCGGCTCACTGTCGAGGTGCCCTTCGAGGAGCTCAAGGACAGCCTCGACGCGGCGTACAAGAAGATCAACCAGCAGGTCACGGTCAAGGGCTTCCGCAAGGGCAAGATCCCGGCCCGTGTGATCGACCAGCGGTTCGGCCGTGGCGCGGTGCTGGAGGAGGCCGTCAACGACGCGCTCCCGAAGTTCTACACCCAGGCCGTCAACGAGGCCGACGTCAACCCGCTCGGCCAGCCCGAGGTCGACATCACCGAGCTGAAGGACGGCGAGCTGCTGGCCTTCACCGCCGAGGTCGACGTCCGCCCGACCGTCGAGATCCCGGACTACTCCGGCATCGAGGTCGAGGTCGACGCCGTCGAGGTCACCGACGAGGACGTCGAGAAGTCCGTGGAGCAGCTGCGTGAGCGCTTCGCCTCCACCTCCCCGGTCGAGCGGGCCGCCGAGGACGGCGACGTCGTGACGATCGACCTGCAGGCCAAGGTCGAGGGCGAGGTCCTCGAGGACGGCGTCGCCGAGGGCGTGTCGTACACCATCGGCTCCGGTGAGCTGCTCGACGGCATCGACGACGCCGTCAAGGGCCTGGAGGCCGACGGCGAGGCCACCTTCACCTCCGAGCTCAAGGGCGGCTCCGCCGCGGGCAAGGAGGCCGAGGTCACGGTCAAGGTCACCCAGGTGGCCGCGCGTGAGCTGCCCGCCCTGGACGACGACTTCGCCCAGATGGCCAGCCAGTTCGACACCTTGGACGAGCTCAAGGCCGACAGCCGTACGCGCCTCGAGAACATGAAGCAGTACGACCAGGCCACCCAGGCCCAGGAGCGCGTCCTGGACGAGCTGCTGAAGCTGGTCGAGGTCCCGATCCCCGAGAAGCTCCTCGAGGACGAGGTCAACACCCGCAAGCACAACCTCGAGCACCACCAGCTCGGCCAGATGGGCCTCGACCTCGCGAAGTACCTGGAGATCCAGGGCAAGACCGAGGAGGAGTTCGACGCCGAGACCAAGGAAGCGGCGATCAAGGGCATCAAGACCCAGTTCATCCTCGACGAGCTGGTCGCCACGGAGAAGCTCAACGTCAACCAGGACGAGCTGACCGAGCACCTGATGCGCCGTGCCGCCTCCTCCGGCATGAGCCCCGACCAGTTCGCCAAGGCCGTCGTCGAGGGCGGCCAGGTGCCGATGCTCGTCGGCGAGGTCGCCCGCGGCAAGGCCCTCGCGCTCGTCGTCGAGGCCGCCACGGTCAAGGACACCAACGGCGAGGTCGTCGACCTGTCCGACGAGGACGAGGAAGAGATCGCCGAAGAGGTCGTCGCCGCCGCCGAGGGCGAGGGCGAGACCGAGGAGAAGACCGAGGCCTGAGCCTCGTACTGATCCTTCCCCCACGCCCTGGCGGGCATGGGGGGACCCCCACGCACGACGGGCCCGGACGCACTGCGCCGGGCCCGTCGGCGTTGGCTCGCGGGCCTCCACACCTTGCGCTCCCAGCGAACAGTTCGGGAACCGGGATGGTGTTGTCTCACCTGCGCGTTAGGGTCCATGAATACGAGGGCAGGGGAGTACCCACGGTAGGGGAGCACCCGCGCGGGACCTCGCCCTCAGAACAAAGACGCTGAGACGGCCGGAGCCGTCAGAGACGAGCAGGTGGATACGTGACGAATCTGATGCCTTACGCCGCCGGCGAGCCGTCCATCGGTGGTGGCCTCGGCGACCAGGTCTACAGCCGACTGCTCAACGAGCGGATCATCTTCCTCGGCCAGCCCGTCGACGATGACATCGCCAACAAGATCACAGCGCAGCTGCTGCTCCTCGCCGCCGACCCGGACAAGGACATCTACCTCTACATCAACAGCCCCGGCGGTTCGGTGACGGCCGGCATGGCGATCTACGACACCATGCAGTACATCCCGAACGACGTGGTCACCATCGGCATGGGCCTGGCGGCCTCCATGGGCCAGTTCCTGCTGACCGGCGGCACCGCGGGCAAGCGCTTCGCGCTGCCGCACACCGACATCCTGATGCACCAGGGCTCGGCCGGCCTGGGCGGCACCGCCTCCGACATCAAGATCCAGGCCGAGCAGCTGCTCCGCACCAAGAAGCGCATGGCCGAGATCACCGCCCGGCACTCCGGCCAGACCATGGAGACGATCATCCGCGACGGCGACCGCGACCGCTGGTACACGGCGGAGGAGGCCAAGGAGTACGGCCTCATCGACGAGATCATCTCCGCTGCCTCGGGCGTTCCGGGCGGCGGTGGCACCGGGGCCTGAGGCCTCGTACCGACAGCCCCGACAGCCCACCGAACGCCCCCAGGATGGTGAACACCGACATGAACAACTACTCCGCGAGCGGCCTGTACACGGGCCCCCAGGTCGACAACCGCTACGTCGTCCCGCGCTTCGTCGAGCGCACCTCGCAGGGCGTGCGCGAGTACGACCCGTACGCGAAGCTCTTCGAGGAGCGCGTGATCTTCCTCGGCGTGCAGATCGACGACGCCTCCGCCAACGACGTCATGGCGCAGCTGCTGTGCCTGGAGTCGATGGACCCGGACCGCGACATCTCGATCTACATCAACAGCCCCGGTGGCTCCTTCACCGCGCTGACCGCGATCTACGACACGATGCAGTTCGTCAAGCCGGACATCCAGACGGTCTGCATGGGCCAGGCGGCCTCCGCCGCGGCCGTGCTGCTCGCCGCCGGCACCCCCGGCAAGCGGATGGCCCTGCCGCACGCCCGAGTGCTGATCCACCAGCCGTCGTCGCAGACCGGCCGTGAGCAGCTCTCCGACCTGGAGATCGCCGCCAACGAAATCCTCCGGATGCGCACGCAGCTGGAAGAGATGCTCGCCAAGCACTCCAGCACCCCGCTGGAGAAGGTCCGCGAGGACATCGAGCGCGACAAGATCCTCACGGCCGAGGGTGCGCTCCAGTACGGCCTGATCGACCAGATCGTGTCCACCCGCAAGGGCGCGCCCGCCCAGCTGGGCTGAGGCAACACGCCCCTTGGCGGGGTTCACTTGTCGTGAACCCCGTCAGGGGGGCCCGAACAGGGCCCCCGGCAGGGTACCGTCGGATATGAGGCACCAGGAGCCGCTGAACCAGGCTGCTCCCAGGCGAAGGGGAAGCACCTCGTGGCACGCATCGGTGATGGCGGCGACCTGCTCAAGTGCTCGTTCTGCGGCAAGAGCCAGAAGCAGGTGAAGAAGCTCATCGCAGGCCCCGGTGTCTACATCTGCGACGAATGCATCGATCTCTGCAACGAGATCATCGAGGAGGAGCTCGCCGAGACCTCCGAGGTGCGGTGGGAGGAACTCCCCAAGCCGCGCGAGATCTATGAGTTCCTCGAGGGCTATGTCGTCGGGCAGGAGCCCGCGAAGAAGGCCCTCTCGGTCGCGGTGTACAACCACTACAAGCGCGTCCAGGCCGGCGAGACCGGCGGCGCGCAGGGCCGGGACGACGCGATCGAACTCGCCAAGTCCAACATCCTGTTGCTCGGTCCCACCGGGTCGGGCAAGACGCTGCTGGCTCAGACCCTGGCCCGGATGCTCAACGTCCCGTTCGCCATCGCCGACGCGACGGCGCTGACGGAGGCGGGCTATGTCGGCGAGGACGTCGAGAACATCCTGCTGAAGCTGATCCAGGCCGCGGACTACGACGTCAAGAAGGCCGAGACCGGCATCATCTACATCGACGAGATCGACAAGGTCGCCCGTAAGAGCGAGAATCCGTCGATCACGCGTGACGTCTCGGGCGAGGGCGTGCAGCAGGCCCTGCTGAAGATCCTCGAGGGCACCACCGCCTCCGTACCGCCGCAGGGCGGCCGCAAGCACCCGCACCAGGAGTTCATCCAGATCGACACGACGAACGTCCTGTTCATCGTGGGCGGTGCCTTCGCCGGCCTGGAGAGGATCATCGAGTCGCGGGCCGGCGCGAAGGGCATCGGCTTCGGCGCGACGATCCGCTCCAAGCGGGAGATCGAGGCCAGCGACCAGTTCCAGGAGGTCATGCCGGAGGACCTGGTGAAGTTCGGGATGATCCCGGAGTTCATCGGCCGGCTCCCCGTCATCACCTCGGTCCACAACCTGGACCGCGAGGCCCTGCTGCAGATCCTGGTCGAGCCGCGCAACGCGCTGGTGAAGCAGTATCAGCGCCTGTTCGAACTCGACGGCGTGGAGCTGGACTTCGACCGCCCGGCCCTGGAGGCCATCGCCGACCAGGCCATCCTCCGCGGCACCGGCGCGCGCGGCCTGCGCGCCATCATGGAGGAGGTCCTGATGTCGGTGATGTACGAGGTCCCGTCCCGCAAGGACGTGGCCCGTGTCGTCATCACCGAGGACGTCGTCCACAACAACGTCAACCCGACGCTGGTGCCGCGCGAGCCGCGGATGATCCGCAAGGACGACGGCCGCCACGAGAAGTCGGCGTAAGCGACACGTGGGAAGGGGGCGCCCGGGAGGGCGCCCCCTTCGCCGTACGTCACCGCTTGGTGCGGGAGGTGTTGTAGAGCTCGGCGGCCAGGTTCGCGACCTCGGATCGAGACAGGCCCCGGGCTCGGGCGACGAGCTGGGGTGAGTCGACACCGGCTGTGGCGGCCACGGAGCTGTAGTCGGCCCAGACGCAGACCGGGACCCGCATCGTCTTGGGGGGATTGCCCGCCTTCACCGTTCCCATGCGGCGCAGCTCGGCATTCTGGCACTTCATGAGGGCACCGTCGAAGCCCTTGGGGTGGACCTCCTCGGCCGTGCCGACCAGCCTCCCCTTGAATGAGCTCTGGTCGCCGTCCTTGATGGACTGGAAGAAATTGTCGATCGCTTTGTCCGGATCGTCGACCCGGCCCCAATATCCGCTGAGAAGCAGCGTCTTCCGCTGCTGGCGGCCCTTGAGCAGGTATCTGTAACGGTATTCAGCACCTGCCTTGGCGGCCGGGTAAGCGATGCCGATCTCTTTCGCCTCGTCACTTTCGGGGTAGGACAGCTCGTTCTCGATCAAGCCGCAGTCCGAGTCGGAGTTCCAGTCGCAGTCCTTGTTGTTCAGGTCCTCCTCCGCGTAGTACTCCTTCTGCCTCTTGTACGGGCCGACTGTCCCCGCAGGGGTCAGCTTGTACCCCTTGGTCTCGCCGGCCACGGGACTGTCGTCGTCGGACGTCAGTACGTATACGCCGCCACCGGCCATGGCGAGCGCCAGCACCCCGCCCATGACGGCCAGGCCCCTCGTCTTCCGCTGCAAGGCTTCGTCCCCTCCCCTTTTCCGTTGCTCATGATTCCGAACATCCTGTCGGAACGGGCATGCCTCCGGGGGGGGGGCAGGGTACGCACCGTTACCGAACGTTCTGGGTTCCGGTACGCCGCTGCAGCAGACGGTCATTCGGCAGGAACCTCCACCGCACGGCCGCCGCCGACGGCGAAGCGCAGACCGGCGGGCCCCGCTCCGGCAACGGGTTGCGCGGCACGGGTATCGATTCGTAACGAGGGAGGCCGCCCCTCTAAACTGTGCGTCGTGACCGAGAACACTCAGCAGACGCCAGCCGCCACTCCCGAACTGCCGACCACCTACGCGCCGGCCGAGGTAGAGGGGGCGCTGTACGAGCGCTGGGTGGAGCGCGGTTACTTCGAGGCCGACGCGAACAGCGACAAGCCGCCGTACACCGTCGTCATCCCGCCGCCGAACGTCACCGGCAGCCTGCACCTGGGCCACGCCTTCGAGCACACGCTGATCGACGCCCTCACCCGCCGCAAGCGGATGCAGGGTTACGAGACGCTGTGGCAGCCCGGCATGGACCACGCCGGTATCGCCACCCAGAACGTCGTCGAGCGCGAGCTCGCCAAGGAGGGCAAGTCCCGCCACGACCTGGGCCGGGAGGCGTTCGTCGAGCGCGTCTGGAAGTGGAAGGGCGAGTCCGGCGGCCAGATCTCCGGCCAGATGAAGCGCCTGGGCGACGGCGTCGCCTGGTCCCGTGAGCGCTTCACCATGGACGAGGGCCTCTCCCAGGCCGTCCAGACCATCTTCAAGAAGCTCTACGACGACGAGCTGATCTACCGCGCCGAGCGCATCATCAACTGGTGCCCGCGTTGCCTGACCGCCATCTCGGACATCGAGGTGGAGTACCAGGACGACGACGGCGAGCTCGTCTCCATCCGCTACGGCGACGGCGACGACGCGATCGTCGTCGCGACGACCCGCGCCGAGACGATGCTCGGTGACACGGCCGTCGCCGTCCACCCCGAGGACGAGCGGTACAAGCACCTCGTCGGCCGCGAGATCGAGCTGCCGCTCACCGGCCGCCGTATTCCCGTCGTCGCCGACGAGCACGTCGACCCGGAGTTCGGCACGGGCGCCGTCAAGGTGACGCCCGCGCACGATCCGAACGACTTCGAGATCGGCCAGCGGCACAACCTGCCGGCCGTCGCCGTCATGGACGAGCACGCGATCATCACGGCCCACGGCCCCTTCCAGGGCCTGGACCGACTGGAGGCCCGTTCCGCGATTGTCGGCGCGCTGCGCGCCGAGGGCCGGATCGTCGCCGAGAAGCGCCCGTACGTCCACTCCGTCGGCCACTGCTCGCGCTGCAAGACCACCATCGAGCCGCGCCTGTCGATGCAGTGGTGGGTCAAGGTCGGCCCGCTCGCCAAGGCCGCGGGTGACGCGGTCCGCGACGGCCGGGTGAAGATCCACCCGCAGGACATGGAGAAGCGGTACTTCGACTGGGTCGACAACCTGCACGACTGGTGCATCTCGCGTCAGCTGTGGTGGGGTCACCGCATCCCGGTCTGGTACGGCCCGAACGGCGAGGTCGTCTGCGTCGGCCCCGACGAGCAGCCCCCGTCCGGCGACGGCTGGCACCAGGACACCGACGTCCTGGACACCTGGTTCTCGTCCGGCCTGTGGCCGTTCTCCACGCTCGGCTGGCCCGAGCAGACCGACAGTCTCGCGAAGTTCTACCCGAACTCCGTCCTGGTCACCGGCTACGACATCCTCTTCTTCTGGGTCGCCCGGATGATGATGTTCGGCCTCTACGCGATGGACGGCACCCCGCCGTTCCACACCGTCGCCCTGCACGGCATGGTCCGTGACCAGAACGGCAAGAAGATGTCGAAGTCCTTCGGCAACGCGGTCAACCCGCTGGACTGGATGGACAAGTACGGCTCCGACGCGCTCCGCTTCACGCTGGCGCGCGGTGCCAACCCCGGCATCGACGTTCCGATCGGCGAGGACTGGGTCCAGGCGTCCCGCAACTTCGCCAACAAGATCTGGAACGCCACGCGCTTCGCGCTGATGAACGGCGCCACGGTCGAGGGCGAACTGCCGCCCGCCGAGGAGCTGTCGGCGACCGACCGCTGGATCCTGTCCCGGCTCAACCGGACCGTCGCCGAAGTCGACGCGTACTACGAGGACTTCCAGTTCTCGAAGCTGTCCGACACCCTCTACCACTTCGCGTGGGACGAGGTCTTCGACTGGTACGTCGAGCTGTCCAAGACCACGTTCATGGGCGGCGGCGGGCCCGCGAAGGTCTCGGCCCGTGTCCTGGGCGAGGTCCTCGATGTGATGCTGCGCCTCCTCCACCCGGTCGTCCCCTTCGTCACCGAGACGCTGTGGACGACGCTCACGGGCAAGGAGTCCGTCGTCATCGCCGACTGGCCCTCCGCTGTGTCCGTTCCTGGGGCTGACGCCCCGGGCGGCTTCCGCGACGCGGCCGCCGAGAAGGAGATCGAGCTGGTCCAGCAGGTCGTCACCGAGGTCCGCCGGTTCCGCTCCGACCAGGGCCTCCAGCCCGGCCAGAAGGTCCCGGCCCGCCTCGACCTGACCGGCACCCCGCTGGCCCCGCACGAGACGGCCATCCGCCAGCTGCTGCGCCTCCAGCCGGAGGGCGAGACCTTCCACGCGACGGCCACCCTGCCGGTCGCCGGAGCCACGGTCACCCTCGACCTCGTCGGCGCGATCGACGTGGAGGCGGAGCGCAAGCGACTGGCGAAGGATCTGGCCGCGGCGGAGAAGGAGAAGGCCCAGGCCACGGCGAAGCTGGGTAACGAGGCGTTCCTGGCCAAGGCCCCGGACAACGTCGTCGACAAGATCCGCGGCCGCCTCGCCAAGGCGGAGGCGGACATCGAGCGCATCAGCGCGCAGCTGGCGAACCTGCCGCAGGCGTAGCCGATACCTCCCCCGGAAGCCCGGGCCCGCTGCTGCGGGCCCGGGCTTCCGGCTGTAGGAGCGCGTGGGATGTCCTCAATCGCCGGACGGGCTGGATTTTCCAGCCCGTCCGGCGATTGAGGACACCGCCCGAAGGACGGTCCGGGGGACCTGGGGAACGTGCCCTCACGCGGCAGAGCCGTTGAGGCACCGCACCCCGGTCCTCGCCCGGCGGAGCCGCAAGCCGCCGCTCCCTCACCGCTCCGTAGACTGGACCGCGTGAGTGACCAGCCGCAGCCCGAACCCAGCGAGCCCTTCGACGCCGACATGTTCGACGACCTCGTCGAAGCGGAGACCGACCGTGACCCCGATCTGGCGGTGATCGAGGCCGGCAGCCGTACCCTGCGCACCCAGGCCGGGCCGCCCCAGGCCGACGCCGTGCCCGCCCGGCCCGCCGACCCGGAGGTGGACAAGGCGCTGCGCGAGGTCGAGGAGGAGCTCGCCGGACGCTGGGGCGAGACCAAGCTGGACCCGTCGGTGTCCCGCATCGCGGCGCTGATGGACGTGCTGGGCGATCCCCAGCGCGGCTACCCGTCGATCCACATCACCGGCACGAACGGCAAGACCAGCACCGCCCGCATGATCGAGGCGCTGCTCGGCGCGGGCGGGCTGCGCACCGGGCGGTACACCTCGCCGCACGTCCAGTCGGTCACCGAGCGGATCAGCCTGGACGGTGCTCCGATCCCCGCCGAGCGGTTCATCGAGACGTACCACGACATCAAGCCGTTCGTGGAGATGGTCGACACCGGGGAGCAGTTCCGGCTGTCGTTCTTCGAGGTGCTGACCGGAATGGCGTACGCGGCCTTCGCCGACGCGCCCGTGGACGTGGCCGTCGTCGAGGTGGGCATGGGCGGCACCTGGGACGCGACGAACGTCATCGACGCGTCCGTCGCCGTCGTCACGCCCATCGCGCTGGACCACACGGACCGGCTCGGCGGCACGCCCGCGGAGATCGCCGGGGAGAAGTCCGGGATCATCAAGCCGGGCTCGACGGTCATCCTGGCGCAGCAGCCGGTGGACGCCGCGCAGGTGCTGCTGAAGAAAGCCGTCGACGCGGATGCCAGGGTCGCCCGCGAGGGCCTGGAGTTCGGCGTGGTGTCCCGCGAGGTGGCGGTCGGAGGCCAGCTGCTGACGCTTCGCGGCCTGGGCGGTGAGTACGAGGAGATCTTCCTGCCGCTGTACGGCGCCCACCAGGCGCACAACGCGGCGGTGGCGCTGGCCGCGGTGGAGGCGTTCTTCGGCGTCGGCGCGGAGCACGCGCGCACGCTGGACATGGACATGGTCCGCACGGGGTTCGCGTCGGTGACCTCGCCGGGCCGTCTGGAGGTCGTACGCCGCTCGCCCACGGTCGTCCTGGACGCGGCGCACAACCCGGCGGGCGCGCAGGCGGCGGCCGCCGGTGTCACGGAGGCGTTCGACTTCTCCCGGCTGATCGGTGTGGTCGCGCCGAGCAGCGACAAGGACGCGCGCGGGGTGCTGGACGCGTTCGAGCCGATCTTCGCGGAGATCGTCGTCACACAGAACTCCAGCCACCGTTCGATGGATGTGGACGAACTCGCCGCGGTCGCCGTCGAGATCTTCGGTGAGGACCGCGTCCAGGTCGAGCCGCGCCTCGACGACGCGATCGAGGCCGCGATCACGCTGGCGGAGGAGGAGGCGGAGTACGCGGGCGCGGGCGTCCTGGTGACCGGCTCCGTGATCACGGTCGGCGAGGCCCGTCTGCTCCTGGGGAGGCACTGACCATGCGCACGCTCTGCGCGTCGACGCTGATCGGCGAGTTCATGCTGGTGGGCTTCGCCGGTTTGGTGGCGATGAAGGACCCCGACCTGTCCATGACCACGGTCTGGACGGTGTGCGGTGTCGCGATGCTGCTGTCCCTCCTGCTGTGCGGCATGGTCACCCGACCGGGTGGGGTGCAGCTGGGCTGGGTGCTCCAGGCCGGCCTGATCGCCTCCGGTTTCTTCGTCCCCACGATGTTCTTCCTGGGTGCGGTCTTCGCCGGCCTGTGGTGGGCCTCGGTCCACTTCGGCCGCAAGGTCGACGAGGCGAAGGCCCGCTTCGCGGCCCAGGCGGAATAAACCCCCGTTGTCGGTGTCGGTTGCCTGACTGGATCCGGCACCAGGACCTCTTGGCCCTGCACACGCGGGGATGATCCACCGATGAGGAAGAATTCGCCGACAAGCGTGGTGTCGGCCCCGCATCTGCGGGGATCCCCGGTCCGGGTGCCGCCCGTGCGGTGTACCCCTGTAGCCTCGAATAACGCACTCGCATGCTTGCCAAGGAGACCCACACATGACCCAGCGCAGCCTCGTCCTGCTCAAGCCCGACGCGGTCCGCCGCGGGCTCGTCGGCGAGATCATCGGCCGTATCGAGCGCAAGGCCGGCTGGCAGATCACCGCTCTCGAGCTGCGCAACCTGGACCGGGCCACCCTGGAGACCCACTACGCCGAACACGTGGGCCGGCCGTTCTACGAGCCGCTGGTCGAGTTCATGCTGTCGGGCCCCGTCGTCGTCCTCGTGGTCGAGGGTGAGCGGGTCATCGAGGGCCTGCGTACCCTCGCCGGACCCACCGACCCGATCCAGGCGACCCCCGGCAGTATCCGGGGCGACTTCGGCACCATCGTCCGCGAGAACCTCATCCACGCCTCGGACTCCGAGGAATCCGCGGAGCGGGAACTGAAGATTTTCTTTCCGGATGTTTTCTGATGTGACGTCAGCCGAATAGCGCTCATGGCCTGGGGCGACCGAAGGAATTTCGGTCGCCCTTCGGCATATGCGCGGCCGTTCGGGGAACGCATCGCCCCGATACGCCGTCACCACTACTGAGGTGGACCCGAGAGGCGTGTTCGTGCAGGCGGCACTACGATGGGGAGCCTCCACGCGCACAGCACCCACTCGCCGACCTGAGAAGCAATCAACGCTCTATTTGGGAAGGCCAGACGCATCCTCATGGGGAACAACATGTCGTTCATCGGCCGTGACATGGCTGTCGACCTCGGGACCGCCAACACGCTGGTGTACGTCAGGGGCCGGGGGATCGTACTCAACGAGCCGTCCGTGGTCGCGATCAACACCAACACCGGCGGCATCCTGGCGGTCGGCTCCGAGGCGAAGAAGATGATCGGCCGTACGCCGGGCAACATCGTGGCCGTGCGCCCGCTGAAGGACGGCGTGATCGCCGACTTCGAGATCACCGAGCGGATGCTCCGCTACTTCATTCTCAAGATCCACAAGCGTCGCTATCTGGCCCGCCCGCGTGTCGTCGTGTGTGTGCCCTCCGGTATCACCGGTGTCGAGCGCCGTGCCGTCATCGAGGCGTCGACGCAGGCAGGCGCGCGCCAGGTGCACATCATCGAGGAGCCGATGGCGGCGGCGATCGGGTCCGGTCTGCCGGTGCACGAGGCCACCGGCAACATGGTGGTGGACATCGGCGGCGGCACCACCGAGGTCGCGGTGATCTCCCTGGGCGGAATCGTCACCGCGCAGTCCATCCGGGTGGCGGGCGACGAGCTGGACAACGCGATCATCCAGCACATCAAGAAGGAGTACAGCCTGCTCCTCGGCGAGCGCAGCGCCGAACAGATCAAGATCACGATCGGTTCCGCGTTCGACCTGAACGACGACGAGCACACCGAGATCCGCGGCCGTGACCTGGTCTCCGGCCTGCCGAAGACCGTGGTCATCTCCGCGGCAGAGGTTCGCAAGGCCATAGAGGAGCCGGTCAACGCGATCGTCGACGCGGTCAAGACCACCCTCGACAAGTGCCCGCCCGAGCTGTCCGGCGACATCATGGACCGCGGCATCGTGCTGACCGGCGGCGGTGCCCTGCTGCGCGGCCTGGACGAGAGGCTGCGCCGCGAGACCGGAATGCCGATCCATATCGCCGAGGATCCGCTGGACTCCGTCGCACTCGGCTCCGGCAAGTGCGTCGAGGAGTTCGAGGCGCTGCAGCAGGTGCTGGACGCCCAGCCGCGCAGATAGCCCGTATCGTCGCGGAACCGCCGTACGGGCCACTGCCGACCCGTACGGCGGATCGTCGATATACAGAAATCAGGATTCCGACGAGGAAGGCACGGCTGCCGCACGTGAGGGACACACGAGAGAGCCGGCTGCTCCTGGTGCTTCTGGTCGCCATCGCGTTCGCACTGATCACGGTGGACATCAGAGGCGGGCAGGAGTCACCGGTCGACGGCGCCCGGCAGGCCGCCGCCGCCGTATTCGGCCCGGCGGAGCGAGGTATGTCGGCCGCCGTCGACCCGATCGCCAACGCCATCGGCGCCGTCCGGGACTCCGGCGAGCGGCATGACCGGATCGCCGTACTCACACGCGAGAACGCAGAACTGAAAGCCAGACTCGGCAGCGACGCCCGCAACAACAGCCGGATGCGCCAGCTCGACAACATGCTGAAGAAGGCGGCGGCCGGCCAGTACGGCATCAAGGGCGCCGAGGTCATCGCGATAGGAGCGGCCCAGGGCTTCTCCTGGACCGCGACCATCGACGCCGGCAGCAAGGACGGCATCAAGCGGGACATGACCGTCATCAATGGAGAGGGTCTGGTGGGCAGGGTTACCACCGTCGGCCCCGACACGTCGACCGTACTGCTGGCCACCGACCCCGACTTCACCGTCGGCACCCGCATGGAGCGGACCGACGAGCTCGGCTTCGCCACCGGTCAGGGCGACCGCCCGCTCGCCGTCCAGCTGCTCAACGGCAAGTCCAAGGTGAAGAAGGGCGACCGGCTGGTGACCTTCGGCTCGCAGGCCGACCGGCCGTTCGTACCGGGCGTCCCGGTCGGCGAGGTGGTCCGCGTCGACCCCTCCGGTGGCGCGCTGACCCGCACTGTCTACGTCCGTCCGTTCGCCGGATTCTCCCGGCTCGACATCGTCGGTGTCGTCGTCCAGGCACCGCGCGTCGACCCGCGCGACACCGTCCTGCCGGCCAAGCCCAAGCCGACCCCCACGCCCACGGTCACCGTGACGGTCACCCCGTCGCCGGACGCGAGCGGCGTCCCCGCCGGAGGCGAGGCCGACGGCCGGAACGACCCGAACGAACAGTGGTAGGAGCTGATCCCGATGCGTGTGAACCGGATAGTGCTCTCCGCCACCCTCGTTGTGGTCGCCCTCCTCGTCCAGGTGAGCGTGCTCGCCCGGCTCCAGCTGCCCGGCGCCGTCCCCGACCTGGTGCTGCTCACCGTCGTCGCCCTCGCCCTGGTGTACGGGCATGTCAGCGGCGCCCTCATCGGCTTCGGCGCGGGCCTGCTCTCCGACCTCGCCCCGCCCGCCGACCACGCCGCGGGCAGCTACGCCCTGGTCCTGTGCGTCATCGGCTACCTCGTGGGCCTGACCAAGCCCGACAACGGCCGGCTCACCTCCGCCACGGGCCCGATGACGGCGGTCGTCGCCTCGGCGATCGGCTCCACCCTGCTGTACGCGGGCGTGGGCGCACTCGTAGGCGACACCGCGGCCCGCCATGTGGGCCTGGTCGGGCTGCTGTTCAGCGCCGCGATCTACGATCTGCTGCTGGCGCCCTTCACCGTGCCGCTCATCATGGCGCTGGCCCGGCGCATCGAGAACGATCCGCTCGCCGAGACCCAGAGCGGTGCCTCCAGCGATGTGTCGTCCGGCTGGATGTCCTCGGGCACCGGGCTGCGCATCGGCAGCCAGCGCGGGCTGAGGGTCCGGGTGGCCCGAAACCGGGCGTTGCGCGCCGGGCGCATCAAGGGTGTCAAGCGTCTTTAAGCGTCCGTCCAGGGGGACGCCCCCAGACCCCTGGAGGGGGGAAGCATGAGCAACATTCCCGAGACCGGGCGGACCCCCCGGGTCCAGATCCGCCTCGTCATCATCCAGGTGCTGGTGTTCTCGCTGCTGGCCACGCTCGGCGGCCGCCTCTGGTATCTCCAGATCCGCAACGGCGACGAGTACGCCAAGGAGGCCTCCGGCAACCACGTCCAGCGGGTCGTGCAGCCCGCCGTGCGCGGTTCGATCCTCGATGCCCGCGGCGTACCGCTCGCCGACAACGAGACCCGGCTGGTCGTCTCCGCGTCCCGCACCGCCCTGATGAAGATGAAGGACAACGGCAAGGCCGTCCTGACCCGCCTCGCGGCCGTTCTCGGCATGAAGCCCGAGGACGTCATCAACAAGATCAGGCTCTGCGACTCCAAGACCCCGAAGCCCTGCTGGAACGGCTCCCCGTATCAGCCGATCCCGGTCACCGACGAGGCCACCACCCAGCAGGCCCTGCAGATCCGTGAGCGGGCCGAGGACTTCCCCGGCATCACCGCCGAGCCGACCGCCGTACGCCGCTACCCCGCGCCCGGCAAGGCCAACACCGCACAGGTCCTCGGCTATCTCTCCCCCGTCACCGACCAGGAGATCGAGAAGGCCAAGGACACCGAATCGCCGTATCTGCGCTCCGACCAGGTCGGCCGCTCCGGTGTCGAGCGTACGTACGACAAGGAGTTGCGTGGCAAGGCCGGCGTCACCCGCTACGAGGTCGACAACCTCGGCCGGGTCATCGGCCAGGCCAAGCCCGACCCCGCCGTGCCCGGCTCCAATCTGGTCACCTCCATCGACGCCCGTGTGCAGGCGGTCGCCGAATGGGAGCTGCACAACGCGATGGTCGAGGCCCGCAAGGTCGTCGACAAGAACACCGGCGAGAACTACAAGGCCGACGCCGGTGCCGTCGTCGTCATGGAGGCGAAGACCGGCCGGGTCGTCGCCATGGCCTCCCAGCCGACGTACAACCCCAACACCTGGGTCGGCGGAATCTCCGCCAAGGACTACGCCAAGCTCACCGGCAAGAAGTCCAACTACCCGCTGCTGAACCGGGCCATCCAGGGCCAGGCCGCCCCCGGCTCGATCTTCAAGGTCATCTCGACCACCGCCGCGGTCAACGCCGGCTACGACTTCAAGGGCCGCTACGCGTGCCCCAGTTCGTACTCCGTCGGCGGCCAGGTCTTCAAGAACTTCGAGTCCCAGGGCCACGGCAGCATCACCCTCGGCCAGGCGCTCGAGGTCTCCTGCGACACCGTCTTCTACGCCCTCGCGCACCAGCAGTGGCTGAAGGACGGCGGCATCCACCCCAAGAAGCACCCGGCGGACTGGTTCTACAAGACCGCTCACCAGTTCGGCCTGGGCGCCGAGACCGGCATCGACATTCCCAACGAGGTCGCCGGCCGGGTCCCCGACCGCCAGTGGAAGCAGCGCTTCTGGGAGGCCAACAAGGCCGCCTGGTGCAAGCAGGGCAAGAAGGACGGCACCTATGTCGAGCGGATCGCCTACGAGGGCTGTCTCGAGGGCAACATCATGCGCGCCGGTGACTCCGTCAACTACGCCATCGGCCAAGGCGACACACTGGTCACCCCCATTCAGATGGCGACCATCTACGCCGCGATCAGCAACGGCGGGACGCTCTGGAACCCGACCATCGGCAAGGCCGTCATCAGCCCCGACGGCAAGGACATTCGCGAGATCAAGCCCAAGTCGCACGGCCGGCT
This sequence comes from Streptomyces sannanensis, assembly GCF_039536205.1. Lineage (GTDB taxonomy): Bacteria > Actinomycetota > Actinomycetes > Streptomycetales > Streptomycetaceae > Streptomyces > Streptomyces sannanensis. The sequence goes on along the minus strand of NZ_BAAAYL010000001.1, from coordinate 2,396,104 downwards.
GCCGTTCAACGCGCAGACGCGCGACTTGATGGACGAAGCCCTCGCGGCGGTCGTGACCCGCGGTACCGCCGCCTGGCGATTCGGCGGCTGGCCGCAGGACAAGATCCCGCTGCACGCCAAGACCGGTACGGCGGAGGTCTACGGAAAGCAGACGACCTCCTGGTTCGCCACGTACACCAAGGACTACGCGATCGTCATGACGATCTCCCAGGGCGGCACCGGTTCCGGTGCCTCGGGCCCCGCCGTACGCAAGATCTACAACGCGCTGTACGGGCTCGACGAGGAGGGCAAGCAGGACCTCAAGAAGGCCCTGCTGCCGCAGCCTCAGAAGGGCCTGCCCAAGGTCCAGCCGGACGGTTCGATCGACGCGCCGAAGATCGCGCCGTACGACCCGAACTCGCAGAAGGTCGAGAAGGGGGGCGTGGACGGCCAGGACCCGGGCGCGAGCCCGAGCCCGAGCACGTCCCAGGACCCGGCCGATCAGGACCCGGTCGACCCCGTCGCCGGACCGCCGGCCGCATGGCGGAGGGACTGACACGATGGCAGGCGCCAACAACTTCTCCGTCCCGCGTTACGCCCCCGACAAGGGGGCCTGGACCAAGCTCACCGCGCGCGACTCCGTGCTGCGCCGGCTCGACTGGACGATGCTCCTGTCGGCCCTCGCGCTGTCCCTCCTCGGCGCGCTGCTGGTGTGGTCCGCGACCCGCAACCGCACCGAGCTCAACCAGGGCGATCCGTACTACTTCCTCTTCCGGCACATCCTGAACACCGGTATCGGGCTTACCCTGATGGCCGGCACGATCTGGCTGGGACACCGCACCCTGCGGGGTGCCGTGCCCTTCCTCTACGGGCTCTCGGTCGTCCTGGTCCTGGCCGTCCTCACCCCGCTCGGCGCGACCATCAACGGCGCGCACGCATGGATCGTGATCGGCGGCGGCTTCTCGCTCCAGCCTTCCGAGTTCACCAAGATCACGATCATTCTGGGCATGGCGGTGCTGCTCGCCGCCCGCGTCGACGCGGGCGACCAGGAGCACCCCGACCACCGCACGGTGCTCAAGGCCCTGGGCATGGCCGTACTGCCGGTATTGATCATCATGCTGATGCCGGACCTCGGCTCGGTCATGGTGATAGCGGTGATCGTGCTCGGCGTGCTCCTCGCCTCGGGTGCCTCCAACCGGTGGATCTTCGGCCTGATCGGCGCGGGTGTGATCGGCGCCGTGCTCGTCGCCACGCTCGGCCTGCTCGACGAGTACCAGATCAACCGGTTCGCCGCCTTCGCCAACCCGGAACTCGACCCGGCGGGCGTCGGCTACAACACCAACCAGGCGCGCATCGCCATCGGTTCCGGCGGACTGCTGGGCACCGGCCTCTTCAAGGGCTCCCAGACCACCGGCCAGTTCGTCCCCGAACAGCAGACCGACTTCGTCTTCACCGTCGCGGGTGAGGAACTGGGCTTCATCGGCGCGGGCCTCATCATCCTCCTGCTCGGCGTGGTGCTCTGGCGGGCCTGCCGGATCGCCCGCGAAACCACCGAGCTGTACGGCACGATCGTCGCCGCCGGCATCATCGCCTGGTTCGCGTTCCAGTCCTTCGAGAACATCGGGATGACGCTCGGCATCATGCCGGTCGCGGGCCTCCCCCTGCCGTTCGTTTCGTACGGCGGCTCCTCGATGTTCGCCGTCTGGATCGCGATCGGCCTGCTGCAGTCCATCCGGGTACAACGACCGATAAGCGCATAGTGCCCCTCCCGGCCACGTTTGCCCCGTCGTGACGCTCCCCCGGCTACCTCCCCCGGCTACCTCCCCCAGCGGTAGCCGGGGGAGGTAGCCGGGGGACCGCAGCTCCCTGATCCGGCCTGACCAACCGGACCGGACCCGGCGGGCGTACTGCCCAAGTTGTCGCCGACGGGATTAGATTCGGTTCATGGCGGACACAAAGCGCGAAATCGAGCGGAAATACGAAGCCAGTGCGGACACCCGGCTGCCCGATCTGACCCGGGTGGCCGGGGTGGCGGCCGTCCTCGACAAGGGCGTCGCCGAGCTGGACGCCGTCTACTACGACACCCCCGGACTGCGGCTCGCCGCCGACGGCATCACCCTGCGCCGCAGGACCGGCGGCGACGACGCGGGCTGGCATCTGAAATTCCCGGTCACGACCGGCATCCGTGACGAGATCCGCGCCCCGCTCACCGACACCCTGCCGAGCTCCCTGTCCGGCCTGCTCCGCTCCCGCATCCGCGACTCCGAGCTCAAGCCCGTCGTACGGCTCCTCTCCTCCCGCGAAGTCCGCCACCTGGTCGACGGGGACGGCACCCTGCTCGCCGAGCTCAGCGTCGACACGGTCCTCGCCGAACGCCTCACCGACGGCGGTGCCACGGTGTCCTGGACCGAGATCGAGGTCGAACTGGCCGACGTCGGCGACCCGGCGCTGCTGGACGCCGTCGACAAACGCCTCCGCAAGGCGGACATCCGTCCGTCCGAGGCCCCGTCCAAGCTGTCCCGGGCCCTGGCCGAGACCGGCACGGTACCCGAGCCGCCCAAGAAGCAGGCCAAGCCGAAGACCGCCGGCGACCACGTCCTCGCGTACGTACATGCCCAGCGGGACGCCATCGTCGAGCTCGACCCCGCCGTGCGCCGCGACCTCCCCGACTCCGTGCACCGCATGCGCGTCGCCACCCGCCGGATGCGCAGCGTCTTCCGCTCGTACCGCCGTGTCCTCGACCGCGAGACCACCCGCCCCATCGGCGTCGAACTCAAATGGCTGGCCGCCGAACTGGGCGTCGACCGCGACCGGGAAGTGCTCACCGAGCGGCTGGACGAACGACTCGGCGAACTGCCCGAAGAGCTGGTCGTCGGCCCGGTCCGCACCCGCCTGGACACCTGGTCGCACGCCACCGAGGCCGGCTCGCGCGAGCGGCTGACGGCCGTCCTCGACGGCAAGCGCTACCTCACTCTGCTGGAGACCCTCGACGTCCTGCTCGCCGACCCGCCGCTGCTGCCCAAGTCCGCCGGGAAGCCGAAGAAGGTGATCGCCAAGGCGGTTCGCCGCGACCACGCCCGCCTCGCCGCACATATCGACGAGGCCATGGCCAAGGAGCCCGGCAGCGAACGCGACGTCGCCCTGCACGAGTCCCGGAAGGACGCCAAGCGCCTGCGCTACGCGGCGGAGGCCGCGGAACCGGCCCTCGGCGACCCGGCCGCGGACATCGTCAGCGCGGCGAAGTCCCTGCAGACCCTGCTCGGCGACCACCAGGACAGCGTCATGGCCCGCACCACCCTGCGGGACGACCTGGCTGTCCAGGCGCATGACGCGGGGGAGAGCACATTCACGTACGGGGTGTTGTACGGCAGGGAGGAGCAGCGAGCGGCGAAGGACGAGGCGGAGCTGCCGGCGGCGTGGGCGAAGGCGGCGGAGCTGTCGGCGTAACCGGGTGCGGGGCCGATCGTTTTGTCGGTGCACGGCTTCCCCGCCGACGCAGGGGTGATCCGTCGGCCTTCTCTCGCTGCCGCGGGCATGATCCGATCGCCGTGCCAAGGGGTGACTCCGTTGCGGTTACGCTTGAGAGTCACCCCTTGCCCGCTCATGAAGGTTCGAGATGTCCGCATCGGTCTTCCCACAGCTCGAGGCCCTGCTCCCGCACGTGCAGAAGCCGATCCAGTACGTCGGTGGTGAGCTCAACTCCACGGTCAAACCGTGGGAGGAGTGTGACGTCCGTTGGGCGCTCATGTACCCGGACGCGTACGAGGTCGGTCTGCCCAACCAGGGCGTCATGATCCTCTACGAGGTACTCAACGAGCGTGAGGGCGTCCTCGCCGAGCGCACCTACAGCGTGTGGCCGGACCTCGAGGAGCTGATGCGCGAGCACCGCGTGCCGCAGTTCACGGTGGATTCACATCGACCCGTAAAGGCTTTCGATGTGTTCGGCCTGAGCTTCTCCACGGAGCTCGGCTACACCAACATGCTCACGGCTCTCGACCTCGCCGGCATTCCGCTCAGCGCGGCGGACCGCACCATCGACGACCCGATCGTCCTCGCGGGCGGCCACGCGGCCTTCAACCCCGAGCCGATCGCGGAGTTCATCGACTGCGCGGTCATCGGCGACGGTGAGCAGGCGGTGCTCGAGATCACGGACATCATCCGCGCCTGGAAGGCCGAGGGCCGCCCCGGCGGTCGCGAGGAGCTGCTCTTCCGCCTCGCCCGCACCGGTGGTGTGTACGTCCCCGGCTTCTACGACGTCGAGTACCTGCCGGACGGCCGCATCGGCCGTGTCGTGCCGAACCGCTCCGGCGTGCCGTGGCGCGTGTCCAAGCACACCGTCATGGACCTGGACGAGTGGCCGTACCCGAAGCAGCCGCTCGTCCCGCTCGCCGAGACCGTCCATGAGCGGATGTCCGTCGAGATCTTCCGCGGCTGCACCCGCGGCTGCCGTTTCTGCCAGGCCGGCATGATCACGCGCCCCGTGCGGGAGCGAAGCATCACCGGCATCGGCGAGATGGTGGACAGGGGCCTGCGCGCGACCGGCTTCGAGGAGGTCGGCCTGCTCTCCCTCTCCTCCGCGGACCACAGCGAGATCGGTGACATCGCGAAGGGTCTTGCCGACCGGTACGAGGCGGACAAGATCGGTCTGTCCCTCCCGTCCACCCGTGTCGACGCGTTCAACGTCGACCTGGCGAACGAGCTGACCCGTAACGGCCGCCGTTCCGGTCTGACCTTCGCTCCCGAGGGCGGCTCCGAGCGCATGCGCAAGGTCATCAACAAGATGGTCTCGGAGGAGGACCTGATCCGTACGGTCGCCACGGCCTACGGCAACGGCTGGCGCCAGGTGAAGCTGTACTTCATGTGCGGCCTGCCGACCGAGACGGACGACGACGTCCTCCAGATCGCCGACATGGCGATGAACGTCATCGCCAAGGGCCGCGAGGTGTCGAAGTCCAACGACATCCGCTGCACGGTGTCGATCGGCGGTTTCGTGCCGAAGCCGCACACCCCCTTCCAGTGGGCGCCGCAGCTCTCGGCCGAGGAGACCGACGCGCGTCTGGAGAAGCTGCGCGACAAGATCCGCGGCGACAAGAAGTACGGCCGTTCGATCGGCTTCCGGTACCACGACGGCAAGCCCGGCATCGTCGAGGGCCTGCTCTCCCGCGGCGACCGGCGCATCGGCGCGGTGATCCGCGCGGTGTACGAGGACGGCGGCCGCTTCGACGGCTGGCGTGAGCACTTCTCGTACGACCGCTGGATGGACTGCGCGGCGAAGACGCTGCCGGAGTCCGGTGTCGACGTCGACTGGTACACCACGCGTGAGCGCACGTACGAGGAGGTCCTGCCCTGGGATCACCTGGACTCCGGTCTGGACAAGGACTGGCTCTGGGAGGACTGGCAGGACGCCCTCGACGAGACCGAGGTCGAGGACTGCCGCTGGACGCCGTGCTTCGACTGTGGCGTGTGTCCTCAGATGCAGACGTCGATCCAGATCGGCCCGACCGGCAAGAAGCTGCTTCCGCTGAGCGTCGTCAACAGCTCCGGCCAGTAAGAACAGCCAGGAACAACGGACCGGATCCGGAGTACCGTGCAGCCTCTGCCGCGAGTCGCGGCAGAGGCTGCGTCGTCGGTGCGGTCGCAGCGGCCGTCCCCGCTCCGTAAGCTCGTATCCGCACGTGCCCGGCGGAACCGAATTCCACTGATGTGGAGCCGTACATGACCACAGCGCGGGACCTGTTGATCATCGCCATGGACGTGGCGCCCAGTCGTCCCGTGGAGCAGGGCGACCTGTCGCTCGCGCTCGCGGGGGCCGAGGCGATCGATCTCCTCGGGTCACAGGCCATCACCCTGGACGGCGACCGCATCGTGCCCGGCTACCGCCCGACGCTCGCCGACCGCCTGTTGGACGAGGCCGCGTCGTCGCTCATCCGTGAGGCGCCGCACGAGTCGGTCGACGACTGGTTGTGGCGCAGGGGCCGGGGACTGTCGTCGACCTACCTGACCGCCCTGGAGGCGGAAGGGCAACTCACTCGGCAGGGCCGCCGCGGCTTCCTCACCCGGACCAGCCGTGTGGAGCTGGTCGATTCACCCGATCGCCGCCGAGCGGCGGACCGCTGGACGTCGAACGAGCCGGTCCTCGCCGCCCTCGCCTCAGCCGTCGGAATCCGCGACGCGCGGACCGGGGAGCCCCCGAGCGTGGACGACGACGCGGTGGCGACCGTGCTGGCCGCCGTCAACGACGCGTTGCTGGAACTGGAGGCCGTACGCCGGCGACGAGCCATCGAGGAGGCGGCCTTCGACAACATCTGGCGAGGCGAATGACGCCGGCCCGGCGTGGGCCACGGTCAGTGGTGCGGTAACACTTCTGCGCCGGCCCGGGCCCGGGGAAACCCGGGGCCGGGCCGGCGCGTCCGTACGGGTATGGAGCTGGAGAAGCGCACGGGGGACGAGGCCGAACCCCAGGGCTGCCTCGTGGTCGCGATCAGGATTCCGGTACGGATCGTGGTGCTGGTCCTGGTCGTTCCGGTCCGGATGCTGTGGGACGCGGCGGTGGTCTGCGCGCGTGCCGTTCGCCGGACGGTGCTGAGGAATCCGTTGCCCTGGCTGCTCGACCATGTCGTGGTCCCGGTCGCGCGGATCGCGATGTGGCTCTTGGAGACGGCCGAGACCGCCATGGTGTGGCTGCTCAAGGCCGTCTTCCACCGGCCGTGGGCCGCGCTGTGGCGGCATGTTCTCGTACCGGTGCCGACCTGGCTGTGGCATCGGCTGCTGGCCCCGTTGTTCCATGGCGTCGCCTGGTTGCTGCGCGCCATCCGGTCCGGGATCGCGGCCGTGGGCCGCGCGCTGTGGGTCGCGGCCGTGTGGCTGGTGGTGAACCTTCTGGTCGCGCCGTCCGTGTGGATGTGGCAGTCGGTGCTGACGCCGGTGGGCCGGGGGATCGCCTGGCTGGTGCGCGGTGCCGGTGCGGGGATCGCCGCCGTCGCGCATCGGGTCTGGGCGGGGACTGTGTGGCTGGTGATGAAAGGCCTGGTCGAGCCCGCTGTTCGGTTCTGGCGGCGCGCGCTGGCACCGACCGGCCGGGGGATCGTACGGCTGGTGCGCGGGATCTGTGGCGGTGTCGCGGCCGCGGCCGTGTGGCTGGTGGTCAACCTCCTCGTTGCGCCGTCCGTGTGGGCGTGGCGTCACATACTGACCCCCGTCGGCCGGGGCGTCGCCGCGGCTGCGGGTGGCGTGTGGGCCGCCGTGGTGTGGGTCGTGGCGCACGGGCTGGTCTCGCCCTTCGTCCGGCTGTGGCGGCGAGTTCTCGTCCCCGTCGGGCGGGAGGTCGTGGCTGCGTCGGGACACGCCTGGCGCATCGCGGGATACGTCTCGCGCGCGGTGGGCCGGGGGCTGAAGTGGCTGGCGTGGAATCTGCTCGGCCGGCCGGCGCGCTGGGTGTACCTCGGTGTGCTCACGCCCCTCGGGCACTGGATGCGCGATGCCGGGCGGGCTGCGGTTGCGGTGGTGCGTACCGTCCGGCAGTCCGTACGCCGGGTGACGGCCGAGGTCGGGCGTACCGTCCGGGAGGCGCTGCGCACCGCTCGGGAGACCGCGCGCGAGGTGCGGCGCGAGGCGTGGCGTGCCCTGGTGGGCGGGTCCGCCGGGGCGAGGCGCGCGGAACCCGTGGAACCGGTCAGCCGTCGGACGCGTACTCTGGGTAGTACAAGGACCGCCTCCGGCGCGGCGCCGGTCTCCGAGATCTCTCTCCGTAAGAGGGGATGAGCCGGACGGGACGCCGCCAGGGGCCATCACTACGCCCGAGAGCGGCGCGCCACCGCGCCCGCCCCGCACCGAGGAGAAGAACCACTGGGCAAGCGACAGCCCGAAGGCCCGCCGCCCGCACCCGCGGTGCAGCGCATCCGACTGCGCTACACCAAGCGCGGCCGCCTCCGGTTCACCAGCCACCGTGACTTCCAGCGCGCCTTCGAGCGTGCGCTGCGCCGCGCCGAGGTGCCCATGGCGTACTCGGCGGGCTTCACGCCGCACCCGAAGGTGTCGTACGCCAACGCCGCACCCACGGGTACGGGCAGCGAGGCCGAGTATCTGGAGATCGCTCTCACCGAGTCCCGGGACCCCGGGACGCTGCGCAAGCTGCTCGACGAGTCGCTGCCCGACGGGCTCGACATCACGGACGCCGTCGAGGCCCGTACGTCCGGACTCGCCGATCGGCTGACCGCATCCGTGTGGGAGCTGCGGCTCGAAGGAGTGGAGCCCGCGGACGCCGAGCGTGCCGTCGGAGCGTTCCTCGCCGCCGAGACAATCGAGGTTGAACGCCGCACCAAGAACGGCATCCGGAAGTTCGACGCGCGTGGGGCCGTAGCGAATTTGGAGGCGCTTCGTCCACAGTCTGATAGGCCGGGGGACGGGCCCTGTGCGATACTGCGGCTGGTTGTTCGGCACGTGACACCTGCCGTTCGACCCGACGACGTCCTGTCCGGTCTCCGAGCTGTGGCCGACCTGGCGCCGCCGGTCCCCGCAGCGGTGACCAGGCTGGCGCAGGGGCTCTTCGACGAGGAGTCCGGCACGGTGACCGACCCGCTCGCGCCCGACCGCGAGGCAGCCCCGGCCGCTCCACCCACGGCCGCCGGGTCCGCCGCCGCGACGGCGCCGGAAGGTCCCGCCGCGTAGGGACGGTCGTCGAATGCGCGGCCCTGGCACTCGGGAGCCACCTGGGTCCGGCCGCGCACAGACCAGGAGACTTTCGCCAGGCCGTGCGTACATCGCGTACGGAACCGGCGAGCCAGACATACAGCTCCCGTGCGGCGCCCGCGCCCCGGACGGCCGGGCCGCGCTCATCACGCGGGCCGCGGCCGGACCGGACAGAGGCTCGGCGCCCGGGAGCGTGACGGGAGATACGCCCGCATGCTTGAGCCGAACGAACCCGGCGTTGCCGGGGGGAACGAAGAACACAGCACGCCCAGCGACACCCTGCCGCCGCGCCGTAGGCGCCGTGCGGCCTCTCGGCCTGCCGGTTCGCCGGCCGCCCCGGAGGTGGAGACGGTGGAACTGATGACGCCGGCCATACCGGCCGCGGAGGGTGCCAACGCGGTCGAGGAGGTTGCGGAGGCGGCCGCTCCGGCCCGTCCGCGTCGTCGTGCGACGCGTAAGGCGACCGCGCCGGCGGGTGCGCCGCAGGCCGTGGAGGCCGCTGAGCCGGCCGCTGTGGCCGCGGCGTCAGGTGCTGCCGAGGAGCCCGAGGCGGCCGCTCCGGCCCGTCCGCGTCGTCGTGCGACGCGTAAGGCGACCGCGCCCGCCGATGCGCCGCAGGCCGTGGAGGCCGGCGAGGAGACGCCGGCCGGGGAAGCGGCGGTCGAGCCCGCTCGCCGCACGCGTCGTCGTGCCACCCGTACGGTGACCGCGCCGCAGGCCGAGGCCGTAGAGCCGGCCGCCGCAGCCGCGGTCGCCGCCGGCGGTGCCGAGGCTCCTGTGGCGGAGACCGAGGAGCCGGTGCGCCGCACCCGTCGCCGTGCGACGCGCGGTGTCACCGCGACCGGGGCCGCGGAGAAGGCTGTGGAGGCTCCTGCGGCGGAAGCCGCCGAGGCTGTCGAGCCGGTTGCCGCGCCGGAGGCTGCCGCTCCGGCCCGTACCCGCCGCCGTGCCACCCGCAGGGCGACCGCGCCGGCGGGTGCGCCGACGGGTGCCGAGGTGGTTGTCGAGGCCGTCGAGGCCCCGGCCGTGGAGGCCGAGCCCGTCGAGGAGGCCCCGGCACGCCTTACCCGTCGTCGTGCCACCCGTGGCGTGACCGCGCCGGAAGCCGTCGTCGAGGCGGAAGAGGCCGCGGAGGCCGAGAAGACCGTCGAGGCGGCCGTGGTCGAGGAGACCCCCGAGCCCGCTCGGCGTACACGCCGCCGTGCCACCCGGGGCGTGACCGCGCCGCAGGCCGTCGAGGCCGAGGAGGCCGTCACCATCGGCGACGGTCTGCCCGAGGCCGTCGTGGCCGAGCCGGCCGAGGAGGTCCCGCGGGGCCGTGCCCGTCGCCGGGTGACCGCTGCCGCGAGCAGGCCGCAGTTCAGGGGTGAGCCGACCGCGACCGAGGGCGTGGCCGAGGAGGCCGAGGCTCCGGCCGGTACGCGCCGTCGTGCGGTGCGCCCCGCCGTCGCCGTATTCCAGGCGCCCGTCTTCACCGAGCCGGTGTTCCAGACCCCGGAGACCGCCGCTGCCGCCGCTGTGGCTGCCGCCGCCGAGGCGGAGGAGGCCGAGGAAGAGGAGGCGGTGGAGGAAGAGGCCGTCGTCGAGCCGCAGGCCGGTGCGCGCCGTCGCCGCCGTCGCCGCGGCGAGGCGCCCACCGCCGAGATCGCGCAGGCGGTCGAGAGGGCCTTCAAGGAGGCCGTCGAAGAGGCCGCCGAGGAGCTCGCCGAGGAGGAGCAGGCCGAGGAGGAGGCGGAGGAGTACGAGGACCGCCCCTCGCGCCGCCGTCGCCGTGGTGGCCGTCGCCGTCGCCGGGGCGAGGCCGCCGAGGCGGAGGAAGCCGAGGAGGCAGAGGGCGTCGAGGCCGAGGAGCCCCTGGAGGAGGCCGAGGAGGACCACGTCGAGGAGGGCGCCGAGGAGGCCGTCGAGGCCGAGGCCGACACGGCCGGCAGCCGTCGCCGTCGTCGCCGTCGTCGTCGCAGCGGAGAGGCCGTCGAGGCCGAGGCGACCGACGAGGACGGTGTCCGTACGGTCGTCAAGGTCCGGGAGCCGCGCCCGAAGCCGGAGCCGTCCGACGAGGTGCAGTCCATCAAGGGCTCGACCCGTCTCGAGGCGAAGAAGCAGCGCCGCCGTGAGGGCCGGGAGCAGGGCCGTCGCCGTGTTCCGATCATCACCGAGGCGGAGTTCCTGGCGCGCCGTGAGGCCGTCGAGCGGGTGATGGTCGTCCGCCAGAACGGCGACCGCACCCAGATCGGTGTCCTCGAGGACAACGTGCTCGTCGAGCACTACGTCAACAAGGAGCAGTCGACGTCGTACGTCGGCAACGTGTACCTCGGCAAGGTGCAGAACGTGCTGCCCTCGATGGAGGCCGCGTTCGTCGACATCGGCAAGGGCCGCAATGCCGTCCTGTACGCCGGTGAGGTCAACTTCGAGGCGCTGGGCATGGCCAACGGCCCGCGTCGTATCGAGTCCGCACTGAAGTCCGGCCAGTCCGTCCTCGTCCAGGTGACGAAGGACCCGATCGGCCACAAGGGCGCTCGCCTCACCAGCCAGGTCTCGCTGCCCGGCCGTTACCTGGTGTACGTGCCCGAGGGCTCGATGACCGGCATCAGCCGCAAGCTGCCCGACACCGAGCGCGCGCGTCTGAAGACCATCCTCAAGAAGATCGTCCCCGAGGACGCGGGCGTCATCGTGCGCACCGCCGCGGAGGGCGCCAGCGAGGACGAGCTGCGCCGCGATGTCGAGCGTCTGCAGGCGCAGTGGGAGGACATCCAGAAGAAGGCGAAGAACGGCAACGCTCCGACCCTTCTCTACGGCGAGCCGGACATGACCGTCCGGGTCGTCCGCGACATCTTCAACGAGGACTTCTCGAAGGTCATCGTCAGCGGTGACGACGCGTGGGAGACGATCCACGGGTACGTCTCGCATGTCGCCCCGGATCTGTCGGACCGGCTGTCGAGGTGGACCTCCGAGGTCGACGTCTTCGCGACGTACCGCATCGACGAGCAGCTGATGAAGGCGCTGGACCGCAAGGTCTGGCTGCCGAGCGGCGGCTCGCTGGTGATCGACAAGACCGAGGCGATGGTCGTCGTCGATGTCAACACCGGCAAGTTCACCGGTCAGGGCGGCAATCTCGAGGAGACCGTCACCAGGAACAACCTGGAGGCCGCCGAAGAGATCGTGCGCCAGCTGCGGCTGCGTGACCTGGGCGGCATCGTTGTCATCGACTTCATCGACATGGTGCTGGAGTCCAACCGCGACCTGGTGCTGCGACGGCTGCTGGAGTGCCTGGGCCGGGACCGCACCAAGCACCAGGTGGCCGAGGTCACCTCGCTGGGTCTGGTGCAGATGACCCGCAAGCGGGTCGGCCAGGGTCTGCTGGAGTCGTTCTCGGAGACCTGTGTCCACTGCAACGGCCGCGGTGTGATCGTGCACATGGAGCAGCCGGCCATGGCTGGTGGCGGCGGCGCCAAGCGTGCCAGGAAGCGCGGCCGTGGCATGCACGAGCACGAGGCGCCGGCCGAGGTCGAGGCCCCGGTGGAGGCCGAGCTCGAGGCTCCGGTGGAGACGGAGGCCGAGGTCGCGGCGGAGGCCGTTGCTCCGGTGGCTCTGCCAGCGCCCGCCTTCGAGCCCGACGAGGAGCTGTACAGCAGCGTCGCGGAGGCCGAGGCCGCGGTGCGTGGCCGTGGCCGCCGCCGGGCGACCCGCAAGGGGTCCGCTCCGGCCCGGCCGCAGCCTGCTGTCGCCGAAGTGACCCCGTCCGTCATCGAGGTGGAGGCGGCCCCGGCCGTCGTGGCCCCCGAGGTGGCCCCGGAGCCGGAGGCGGCCCCCACGGGTCGTGTGCGCCGTCGTGCCACCCGCAGGGTGTCGGCCCCGGTCGGTGCCCCGGTGGAGACGGAGTCCGTGACCGCCGAGCCGGTGACCGAGGTCGCCGAGCCGGTGTCGGCCCCGGTCGCCGTCGAGCCCGAGCCGGTCGTGGAGGCGGGTCCCCCGGTCTTCGGCCGTCGGCGTGCCGCGCGCAGGGCGTCGGCCCCGGCCGGTGCCCCCGCCGGGACGGCCGCCGTCGAGCAGGTGACCCCCGCGGTCCCGGCCGTGGAGGCCGAGCCCGAGCCGGGCGCCACGTCGGCCGTCGAGCCCGTCGCCGAGGTGGCCGAGGCTCCCGCGCCGCAGGCGCGTCGCCGGGTGACCCGGAAGGTCACTGCACCCGCCGGGGCTCCGGCGGACGCGGCCGAGGGTGTCGTCGTCGTGGTGCCCACCGGGCCGGTGGCCGAGGCCGAAGCAGAGGCCGAGGTGACCGCGCCGGCGGTCAAGAAGGCGGCTCGCAAGACCGCCAAGAAGGCCACGGCGAAGAAGGCGGCTGTGAAGAAGACGGCGGCCAAGAAGACGGCGGCGAAGAAGACGACGGCCAAGAAGGCCTCGAAGAAGACCGCGGCGGCGGAGCAGACGCTCCCGTCCGTCTCGGCCTCCGCCGAGGACTGAGGGACCGTTCGTCCGTAACCGAAGTCCGGGGTGACCCGCCTCCGAAGCCCGGAGGCGGGCCGCCTCTGTGACCTTCCGGTTGCGTCGCAGCGGCGGACCGCGCGAAATTTCTGCCAGGGGACTCCTGATAATGTGACGGGCGGTTTCTACCTGGTGCGGACTCCGCACGGAGCCCGCCGTGGTGACTGGGCCGGTTCTGGACAGAGCCGGTTCGAACCCTGTGTGAGCGGCCCCTCGGGGGAGATATGGGAAGCTTGCGCAGCAATCGTCGGTAGGGCGTCGGCATTGCGCCGGCGGGGTGGTGCGGCCTCGTGAAACGTCCGCAGCATCCCGAACCTCTGCCATATAGAGATATCGCGGTGTTCAAGGAGGACGTCCATGCCGAACGTCAACAAGGAGCCGATCCCTGCGGCCCGGCCGGTGATCGGTGAAGAAGAGATCGAGGCCGCGGTAGCCGTGCTGCGATCGGGCCGTGTCGTGCAGGGTCCCGAGGTGGCCGCCTTCGAGGAGGGCTTCTCGGAGCTGGTCCAGGGCCGCCACTGCGTGGCCGTCAACTCCGGCACCTCCGCGCTGCACCTGCTGCTGCTGGCTCTGGGTATCGGCCCGGGCGACGAGGTCATCGTCCCGTCGTTCTCCTTCGCCGCCTCCGCGAACTCGGTCCGCCTGGTCGGCGCCGACGTCGTCTTCGCGGACATCGAGCCGGGCACCTTCTGTCTGGACCCGGCGGCGGTTGAGGCGGCCATCACGCCGCGTACGGCCGCGATCATGCCGGTGCACCTGTACGGTCACCCGGCCGCGATGGACAAGATCATGGCCATCGCCGACAAGCACAAGCTCGCCGTCGTCGAGGACGCGTGCCAGGCGCACGCCGCCGCCCTGAACGGCACCCCGGTCGGCGCCTTCGGCTCCGGCGGTACGTTCAGCTTCTACCCGACCAAGAACATGCACTCCCTCGAGGGCGGCATGATCACCACGGGTGACGCCGAGATCGCCCGCACCCTGCGCCTGCTGCGCAACCAGGGCATGGAGCAGCGCTACGCCAACGAGATCGTCGGCGCCAACATGCGTCTGACGGATGTCGCCGCCGCCGTCGGCCGGGTCCAGCTGTCGAAGCTCCCGGCCTGGACCGAGCAGCGCATCGCCAACGCCGCGTACCTCAGCGAGAACATCTCGGCCCCGAATGTCATCACGCCGTCGGTCGCCGAAGGTGCACGCCACGTTTACCACCAGTACACCGTCCGTGTGCAGGGTGACCGGGACGCCGCGATGCGGAAGCTCACCGAGGCGGGCATCGGCAACGCCGTGTACTACCCGACCCCGATCCACCGGCTGAAGCCGTACTGGGAGCCGGACCAGAAGGCGGGCCGCAACTGGGACCTGCCGGAGACCGAGCGTGCGGCCGCCGAGGTCGTCTCCCTTCCTGTGCACCCCTCGCTCTCCGAGGGCGACCTGGAGCGGATCGTGACCGCCGTGAACGAGCTGGGAGAGATTCAGTGACCACTGGGGAGCTTCGAGCCGGGCTGATCGGCCTGGGTTCGATGGGCCGCCACCACGCCCGCATACTGGCCAACAGCCTGGACGGGGTGCGTCTCGTCGGTGTCGTGGACCCGATGGGCGACAAGCACGGCGCGGCGCACGGCGCACCGGTGCTGTCCACCGTCGAGGAGCTGATCGGCCTCGGTGTCGACTACGCCGTCGTGGCCTGCCCGACCGCCCTGCACGAGGAGGTCGGCCTCGAGCTGGCCGAGGCCGGAGTGCACGCGCTCGTCGAGAAGCCCGTCGCGGACAGCGTCGAGGGCGCCCGCCGACTGGTGGAGGCGTTCGAGTCGCGCGGCCTGGTGGCCGGTGTCGGACACATCGAGCGCTGCAACCCGGCGCTGCGCAGCCTGCGCGCCCGCCTGGAGGCCGGCGAGCTGGGCGACGTGTACCAGGTGGTCACCCGACGTCAGGGCCCGTTCCCGCACCGCATCGCCGATGTCGGCGTGGTCAAGGACCTCGCCACCCATGACATCGACCTCACCGCCTGGGTGACCGGCCAGCAGTACGTCTCGATAGCGGCGCACACCGTCTCCAAGAGCGGCCGTCCGCACGAGGACATGGTCGCCGCGGTCGGCAAGCTCGCCGACGACACCATGGTCAACCACCTGGTCAACTGGCTGAGCCCGCTCAAGGAGCGCTTCACCTCGGTCACCGGTGAGAAGGGCTGCTTCATCGCGGACACCCTCACCGCCGACCTGACCTTCCACTCGAACGCCGCCCAGGCCACCGAGTGGGAGGCGCTCCAGGCCTTCCGCGGTGTCGCCGAGGGCGACATGATCCGCTACGCGATCCCGAAGCGCGAGCCGCTCCTGGTCGAGCACGAGCTCTTCCGGGACGCCGTGCTCGGCAAGTCGCTCGACATCTGCACGCTCCGGCAGGGACTGCGTACGGTCGAGGTCGCGGCGGCGGTCCTGGAATCGGCGGCCACCGGCACCACGGTCAGCCTGAACGCGGCTCACCAGGGCGGGTGAATGTCCACTCCCGATGTCACGGTCGTCGTCGCGGTCTACAACACGATGCCCTACCTGACCGAGACGCTGAACTCACTGGTCAAGCAGAGCATCGGCCGTGACCGCCTCGAGATCGTGGCGGTCGACGACGGCTCGACGGACGGAAGCGGCGCGGAGCTCGACAAGTTCGCCGCGCGCTATCCCGACACCGTCAAAGTGATCCATCAGGCCAACTCCGGTGGCCCGGCTGCTCCCAGTAACCGGGCCCTGGAGCTGGCCACCGGACGCTTCGTGTACTTCATCGGCGCCGACGACTATCTCGGCAAGGAGGCGCTGGAGCGGATGGTGGCCTGTGCCGACGAGCACGGGTCGGACATTGTTGTCGGCAGAATGGTCGGCACGAACGGCAGATACGCCCATCAGGCGCTGTTCCAGAAGAACGACCCGGACATCAGCCTGTACGACTCGGCGCTGCCGTTCACCATGGCCAACATCAAGCTCTTCCGCCGGGAGCTCCTGGAACGGCACGAGATCCGTTATCCGGAGCACCTCCGGGTCGGCAGTGACCAGCCCTTCACCCTGGAGGCCTGTGTCAATGCCAAGAAGATCTCGGTGCTGGCCGACTACGAGTACTACTACGCGGTCAAGCGCGTCAATTCGAGCAACATCACCTACAGCTCGAACCATCTGTCGCGGCTCCACTGCACCGCGGAGATCATGAAGTTCGCGGCCGGTCTCATCGAGGCCGGGCCGAAGCGGGACTGGGTCCTGCGCCGGCACTTCATCTGGGAGCTGTGGAAGCTCGTCCAGGACGACTTCCTCGCTCTGGACGAGGATGTTCAGCAGGAGGTGTGCAAGGGCATCGGCGAGCTGGCCGACCTCTACTTCACGGACGGCGTGCGCGATTCCATGGACGTCCGGCGTCGCGTCAGGATCGGTCTGTGCCGGGCCGGTGCCCTGGAGGAGCTGCGCGAGACGATCAGGTCCGAGGCCGAGTTCGGCGCTCCGCCGCTGGTCCTCGAGGACGGCCGCGCGTATGTGTCCTACCCCGGCTTCCGGGACGGACCGGGTCTGCCCGACCGGCTCTACGAGGTGCTGGAGCCGGAGCCCAGGATGGTCGCCGACAATGTCCGGTTCGTCTCGGCGTCCTGGGAGCAGGAGGCTGACGAGATCACGTTCGTTCTGGCCGTAAAGGTCGGGGTGAGTGGCGGCACAGGCAGCCCGGTCGTCCGGCTCATGGAGGGCCAGCTGCCCAAGAGCACCCTGTCGCCGGGAGGGCGACGGCTGTCCGACGGGCATGAACTACCGTCCCTTGTCGGCGAGTTCAAGGCCGCCCCGGACGACGAGGGTGTGCTGCTGCACGCCCGGATCCCCGTCGAGCGCCGCAAGGCCAAGCTGGCGGTCCGTGTGTACGTCGATGTGGCAGGCTCGACGTACGAGATCCCGCTCAAGACTCGGGGCCTGCCGCTGCCGCTGGCACGTCGCTGGCGCCATGACCACCCGCACCGGGTGTCGGCCAACGCGAACCACCGGGGACAGCTGATCGTCACCACCGCACCCCTGTGGGAGCCTGTGCCGGGAATCGGCGAGCGGCTGCTCACCCAGGTGTACCAGCGCCAGTGGCTGCGCCGCCGGCTGGCACGGTTGAAGAGGAAAGTAACCCGATGAATATCTGTGTAGTCGCGCTCGGCAAGATCGGTCTGCCGCTCGCCGTGCAGTTCGCCACCAAGGGCCACAAGGTCATCGGCGCGGACGTCAACGAGAAGGTCGTCGAGCTGGTCAACGCCGGCACCGAGCCCTTCCCGGGCGAGTACGACCTGGACGTCAAGCTCAAGGAGACCGTCGGCGCCGGGCTGCTGACCGCGACGACGGACACCGCGGCCGCGGTCGCCCAGTCCGACGCCGTCGTGGTCGTCGTCCCGCTGTTCGTGGACGCGGAGGGCACCCCGGACTTCGGCTGGATGGACGCCGCGACCCAGGCGATCGCCAAGGGCCTGAAGCCCGGCACCCTGGTCTCGTACGAGACCACCCTGCCGGTCGGCACCACCCGCACCCGCTGGGCGCCGATGCTGGAGCAGGGCTCGGGCCTGAAGGCCGGCGAGGACTTCCACCTGGTCTTCTCCCCGGAGCGCGTCCTGACCGGCCGTGTCTTCGCGGATCTGCGCCGCTACCCGAAGCTGGTCGGCGGCATCGACGAGGCGTCCACCAAGCGCGGTGTCGAGTTCTACGAGCAGGTGCTGGACTTCGACGAGCGCGACGACCTGACGCAGCCGAACGGCGTGTGGGACCTGGGCACCGCCGAGGCCTCGGAGCTGGCCAAGCTCGCCGAGACCACCTACCGCGACGTCAACATCGGCCTGGCGAACCAGTTCGCCCGCTTCGCCGACAAGAACGGCATCGACGTCAAGAAGGTCATCGAGGCCTGCAACTCCCAGCCGTACAGCCACATCCACCAGCCGGGCATCGCCGTCGGCGGCCACTGCATCCCGATCTACCCGCGGATGTACCTGTGGAACGACCCGGAGGCGACCGTCGTGCGCTCGGCCCGTGAGGCCAACGCCGCGATGCCGGAGTATGCCGTGGACCTGCTGGCCGCCGCCTACGGCGACCTGAAGGACGTCAACGTGCTGGTGCTGGGCGCCGCCTACCGCGGTGGCGTCAAGGAGACCGCGTTCTCCGGTGTCTTCGGGACCGTCGAGTCGCTGAAGGCGCGCGGCGCCGTGCCGTTCGTCTCCGACCCGATGTACACGGCCGAGGAGCTGGCCGCGCACGGTCTGACCCCGCACCAGGGCGAGAAGGTCACCGCCGCCATCCTGCAGGCCGACCACGCCGAGTACCGCGAGCTGGCCGCCTCCGACCTGCCGGACGTCACCGTCCTGGTCGACGGCCGCCGCACCACGGACCCGGCCCGCTGGGAGGGCGTCCGCCGCGTCGTCATCGGCGGCTGACCCGGGCGCGCTGAGCGACCGATCACAGCGAGGCCCTGTCGTACCTCGGCAGGGCCTCGCCGCATCTCAACCCGGCATGTCCCCTGTCGTATGACAACCCGAAAGAAAGTTCACCCCTCATCATGATCAGCAAGGCTGTCATTCCCGCCGCCGGTCTTGGCACCAGGTTCCTGCCGGCGACGAAGGCCACCCCGAAAGAGATGCTGCCGGTCGTCGACAAGCCGGCCATCCAGTACGTGGTCGAGGAGGCGGTGGGTGCGGGGCTCTCTGACGTGCTGATGATCACCGGCCGCAACAAGCGTCCGCTGGAGGACCACTTCGACCGCAACTACGAGCTCGAAGAGGCCCTCACCCGTAAGGGCGACAAGGACCGCCTCGCCAAGGTCCAGGAGTCCAGCGATCTGGCGACCATGCATTACGTCCGCCAGGGCGACCCCAAGGGCCTCGGCCACGCCGTCCTGTGCGCCGAACCCCATGTCGGCGACGAGCCCTTCGCCGTCCTTCTGGGCGACGATCTGATAGACCTGCGGGACCCTCTGCTCTCCCGCATGGTGGAGATCCAGGAGCGCGAGGGCGGCAGCGTCATCGCCCTCATGGAGGTCGACCCGTCCCAGATCCACCTCTACGGCTGCGCGGCCGTGGAGACGCCGGCCGACGGCGACGTGGTCCGGATCACCGGCCTCGTGGAGAAGCCGGACCCGTCCGAGGCGCCGAGCAACCTGGCGGTCATCGGCCGCTATGTCCTGGACCCGGCGGTCTTCGCCATCCTCCGCCGGACCGAGCCCGGCCGGGGCGGCGAGATCCAGCTCACGGACGCGCTCCAGGAGCTCGCCGCGGACGAAAGCGTCGGCGGCCCGGTGCACGGCGTGGTCTTCAAGGGCCGTCGCTATGACACCGGCGACCGCGGCGACTACCTGCGCGCCATCGTCCGCCTGGCGGCGGAGCGCGAGGACCTCGGCCCGGAGTTCCGGTCCTGGCTGCGCGGCTACGTCACCGACGAGATGCCGCAGTCCTGACGCGATGTGGGCCCGTACCGCGTGGTGGTACGGGCCCACGCCTCACTCATGTACGCGCTCAGCGCTTGTGCTGCTCCAGGAACTCGACGACACGCTGTGCGGCCTTGCCGTCACCGTAGGGAATGCCCCGGTCGGTGCCGGGAGCCGGGCGGGTGGCGATGGCGGCCCACTCGGAGCGGCCGAGCTCGTGCGGGTTCGGGACGAGCCGGTTCCAGCCGCCCTCCAGGGTCTCGACCCATTCGGTCTCCGGGCGCACCGTGGTGCAGACGCGGTCCAGCAGGAACGCCTCCTTCTGCAGACCGCCGGAGTCCGTCACCACACCGGCCGAGCCCAGCACAGCGGCCACCAGACCGGCGTACGGCAGCGGACGGCCGACGTGCAGCGCGCCACGGCCGAGCTTGAGCCCGTGCTGCTCGGCCTTCGCCACCAGGCGCGGGTGCGCCAGCAGTGCCACCGGCACCGGCAGGTCGGCGAGCGCGTCGAGGATCGCGCCGAGCCGCTCCGGGTCGTCGGTGTTGTCCGGGCGGTGCAGGGTCGCCAGCAGGTAGGGAGCGTCGGCGTCGATACCCTCGGGCAGCACCGGCTTCGGGTGCTCCCCGGCCAGCACCGCGTCGCGGATGCGCAGGCAGACGTCGACCATCACGTCACCGGCGAGCACGGACCGCGAGGCCAGGCCCTCACCGGCGAGGTGGCGCATGGCCTCCTCGGTCGGGGCGAGCAGCAGGTCGGCCGCGTGGTCGGTCAGGATGCGGTTGTGCTCTTCGGGCATACGCCGGTTGAAGGAACGCAGACCCGCCTCCAGGTGGGCCACCGGCAGGTGCATCTTCACCGCGGAGAGCGCACCGGCGAGGGTGGAATTCGTGTCTCCGTACACGAGCACCCAGTCGGGCTTCTCGGCTTCCAGAACCGGGTCCATCGCGGCGAGGGTGTTACCGGTCTGTACACCGTGCGTCCCCGAACCGATACCGAGATGAACATCCGGGTCGGGAATGCCCAGACCGGAGAAGAAGACATCGGACAGATCGGCGTCGTAGTGCTGGCCTGTGTGGACAATCACATGTTGGTGCTCGGTTCCTGCGAACGCCGCTGCGATCGGCGCGAGTTTGACCAATTGGGGACGCGCCCCGACGACGCTGACAACCTTCACGGTGACCTGCTCCTCGTAACTGGGAATGGGGGCACGGTACGCGATACAAGGGGGGAATCGCATGGCCGTGTCTGCCGGTCCCGCCCGCTTCCGAGGCGGCGGGAGGAATTCCGTCCGATGATAAAGTGACGTGCCGACTGTGTGCCGGGGAGGAAGTATCTAATGGAAGAGGCAGCATCCAGGGATGCGGCCGTTGTCACGCCGTGGTACCCCACGCGTGAACTGCCCTTCCGGGGAGCCTTCGTCCAGGCGATGGTCGACGCTACTGCCCCCGGCTGCGACCGGATGGTCGTCTACCACTGCGACACCTGGGTGTCCGCGATGGACGAGGTGGCGGTCGAGGCCGTCGAGGCCGCCAACGCCAGACTGCTGTCCCAGGCGGTTCGCCCGGTGCCCACCGTCGGTGGCGCCGAGCTGGTGCACCTTGCCGTCACCACCCCCCGTGGTCAGGACTTCGGTCCCCTTGCCCGCAACCACGAGCGGCAGCTGCGCGCCGCCCTCGGCGGCAAGCCCATCGACGCTCCCGTGATCCACGCGCATGTGGGTCTGCCTGGCGCATGGGCCGCGCTGCAGAACGCGCGCCCCGGAGCCCGTGTCTACGTGACCGAGCACGCCACGTACCTCGATCGAGTGCTTGCCGAGCCCGAGGCCCGTGCCCTCTACGACGAGATGCTGCACCGGGTCGACGGATTCCTCGCCGTGGGTGAGCCGATCCGCAATGTGCTGAAGGCCGAGTTCCCGCACCACGCCGACAAGATCCAGCTCATCCCGAACCCGATCTCCTTCGCCGAGACCCGGGCCGAGCCCGTCACCGAGCTCCGGCGCTGGCTGTTCCTCGGTGGACTCATCCCGCGCAAGGGCGTCAACTGGCTGGTCGAGGCGTTCGCCCGGTGCCGTGCCGAGCACCCCGAGCTGACCCTCACCCTGGTGGGTGAAGGCGAGCTGCGCGCCGAGTTGGAGGAGCGCACTGTCGAGCTGGGTATCGATGACGCGGTCAGCTTCCTCGGCGCGGTGCCGCCGGCGCGTGCGCTGGAGCTCATGCGGGAGCACGACCTGCTCGTCCACCCGAGCCGGTACGAGACGTTCGGCATGACCGTCGTTGAGGCCGTCGCGGCCGGGATGCCGGTCCTGGTGACGAAGTGCGGCGGTCCCCAGGAGACGCTGGCGGGCGTCGAGGACGACGCGGGTGAGCTGATCGAGGTCGAGGAGAACGCCGAGACGATCTCCGACGGCTACCGGCGGCTGCGCACCCGGTTCGAGCAGGGCGGCCTCGATCTGGCGCGGGCGCAGAAGACCCTCGCGGGCCGGTACGGCTACGAAGCGGTGGCCGAGGCTCATTACCGTCTGTGGTATCCGGAGACGTCCGCCGGCGACCCGGCCGACCCGGCCGCAGCCGGCGCCCTCAAGTGATGGAGTGAGATGCAGGTCCTGTTCCTGGCCCTCGGCGCTTCGCGCAAGCGGGCTGTGATCGAGGAGTCCGCCGAGGTGGTCGCCGCCGGCGGCCGCGCGGTCGTCCTGATCCAGCGCAAGAAGTCCTGGAAGTCCGTGGAGTTCGCCCCCGGGGTGGACGTCTTGACCTCCGACGAGCTCGACGCGGCACATATGCCGCGCCGAATCGAGCACCTGGTGCTGTACCGGATTCCACGGTTCGTCATCTCGATGTTCGGCATCGGCCCCGTACGCCGGCTGACGCGGCGAGTGCACAAGGCGTACAAGCGCCGGGTGGCTTCCCGTATCCACAACAAGTTGTTCATGCCGGTGCACCGCCGGCTGTGGCCTGCCCTTTCCGCCCGTATGATGCGGTCCCACTTCGCCCAGGCGCCGGGCGGCGGCCCGGACCTGATGGTGGTGACCGACTCGCTCTCCGTGCGGCTCGCCATGCACCTTCTGGACACCTGGGAGCGCGACGGTCTGGCTCTTCCCCGCGTCTCTTACAGCATCGACTACGACGAGCGCGCCGAACCTGTGCCGGCCTCAGCCGCTCGCTGATCTCCACTCCGAGGGAAACTGATGACGAACCGACGCGACCGGCGCCGTCCTCGTGTGCTCTATCTCGCGTTCTACTTCCCGCCGTCCCGGGCCAGTGGTGTCTACCGGGCCCGGGCCACGGCGAACCACCTTGCGAAGAGCGGCTGGGACGTCACCGTCTGCGCGGCGCCGCTCGACTTCCTGTACGAGACGATCGGCTCGGTGGACGAGAGCCTCTCGGAGACGGTGGATCCGGGCATCCGTGTCGAGCGTCCGTCGCTGAATCAGTATTCCTGGCAGCAGGACCTGCGTGACTTCAGCCGGCTGCGCCGGACTTTCCCGCTGATGGCGCGCCGCCTGTACCACTTCGGGCAGAACAAGGTCTTCCCGGAGCGCTACGCGTCCTGGGCCTGGGCCTCCGTCGCCCGCGCCCTGAAGCTGCACACCAGGAAGCGCTTCGACGTCGTCGTGGCGACCGGCAACCCGCACGCCGCGTTCGGCGCGGCCTGGCTGTTCCACCGGCTCACCGGTGTCCCGTACGTCATGGACTACCGCGACTCCTGGACGCTGGACCTGTTCCACGACCAGCCCGCCTATCCCAAGGGCCACATCGCGTGGGCCTGGGAGAAGCGCTGCCTGGAGAAGGCGTCCGCCGCGGTCTTCGTGAACGACGCCCTGCGCAACTGGCACGCCGAGCGGTACCCCGAGGTTGCCGACCGGATGATGGTCGTCCCCAACGGCTGGGACGCGGACGTCATTCCCGATACGCCCGAGCCCGCCACGACCCCGGAGCCGGTCGAGGACGAGCAGCGTCCGCTGACCTTCTCCTACCTTGGCACGCTCACCGCGAAGCAGCCTGTGGAGGAGATGGCGGAGGCGTTCAAGGCCGCCCGCCGTCATCCTGAACTCGCCGACGCCGAACTGCGGATACACGGTCACCTCGGCTTCTTCAAGAACAGCCCGCAGAGCCTGCTGATCCGGCTCGGGCTGGACGAGGAGGCCCGCAGGGCGGGCGCGGAGGACACCGGTCTGCGGTACTGCGGTCCGGTCTCCAAGACCGAGGTCGGCACGGTCTACGAGAACTCCGACGTCCTCGTCTTCCTTGCCGGCGGCGGCCGCTATGTGACCTCTGGCAAGATCTTCGAGTACATGGCCTTCGGGCGGCCCATCGTGTCCGTGCACGCGCCGGACATAGCCGCCAAGGAGGTGCTGGAGGGGTACCCGCTGTGGTTCACCGCCGACAGCCTCGACATCGACGACCTCGCGGCCTCCATGGTCGCCGCGGGCAAGGCCGCGCGTGATCTGACGCCGGAACAGCGCGAGGCGGCCCGGCGCCACGCCGACGCGTACACGCGTGAGGCCGTCCTGATCCCGTTCGAGCAGCGGCTGCGCGAGATCACCGGCCGCTGAGCCCGATCGCGAGACACCAGTAGGACAATCGAGTAGGAGGGACGGGTCGCCCGTCCCTCCTCTCACACCACCGGACATGCGGGCCACGCATCCGGCGGTTCATCAAGCTGATCTCAACCGTTGCCAGGTCGGCTTGAGCATGCGCAGGCCGAGGTCGTCCCAGTGAGAGTTGGGCATCGCCCGCTGAAGGACAGCCGATCCCGCGATCCGCCAGTAACCCTTGCCGCTGCCCGCCCATTCGCGGGCCTTCCACTCGGCGATGCCGAGCTCGCGGAGGTTCCTGAACCGGGCCTTGGGGAGCTTCCATTCCTTCCAGCGGATCTGCCGCATCCTGCGGCGGAACCACTCGTCCAGCTCCCTGAACACCTTCGGGGTGTCCGCTAGCTGGAAGTAGCCCATCCATCCGGTGGTGAAGCGGTTGATCTTCGCGATGCGTTCATCCATCGCGATGCTCCACCGGCGCGAGGTCAACTCCCGCAGCCGGTCCTTCAGGCGCTTGACCGCCTTCGGATCGACCCGGATCCTGACCCCGGCCCGGGTGAAGTAGAAGCCGAACCCCAGCAGCACCGCCGAGCGGGCGTGGCCCACCTTCGACTTCTCCCGGTTGACCATCAGTTTCAGCCGCTGCTCGACCACGGCCGTGACCGAGGCGAGCACCCTTCTGGCGGCTCGTTCGCTCCGCACGAAGACGCGCACGTCGTCGGCGTAGCGCACGAACCGGTGACCGCGCCTGAACAGTTCCCGGTCCAGGTCGTCGAGCATGATGTTCGACAGCACCGGCGACAGCGGGGACCCCTGCGGGGTCCCCTCTTCGCTCGGCATCTTGATGCCGTCCACCATGATCCCGGCTTCCAAATACCTGCGGACCAGTCTCAAGACCCTGCGGTCAGCGACCTTGCGCGCGACCCGCGCCATCAGGACGTCATGCTGGACCCGGTCGAAGAACCGGTCCAGATCAAGGTCCACGACCCACCGGTAGCCGTCCTCGATCGCCCGCCGCGCGACCCGGACCGCCTGATGGGCGGACCGGCCGGGACGGAATCCGAAGGACGACCCCGAGAACTGCGGGTCGAAGATGGGCACGAGTACTTGCGCGATGGCCTGCTGGATCAAGCGGTCCAGCACCCGCGGCACCCCCAGCATCCGCTCGCCGCCACCAGGCTTCGGGATGATCACCTGACGGACCGGCGCCGGCCGGTAGATGCCCGCGTCGAGTTCGGCCCTCACTTCAGGCCAGTGCACTGCGATCCACGGCCGCAACTCAGCCGTAGTCATGCCATCCACTCCGGGTGCACCCCGGTTCACTTCGACGCGGTTGAGCGCCGCGAGCAGGTTCTCCCTGGAGAGCATCCGCTCCCACAGCGAGGACTCCCGCTCCCGGTGAACGTCCTCCATGGAGTGCGCCGACCGGCCACTACGCTCCGCCGGGACACTTCCGGAATGCACCGGTCCCTCCCCGGTCGGCACCGCCGAAGCGGACTTGCCGCGGTCCATGTGACCAGCACGAGCAACCACCACATCACCCGTTCCACTCGATGTTCGGCCCTTCCCAGCCCACCGCCAAGCGGCGGCCATCCCGGCTGGTACTACGGCCTCTGCTGACTTCTGCCCGGTCAGAGTCGGCCTCCCGGCCCACTCCGTCGGCGCGGCGACACCTCAGCACAACCGACACCCGAACAGATCTCCCCAGGTAAGAACGATCACTGTCCCTGGATCTCCGCCGCGTTTACGCACTGGCCCTCTTGGCAGTGACGGGCTTCGCCTTGCCATGCAGGCTCACCCGACCAGCACGCCTCATACACGGTTCGTGTTCCTCGGTACCCAGGTCTCGCCTCGGGCTTCCTCCAGACCCCACCTCACGATGACGCCCTTGCCTCCGGCTCGGGGTTAGCACCACCTCTTCCCCCAGGGGACTTTCACCCCCAAGCAATCGCCCATGCTGGGCGCACACGGCGAAGGCCCTGACCGGAATCCCGGTCAGGGCCTTCACCGTCGCCGGCGTTCGTCCGGACGCCGCGCCGCTACGCAGACGCCCGAGGGCGGCACCCCGCACGGGGTGCCGCCCTCGGGCAGAACCGGTCCGAACCGTCGGCCGGCTACTCCTTCGTGGAGTACGTCTCGCGGTCCAGGTTGGTGGTGACCGTCAGGTGCGGGTGCTTCTTGGCCCACTTCCACCCGGTGACCGTGCTGTTGACGTCTGCCACGAACACGTGGTCGATCTGCTGGAGGTCCAGCTTCGGCAGCGCCTCGCGGCGCGCGATACGGGACAGCAGCTGCGGCCTGACCTCGCGGTAGCCGCGGTTGAACACCTTCTTGTGCCAGGCGTTCGCGACCTTGGTGTGCGCCCGCTGCGCCGCGGCGACGGCCAGCTCGGGGCCGATCGCGTCACGCCGCCCGGCCGCCACCTTGCGGGCGCGGCGCAGCACGGCCCGCGGCGCGCGGTAGACGACGAACCGCTCGGCGCGCGGGACGGTCAGCTTCTTCTCGGCGGCCTCGATGCTGACGACGGGCACCCGTGCGTCCAGCTGGGAGGCGGCCCAGACGTCCGTCTTGGCGGTGACGACGGTGACCTCGACGCCACGCTCGACGAGGGCGTTGGCGAAGTCGGCGATGCGCTTCGGCTTCGGCGGCGTCAGCGCGAGGACCACGGCCCGGCCGACCGGCTCGGCGGGCGTGTCCTCGGCCTTCTCGGCCTTCTCCGCATTCTCGGCCGGGGCGGCCGCTTCCGGTCCGGCGGACTCGGCGGCGGCGGGCTTGTCCTGCGCCACCGGCTGCTCCTCGGCCGGCACCACACCCTCGTACACGTCCATGAGCTGCTTGGCCACGGCCTCGACGCCGTAACGGCTCTGCAGGACCTCACGGGCGCGGGGCAGGTCGAGCTCGGCGGCGCGCTCGCGCAGCTCGTGGTACGCGTCCACGATGACCTGCGGGTCCTCGCTGACGTCCATCAGGGCGCCGGCCGCAGTCTCGATGCCGGCGAGGGTCCCCTGGGGGCCCTGGCTGCGGGCGACCAGCACCGGCAGCCCGGTGGCGACGGCCTCCACGACGGTCATGCCGAACGTCTCGATCCGGCTGGCGTGCACCAGAAGGTCGTACTGGTGCATCAGCTCGTTGACGTCCCCGGGGTGCACGGGAGGCAGCACCCGGAAGCGGTCGCCGAGACCGAGCTCCTCGGCCCGGGCCAGCAGGTCCTCCTCCAGCTCGCCGCTGCCGACCATGGTCAGCGTGGCCCTCGGTTCCTCCTGGGCGACCTTGCCGAACGCCTCCAGCAGCTCGCTGACGCCCTTGTGCGGGGTCAGCCTGCCGACGTACAGCCAGCGCAGCAGCTCGGGGGAGCGTTCGCCGCCGACCGTGAAGCGGTCGAAGTCGATCACATTGGGAACGACCTGGAGCTTCTTCGCGTACTTCGGGAACTCCTGCGCGATCCGCTTGCGCAGCGAGTCGCTGACGCACAGGAACGCGTCCGCCCGCTCGAGCACCTCGGCGTAGAGGCGGCGGGCGGCCGGCTGGCGGAAGATCCGGGTCAGGAAGGTGGCGTGCTCGGTGACGACGATGCGCGCGTCCGGGCGGGCCAGCCGCATGGCCAGCACACCGCCGTAGATGCCGACGTGCGCGTGGATGACCGGAGCCTCGATCCTGCCGGTGGGCAGCGCCTTGCGCAGTGCCGCTTCCTGCGTGGCGACGGCGTCGGCGTAGCCCTTGCGCCGCACGAGTGGGACGGGCACCCGCGTCAGAGTTCCCTCGGGGGTGTCAAGGACGGGGACGAGGTCCCGGCGCTCGCGGAATCGGTTCGCGGTGACCTTGATGGCGTCGCCCAGCTTGGGGCCGGCCGGGCCGCCCCAGTCCTCGGTGTGGTACAGCGCCACCTTGTCGAACCGGTCGCCGACAGCTGCGACGGCCGACTGCACGAACGCGCCCGCGTACGGGTTGTTCGGCGACGGGTACCAGGGCGCGACGACGGCGAGGTCCGCGGGTTCGGCGGCGCGGCCCCCGGTCTCGTACGGCTCCAGGCGGAAGGCGAGCCCCGGCCGCTTGCGCAGCGCGGTCCACGCCACGGGCAGTGCCTGCGCATCACCGGCGATCAGCAGCTCCGCGTCGGCGAGCGGGCCCGAGCGCTGCCCGATCAGCTTGCGCGCGGCCTGCCAGGGGGCCCGGCTGCCGTCGACGGCGAGCTTGACCACCTCGACACCGTCGACAGCGGACAGCTCGCCGATCGCGTCCGCCCACTCCTCCATGTCGGGAGCGGCCAGGACGACCCGGGATCCGGACGCGGCCAGTTCTTTCACATGCTCGGTTGCGGCGGCCACCCGGTTGGGGCCGAGCGCGAGATAGAGCACGTGGCTTTTCATCTGATTCCCTTCGGAGACTCGCCTGCCCGTTTGTGCGCACGGCACAGCGCGCGCCCAGCCTATCGAAGGCCGATGGCCTGCGGCGCCCGCCGTCTTGCGCCCGCACTGCCGGGGCCGAGGCGCCGGAACAGGCGCTTCGTGGGGTGCTCCGTGCCACTGCCCGAGCCGGATCATTCATCGGGAGCCGAGCCCGGTCCGCGGCCCTGCACATCTGCCTACGCGGCCGCACACACCAGTGTGGCGAACAACAGCGCCGGCACCAACTGCGAGGCAGTGTACGGGCTTGGTCGGATGAGTCCGGGACAGCCGCGGACCCGAGGCCTCCTCAGGCGGCGCGCTCGGTGAGGACGCCGTCCTTCTCGTCGTGGAGTGCGCCGGTCTGGGGGCAGTCCCACACGCCCGGCTCGCCCTCGCGCTCCACCAGTCGGACACCGGCGCGTCCGACCCAGCCGATCTGCCGTGCGGGGACGCCGACGACCAGGGCGAAGTCGGGGACGTCCTTGGTGACGACGGCGCCGGCGGCGACCATGGCCCAGCGGCCGATGCGGACGGGGGCGACGCAGACCGAGCGGGCGCCGAGGGAGGCGCCCTCGTCGACCTTCACGCCGACGGCTTCCCAGTCGCCGCCGCGCTTCTGCTTGCCCTCGGGGTCGACGGAGCGGGGGTTGTGGTCGTTGGTGAGGACCACGGCGGGGCCGACGAAGACACCGTCGGCCAGCTGGGCCGGCTCGTAGACCAGGGCGTAGTTCTGCAGCTTGACGTTGTTGCCGATCTGCACACCGGTGCCGACGTACGCACCGCGGCCGATCACACAGCCCTCGCCGAGGCGGGCGTTCTCGCGGATCTGCGCCAGCTCCCAGACGCTGCTCCCGGCACCGATCTCGGCGGTCTCGTCGACCTGGGCGGTGGGCTGGACCCTGTAGTTCACGGTGATGGCCTTCCAAGGGGGGAGCTTCGCGGGCTACGCCGGGTGAGCATACGCGGCACGCCGGACGGAGCCCTTTTCGTTCCGCGCCCGGATGACCGGAACCGGGTTGCTGCGGGCGATCCGACAGCCGTCGAAGAGCTCCTCGAGCGGCATGTGGGAGGTGATCGTGCCCAGGTATCCGAATCGCGGCGGCCGGTTCGGCGCGGGTGGCACGAAATCCTGCTCGCCCGTCGGCTCGGGTTCCCAGCCGTTGGGTACGACCGTCATCCGGTCGGCGTCGTCGGGGTATCGGTCGATGTGCCACTGTCGCATGCCGTCGTTGACGAACACTGTCTCGGAGGTGTCGCGCAGGACCTTCGCCTCCCATTCGAAGGACTTGCCGCCCTCGTCGAAGATCAGGTTTTCGGTGAACTGATTGAGGGTCCACGCATCGCGGTAATCCGCCACGTACGATATTTTCAGCAGCTTTCCGAGCATCTGCGCGGCGGCGAAGGAGACAAAAGGATGTCCTGTCGCGATGATCAGGTCGAACTTCTTTTTGAATTGTGAGGTGACGGCCTTGGGTGGAACGCCGGGAATCCAGGTCGGATGCTGCTCCGGGAAGGCCTTTTTCTGGAAGAGCCGGTAGAGCTCATCCATGAGGGTCGGGACGTTGCGGCGCATCACCCCGAACCGGCGTATGTCCCTCTCCCGCGCTTAGTACGGCATCGGTCCGCGTTGCGGTGTGGTCGTGCCAGGGCTGCTAGTGCTGTGGCCGGAAAGGTTCACCGGCTCGCGACGTCCGGCACGGCACCTCTCCCCCGTAGCCCTTCGGGCACGGGAGGTACCCCCACCGTTGTCGCATCGCGCGAGTACGGCCGAGTACGAGCTGCGATGCTCCGCCTTGCGATGCACCGCACCGGACGCCGCGAGCTTCCCGGCAAACCTTTCCGGCCACAGCACTAGTCGTCCGGCAGGTCCAGGACGGGCGTGCAGCCGTCGGCGCGGAAGGTGAACGGCGGCTCGGTCGGCACCCGTGCCGGTGGCGGCCGCCAGGTCCGGAGCGCCGAGAGCGCGGCATCCGCGTTCCGGCGCGGGGTGCGGGCAGTACCGACGTCGAGCGGGTCGGGCAGCTCCGGGACCGGCATGCAGTGCGGCTTGCCTGAGCACCATGGACTTCGGTACCGCTGCGGACGCGGCCGGGATGACCGGCACGGTCCCACGGGTCACGGCTTCGGCGGCGGTTGCGGCGGTCGCCGTTCCCCGATGAGCGAGGCTCAGATGACGGTGCCTGCGGCGGCGCGGATCAGCTGTCTGGGATCGAGGCCCGTTTTCGTTGAACCGGACATGGTGAACCCCTCCAGGAAACGATCAATAACGATCAACGGTGAATGGGATCGTATGAAATTGGCAGGGCTGGTGGGACAGTCGTACTCCGAGGAAAACAGGCGACGCACAGAGAACAGTTGAGGACACTTTCTGACCGGCGCTGACAATCTTCAAGAGACCCGCTTGTCTCAATTGGGAATGGGGGCGCGGAACGCGATAGAAGGGAGGGGAAAGCGGTACGCCGAGTATGCGCCAGGAAGGAAGTGCCCATGAGAGAGGCAGCGCCCAGGGATGTGGCTGTCGTCACGCCGTGGTACCCCACGCGTGAATTGCCTTTCCGTGGAGCATTCGTCCAGGCCATAGTCGACGCGACGGCCCCAGGCTGCGACAGCATGGTCGTCTACCACTGCGACAGCTGGGTCTCCCGGATGGATCCGCGCACGGTGAGGGCCGTGGAAGCCGCCAGCGTCCGGCTGCTGCCCCGTACGGTGCGCCGGGCGCCCACCGTCGGCGGTGCCGAGCTGGTGCACCTTGCCGTCACCACCCCCCGGGGCCAGGACTTCGGAGCGCTCGCCCGCAACCACGAGCGCCAGCTGCGCGCCGCCCTCGGCGGCAAGCCCATCGACGCGCCCGTGATCCACGCGCATGTCGCTCTCCCCGGCGGATGGGCCGCACTGCAGAACGCGGCGCCCGGTGCGAAGGTCTACGTCACCGAGCACGCCTCGTACCTCGATCGGGTGCTCGCCGAGCCGGACGCGCGCGCGCTCTACGACGAAGTGCTTCACCGGATCGATGGATTTCTCGCCGTGGGCGAGCCGATCCGCGAGGTGCTGAGGACCGCGTTCCCGCACCACGCGGACAGGATCGGGCTTATCGCGAATCCGATCTCCTTCGCCGCGGTCCGTTCTGTTCCGGTCACCGATCTACGCCGGTGGCTGTTCGTGGGCGCACTCGTTCCGCTCAAGGGCGTCAACTGGCTGGTCGAGGCATTCGCCCGATGCCGTGACAGGGACCCCTCACTCACCCTCACTCTTGTGGGTGAAGGTGGGCTGCGTAGCCGGCTGGAGGAGCGGACGGCCGAACTGGGGATCTCCGACGCGGTCGCCTTCCCCGGCGCGGTGCCTCCGCACCGCGCCCTCGAACTGATGCGGGAGCACGACCTGCTCGTCCACCCGAGCCGTTACGAGACGTTCGGCATGACCATCGTCGAGGCCGTTGCCGCGGGAATGCCGGTCCTGGTGACGCGCTGCGGCGGCCCTCAGAAGACGCTGGCCGGAGTCGAGGACGCCGCGGCCGAGCTGATCGACGTCGAGGAGAACTCCGAGTCGATCAGTGACGGCTACTGGCGGCTGCGCGCGCGGTTCGAGCGTGGCCTGGACCTGGAGCGGGCGCAGAAGGCCCTGGCGAGCCGTTACGGCTACGAAGCGGTCGCCGGGGCTCATTACCGTCTGTGGTACCCGGAGCCTGTCGGCTCCCTCAAGTGATGGAGTGAGATGCAGGTCTTGTTCCTGGCCCTCGGTGGCTCGCGCAAGCGTGCGGTCGTCGAGGAGTCCGCTGATGTGGTCGCGGCGGGCGGCCGGGCGGTGGTCCTCGTCGACCGCAAGAAGTCCTGGGCGTCCGTGGCCTTCGCACCCGGAGTGGAGGTCGTGACACCGGACGAGCTCGAAGCGCGGCACCTGCCCCGCAGGATCGAGCGTTTCGTGCTGTTCCGGATCCCCCGCCTCGTCGCGTCGGTGCTCGGCGTCGGGCCGGTACGCCGGATGAGCCGGCGGGCCCTGAAGGCGTACGAGCGCCGGGTGGCCGGCCGTGTGCACCGCCGGGTGTTCCTCCCGGTGCACCGCAGGGTGTGGCCGACGGTCGCGGACCGTATAGCGCGCCGGCACTTCGGCGGGGGCGGCGGTCCGGAACTGCTGGTCGTGACCGACCCGTGGTCCGTGCAGCACGCGGTGCGGCTGATGGAGGCATGGGAGTCCGACCGGCTCGCAACCCCGTGCGTCACCTACAGCGTGGACAGTGTGGAGTGTCACCGACCCGGTCAGACGCCGGCGCAGAAGCAGACCTCCGCGGTTCGTTGATCCCCACCTCGAAGGAAGCCGATGACGAAGCGACGCGACCGGCGCCGTC
Source organism: Streptomyces sannanensis (assembly GCF_039536205.1). Taxonomy (GTDB): domain Bacteria; phylum Actinomycetota; class Actinomycetes; order Streptomycetales; family Streptomycetaceae; genus Streptomyces; species Streptomyces sannanensis. Next base: position 2,363,292 of record NZ_BAAAYL010000001.1, on the reverse strand, counting down.
CTCGTGTGCTCTATCTCGCGTTCTACTTCCCGCCGTCCCGGGCCAGTGGTGTCTACCGGGCCCGGGCCACGGCGAACCACCTTGCGAAGAGCGGCTGGGACGTCACCGTCTGCGCGGCGCCGCTCGACTTCCTGTACGAGACGATCGGCTCGGTGGACGAGAGCCTCTCGGAGACGGTGGATCCGGGCATCCGTGTCGAGCGTCCGTCGCTGAATCAGTATTCCTGGCAGCAGGACCTGCGTGACTTCAGCCGGCTGCGCCGGACTTTCCCGCTGATGGCGCGCCGCCTGTACCACTTCGGGCAGAACAAGGTCTTCCCGGAGCGCTACGCGTCCTGGGCCCGGTCCTCCGTCGCCCGCGCCCTGAAGCTGCACGCCCGCAAGCGCTTCGACGTCGTCGTGGCGACCGGCAACCCGCACGCCGCGTTCGGCGCGGCCTGGCTGTTCCACCGGCTCACCGGTGTCCCGTACGTCATGGACTACCGCGACTCCTGGACGCTGGACCTGTTCCACGACCAGCCCGCCTATCCCAAGGGCCACATCGCGTGGGCCTGGGAGAAGCGCTGCCTGGAGAAGGCGTCCGCCGCGGTCTTCGTGAACGACGCCCTGCGCAACTGGCACGCCGAGCGGTACCCCGAGGTTGCCGACCGGATGATGGTCGTCCCCAACGGCTGGGACGCGGACGTCATCTCCGACGTCTTCGAGCCCGCCGGCACCCCGGAGCCGGTCCAGGACGACCGGCGGCCGCTGCGCTTCGTCTACCTCGGCACGCTGACCGCCAAGCAGCCTGTGGAGGAGATGGCGCAGGCGTTCAAGACCGCCCGCCGCCACCCCGAACTCGCCGAAGCCGAGCTGCGGATACACGGTCACCTCGGCTTCTTCAGGAACAGCCCGCAGAGCCTGCTGATCCGGCTCGGCCTGGACGAGGAGGCCCGCAGGGCGGGCGCGGAGGACACCGGTCTGCGCTACTGCGGTCCCGTCGCCAAGACCGAGGTCGGCAGGGTCTACGAGGACGCGGACGTCCTCCTCTTCCTGGCCGGCGGCGGCCGCTATGTGACTTCGGGGAAGATCTTCGAGTACATGGCCTCGGGCCGTCCGATTGTCTCGGTGCACGCGCCGGACATCGCGGCCAGGGAGGTGCTCGAGGGATACCCGCTGTGGTTCACCGCCGACAGCCTCGACATCGACGCACTGGCCGCCTCGATGGTCGCGGCCGGCAAGGCCGCCCGTGATCTGACGCCGGACCAACGGGACGCGGCGCGACGGCACGCCGCCGCGTACACCCGGGAAGCCGTCCTCGTCCCCTTCGAGGACCGGCTCCGCGCGATCGCCGGACGATGACACGACGGCAGGGGCCCTGGCCGGAATTCCGGCCAGGGCCCCTGCCGTGCCGTCGGGGCGGCAAGCGTCGCCCGCGGCGTGCGCGGCGGCGAACGGCGCGCTCCGGCGCCTGGTCGTAGAGGCGCGTGCGCGGTGACCATGATCCGCGCGGCCGCGCCAGCCGCAACGCCAGCACGCCGCCGTAGATGCCGACGTGGGAGTGGACGGCCGGCGCCTCGCTAGCGAAGGGCCACTGCCCGTTCTGTCCGCGTCGCCGTCGTACGCCCGGGGCCGAGGCGGCGCAGCAGGCGTTCGACGGGGTGCTCGACGAGGTGGTAGAGCGCAGCGGACAGCGCGAGGCTCACCACGAGCACGAGCACCCAGAAGGAGTAGGTCTCGGCCCCCGGGTCCGGCCGTCCTCCGCCGAGGTGCAGCGCCACCCTGATGACGATCTCGTGCACCAGGTACCAGGCGAAGGACCAGTGCCCGAGCCGGATCATCCACGTAGAGCCGAGCCCGGTGTTCCGGCCCCGGATGTCGGCGTGCGCGGCGGCGCACACGAGCGCGGCGAAGATGGGGGCGGACAGCAGTTGCGAGGCACTGTACGGGCTGTACCAGAGCGAGTCGGGCACGGCCGCGGACCACGGGATCAGCGCCAGGTGCCAGCCCACGACGAGGGCGACGGCGACAGGCAGCGACACCGGTGGCCGCCAGCCCCGCTTGACCGCGAGTCCGGCGACCACGCCGAGGACGAACTGCAGGGTCCGGGTCGGCGGGAAGTAGTCCAGAGCCCAGATGCGCACCGTGGCCGATCCCATGAGCGGGCTGGCCAGCCAGACCGCGGCCGCGCCGAGCGAGACCGCGACCGCCGTCATCGCCCACACCCGCCTGCTGCGGCCGGCGAGCACCGCCAGCAGCAGGGGAAAGATGAGGTAGAACCACGCTTCGTCGCTCAGCGACCAGCCCGCTGGATTGCCGCCTGTGAAGATGACGGGATCGGGCGACCAGGCGTGCACGAGCGCCAGCGACACCGCGACCGCCCGGACGGACACGTCCTTGCCGACCGCCACCCACACGCCGACCGACAGCACGGTCGACACCACGAGCAGCGGCCAGATCCGCGCGAAGCGGCGCCACAGGAAGACCTTCGCCGGCACGGCCGCGCCGTCGTAGGTCCAGGCGAGGACGAAGCCGGAGAGGACGAAGAAGAACGTCACTCCGCTCCGTCCGTACCAGACGGTCTCGCTCAGCCAGGGAACCGTGCCGGCCTGCCGCGACAGGTGGTACATGACGACCGCGAACGCCGCCCAGAACCGCAGTCCGGTCAGAGAGGGAAGCCTGTCGCGGGTCACGAGCCGGCGCGCTCGGTGAGGACGCCGTCCTTCTCGTCGTGGAGTGCGCCGGTCTGGGGGCAGTCCCACACGCCCGGCTCGCCCTCGCGCTCCACCAGTCGGACGCCGGCGCGTCCGACCCAGCCGATCTGCCGTGCGGGGACGCCGACGACCAGGGCGAAGTCGGGGACGTCCTTGGTGACGACGGCGCCGGCGGCGACCATGGCCCAGCGGCCGATGCGGACGGGGGCGACGCAGACCGAGCGGGCGCCGAGGGAGGCGCCCTCGTCGACCTTCACGCCGACGGCTTCCCAGTCGCCGCCGCGCTTCTGCTTGCCCTCGGGGTCGACGGAGCGGGGGTTGTGGTCGTTGGTGAGGACCACGGCGGGGCCGACGAAGACACCGTCGGCCAGCTGGGCCGGCTCGTAGACCAGGGCGTAGTTCTGCAGCTTGACGTTGTTGCCGATCTGCACACCGGTGCCGACGTACGCACCGCGGCCGATCACACAGCCCTCGCCGAGGCGGGCGTTCTCGCGGATCTGCGCCAGCTCCCAGACGCTGCTCCCGGCACCGATCTCGGCGGTCTCGTCGACCTGGGCGGTGGGCTGGACCCTGTAGTTCACGGTGATGGCCTTCCAAGGGGGGAGCTTCGCGGGCTACGCCGGGTGAGCATACGCGGCACGGCAAGTCAGGAGTACCGGGCTGTCTTCGCCTTCAACCGAACCGGCCGTTGGCGCAGCCACGGGCGCTGGTACACCCGGCGGAGCAGCCGCTCGCTGATGCCCGGCACCGGCTCCCACAGGGGCGCGGTGGTGATGATCAGCTGTCCTCGGTGGTTGGCGTTGGCCGAGACCCGGTGCGGGTGGTCACGGCGCCGGCGGCATGCCGGCGGCAGCGGCAGGCCCCCGGGTCTTCAGCGGGATGTCGTACGTCGAGCCCGCCGCGTCCGGATACACGCGCACGCCCTGCTTCGCCTTGCGGCGTTCCACGGGGATCCGCATGTGTTCGTGAGCAACGCGGGCGGTGCCGTCTGCAGCCGCAGCCAGATGCCCGTGACTTCGACCGGCTGCTGCTGGACGGTCGGCCTCAGGGCGAGTGACGGGCGACGCCCAGCAGGTAGTAGCCGCACGCGGCGGAGATCACGGTGGCGCTCGCCAGCACCGTCCAGACGATGGTGGGGCGGGCCCGTGACAGCGCCCGGGCGACCGGCAGCAGCAGAACGAAGGCGGGGATCAGAAACCGCGCCTTGGAGTGGAAATAGCCCGCAACCCCGATGGTGATGATCACCAGCGCGGTCGCGTAGACGAGCAGCGGGGCCGGCTGCCGCTGGATGCAGCAGACCACGAGCAGCACCACCGCGGCGGCGATGGCCGCGGCGACCATGACGGCGTCCAGCGTGACCATGGGCTGCTGGAACACCCCGGACAGATGTTGCAGTGTGAAGGCGCCGCCGTCGAAGGAGGTGCCCCAGCGTTCCTGTACCCGGAAGTACCCGTCCCAGCGGCCTGCCCGGTGGCCGACCCAGCCCACCCAGGCGAGCCAGCCGAGGGGGGCGACGAGGACACAGACCAGCAGCCGCACCACCGGCCGTTGCCCGCCGGGCCCCGGCCGGAGCAGCGCCGTCAGTGCGCACACCACGACAGTGGCCGCCACCGCGGCCCCCGACGGCCTGGTGAGCCCCGCCAGCACGGCCAGACCGCCCGCGGTGAGCCAGCGTCGGGTCAGAACCGCGTACAGCGCCCAGGCGGCGAGCGCGGTGAACAGGGGCTCCGTGTACGCCATGGACTCGACCACGGCATGTGGCAGAACGCCCCACAGGACGACCAGGACGATGGCCGTCGCACGGTTCGCGACCATCTCGACGACGGCGTAGATGCCCCAGGCCGCGACCAGCGAGGCCAGTACCGAGATGCCCCAGGCGGCCCAGCTCGCCGGAAGCGGCAGCACCGCGGTGGCCCCGCGGATCAGCCCCGGGTAGAGGGGGAAGAAGGCGTACCGGCACAGCTCGCCCTGTACGGGGCAGCTTCCCGCGTAGCCGCGCTCCGCGATGTGGAGATAGGCGCCGGTGTCGTATCTGCTGGCCAGCATCCTGATCGGGTCGGAGCCGGTCCAGATCAGCAGCATGACCGTTCCGAACATACGGGCCAGTGCGTACCCGGCGAGCGCCGGCCATGCGCGCAGCAGGGAGCTGCCCACCGGGCCGGGGAGCGGGGCGGGACCCGCGGTCTTCTCGCGTTCCGCCTGCCTGGTCTGCGGTCCCACCATTTCCTTGCACTCTCCCGGTCCACTGGTGCCACCGAAAGGCGTAACTGCGGAAAAGAAGAACAGGAAACGGAACAGGACGATTACGGGCTGACCGGCCGGGCCGTGGCGATCGCGACGGAGTGCGGCGTCGGCCGGGTCCAGGCAGGGCACCGGGCCGGTCGGCCGGGGCGGTGTGGAGAAGAACGGGACGCGCCTCGCGATCTCTGTGCACACGCCCTCGCGGAACTCCAGGAACTCGGTGTGTGCGTCGCCGTGGTACGTCCAGGGGAACGCGGTGGCGTGCGTGCCGATCGCCTGGAAGATGTCCAGCGCCTCGTCGTAGCGCTCGGCCCTGATCAGCATCAGGACGAGGTCGTTGCGGAAGCCCCGTGACGTTCTGCCTGCGCAACGGCGCCCTGGTCGCGGTCAGTCGTCGTCCGCCGGCAGCTGAGGCCGCGGAGGGTCTGTCGGCGCACCGGGGTCCGGGGGATCTGCTCGCGGCGTGGGCCTGAGGGGTGGTGAACCGGCAGCCCGACCCGGTTTGACCGGCAGGTGAGGGCCCCGTAGCCTTGACCCTCGGCGTGTTTCCATGCGCGCCTGCTCCTGAGCACCTTCCTTCTGCAGTGATGCGGGAGAGGCCGCTCATCCATCCGGACAATGCACGGGCCCCGGCCCGTGCGGGCGGCTGGCATCAGGGGTTTCGTTCCGAGCGAGAGTGAGATCCGCGTGTACGCCATCGTGCGCAGCGGTGGTCGCCAGCACAAGGTTGCTGTCGGCGACATCGTTGAGGTTGACAAGATTTCCACTGCCAAGGTTGGCGACACGGTCGAGCTCTCGACCCTGCTGCTGGTCGACGGCGACGCCGTGACCAGCGACCCGTGGGTGCTGGCCGGTATCAAGGTCACGGCCGAGGTCGTGGACCACCACAAGGGCGCGAAGATCGACATCCTTCGCTACAAGAACAAGACCGGCTACCGCCGTCGTCAGGGCCACCGTCAGCAGTACACGGCCCTCAAGGTCACCGGCATCCCCACGGCTGCGAAGTAAGGACTGAGGAGAGATGGCACACAAGAAGGGCGCATCGTCCACTCGGAACGGTCGCGATTCCAACGCTCAGCGGCTCGGCGTGAAGCGCTTCGGCGGTCAGGTCGTCAACGCCGGTGAGATTCTGGTCCGCCAGCGCGGCACCCACTTCCACCCGGGCACGGGCGTCGGCCGCGGTGGCGACGACACCCTGTTCGCGCTGAACGCCGGTGCGGTGCAGTTCGGTACGCACCGTGGCCGCAAGGTCGTGAACATCGTTCCGGTCGCCTGATCCAGGCACCGCGGAACGTTCTTCGCTGGGGCGGACCTCACTTCCCGTTCGGGAAGTGGGTCCGCCCTTGGCGCGTTCTTGAATAAGCAGAACTTTCGTACGCACGCATTTGTATCTGGAGGCACACCCATGACCACCTTCGTGGACCGCGTCGAGCTGCATGTCGCCGCGGGTAACGGAGGCCACGGCTGCGCCTCCGTGCACCGCGAGAAGTTCAAGCCGCTCGGCGGCCCCGACGGTGGCAACGGCGGCCGCGGCGGCGACGTGATCCTGGTCGTCGACCAGTCCGTCACCACGCTGCTCGAGTACCACCACTCGCCGCACCGCAAGGCCACCAACGGCAAGCCCGGCGAGGGCGGCAACCGTTCCGGCAAGGACGGCCAGGACCTGATCCTGCCGGTGCCGGACGGCACAGTCGTCCTCGACAAGCGCGGCAATGTGCTTGCCGACCTGGTCGGCGAGGGGACGCAGTACGTCGCCGCCGACGGTGGCCGTGGCGGTCTCGGCAACGCCGCACTGGCCTCCGCCCGCCGCAAGGCGCCCGGCTTCGCGCTGCTGGGCGAGCCTGGCAGGTCCGGGGACATCGTCCTCGAGCTCAAGACCGTCGCCGATGTGGCGCTGGTCGGCTACCCGAGCGCCGGCAAGTCCTCCCTCATCTCGGTCCTCTCGGCCGCCAAGCCGAAGATCGCCGACTACCCCTTCACCACCCTGGTCCCCAACCTGGGTGTGGTGACCGCCGGCTCGACCGTCTACACCATCGCCGATGTGCCCGGTCTGATCCCGGGAGCCAGCCAGGGCAAGGGCCTGGGCCTGGAGTTCCTGCGCCACGTCGAGCGCTGCTCGGTGCTGGTGCATGTGCTGGACACCGCGACACTGGAGTCCCACCGCGACCCGGTCTCCGACCTCGACGTCATCGAGGAGGAGCTGGCGCAGTACGGCGGCCTGGACGACCGGCCGCGGATCGTCGTCCTCAACAAGGTCGACATCCCGGACGGCCAGGACCTCGCGGAGATGATCCGCGGCGATCTGGAGGAGCGCGGTTACCGCGTCTTCGAGGTCTCAGCGGTGGCCCGTACGGGCCTGAAGGAGCTGTCCTACGCACTGGCCGACATCGTCGCGAAGGCGCGCGCCGCGAAGCCGAAGGAGGAGGCGACCCGGATCGTCATCCGCCCGAAGGCCGTCGACGACGCGGGCTTCACGGTCACTCAGGAAGAGGACGGCCTCTTCCGCGTGCGCGGCGAGAAGCCGGAACGCTGGGTGCGCCAGACCGACTTCAACAACGACGAGGCCGTCGGCTACCTCGCCGACCGCCTCAACCGCCTTGGCGTCGAGGAGCAGTTGGTGAAGGCGGGCGCCCGCGCGGGCGACGGCGTGGCCATCGGCCCCGAGGAGGACGCGGTCGTCTTCGACTGGGAGCCGTCGCTCCAGGCCGGCGCGGAAATGCTGGGTCGCCGAGGTGAGGACCACCGCTTCGAGGCCCCGCGCCCGGCGGCGCAGCGCCGCAGGGACCGCCAGGCGGAACGCGACGAGGTGGAGCGCGAGTTCGACGAGTTCGACCCGTTCTAGTTCTTCCCCCCTGTTCCCGGCCGTGTCGGTGTGCGGCTCCGCAGCGTGGGGGCAAGCCCCAGCCGCCGGACCGTTCTTCGGGCGGTTCGCTCAATCCCCGGACGGGCCAGTGCGGCCCGTCCGGGGACCTTCCGTTTGCTTTGTTGCCCCGCGGTACTCTGCTGCCCAATTCGGCTGAGCAGCAGGGACCGGCTACGAGGGCAGCACCGACGACCTCGTTGTCGCAGGTCGCGGTCCGAGCGTCGGAACCACCCGGGAATTGCGCAGCAGAGTCCCGCGGAACGACTGCCCACAAGGGGAGCGGACACACAGGACCCATGCCAACGGTGGGCGTCGGGTTCCCGCCTGTCCGGTGATTGAGGACGGACACGGACGTCCGTATCGCGAAGGACGGCACTTTCAAGCCCCTCCGGCGATTGAGGAGCGGGGGCCGAGGCGGAGTCCCCACGCGGCGGAGCGGCATATATCAGTACAGCGGGGGCGGGGAGACACCCGCTGTCGGCCACCGGCGTGTGGCTTCCATCATGCACGTCCTGCCTGACGATACGTGAACTCCCAGGCAGGCGCGTGAACGTCGGGTGTCGACCGGGTGCCGCGAAGAGGGGGGTGCTTTGCATGTCGTTAACGAAGAGTGCAACGATCGGTCAGCTCCCCCATCTCGCGAGGTAGGTCGTCCGTGTCCGAGCAGCAGATAGTCAAGCTCCGAACCACAGCTGTCGTGCTCGCCGGTGGTACCGGTCAGCGCGTGGGGCTCTCTATCCCCAAGCAGCTGCTGAAGATCGCGGGTAAGGCTGTCATCGAGCACACTCTGACGATCTTCGAGCAGGCCGATGCGATCGACGACGTCATCGTCCTCATGGCCCCGGGCTTCGTGCCCGACGTGGAGAAGATCGTCGCCAGGGCCGGCCTGAGCAAGGTCAGCAGGATAATCGAGGGCGGCTCGACCCGTAACGAGACCACCGAGCGGGCGATCGCCGCGCTCGGCGAGGGGCTGGCGGAGGGGGAGGACCTCAACGTCCTCTTCCATGACGCGGTGCGTCCGCTTCTGTCACAGCGTGTGATCCAGGACTGTGTGGACGCCCTCGCCCGCTACCAGGCCGTCGACGTCGCCATCCCGTCCGCGGACACGATCATCGTGACCCGTACGCACGGCGAGGACGGCGAGTTCATCACCGACGTCCCGGACCGGTCCCGGCTGCGCCGAGGCCAGACGCCGCAGGCGTTCAAGCTGTCCACGATCCGCTGTGCGTACGAGATCGCGGCGGGCGACCCCAACTTCCAGGCCACCGACGACTGCTCGGTCGTGCTGAGATACCTGCCGGACGTGCCGATCCATGTCGTGGCGGGTGACGAGTACAACATGAAGGTGACCCAGCCGGTCGACGTCTTCATCGCCGACAAGCTCTTCCAGCTGGCGTCCACCGCCGCCCCGCAGCACGCCTCCGACGAGGCCTACCGGGAGCTGCTCACCGGCCGCACGCTGGTCGTCTTCGGCGGTTCGTACGGCATCGGCGCGGACATAGCGGCGCTGGCCGAGCGGTACGGCGCCAACGTCTACGCCCTGGGCCGTTCCACCACCGGCACCCACGTCGAGAACCCGGATCACGTCGACGAAGCGCTGTCCCGTGCGTACACGGAGACCGGCCGGGTCGACTACGTGATCAACACCGCGGGTGTGCTGCGGATCGGCAAGCTGGCCGAGACCGACAACTCCGCCATTCAGGAAGCCCTGAATGTCAATTACCTGGCCCCGGTGCAGATTGCGCGTGCGTCGTACAAATACCTTGCGGAGTCCAAGGGGCAGCTACTCCTCTACACCTCCAGCAGCTACACCCGCGGGCGCGCCGAGTACAGCCTCTACTCGTCCACGAAGGCGGCCATGGTGAATCTCACCCAGGCCCTCGCGGACGAATGGGCGGCGGATGGAATCCGGGTGAATTGCATGAATCCGGAACGAACCGCCACCCCGATGCGCACCAAGGCTTTCGGTGTGGAGCCGGCCGGCACGCTGCTCTCTTCCGAGGCGGTCGCCAAGGCCTCGCTGGACGTGCTGCTCTCCGAGCTGACCGGGCATGTCATCGACGTACGGCAGCAGGACCCGACGCGTGGGGCCGCCGAGGCCTCGGGCTTCGAGCAGGCGCTCGCCGCGGTCCTGGATCGCCAGGAAGATGTTTAATAATTTCGAAAAGTTTCACCCGGGCCTCTGCGATTGCTTTCAGGTAATCCCAGAGGCCCGAGTGAGTTTGACGCGCCAGTGCACTCCTCTTTCATGAATCTCCTCAATTCAATAAAACCGGCACCCTTTGGAGCAGGTTCTTCGTGATTTCGACCATAATTCGCCGGGCAGGCATGGGCAGCCGTTCCGAGCTGGCCGCCGCCGCACTGCTCTGGCTGGGCTATCCGTGCGTGATGATCGCCGCACTGCTCCCGGACTTCTGGTTCTTCGCCTCGGCCGCCGCCGTGACCTATGTCGCGGACTGGTACCTGCACCACCGGGACAGCCGACTCATCGGGCTCCTCAACAACGTGCGGGCCGGCCTGCCGGTCCGGTTCCTGATGCGCCAGCTGCTGCTGATCGTGCTGCTGGCCCGGATGGGCCTGGCGGAGGAGCGGTTCTTCTACGCGGCGGTCGCCGGACTGCTGCTCTTCTACGGTCTCCAGGCCCCGCACAGCGCGCTGACCGGCCTGATCGCCAAGCGCCGCACCATGCCGGTCGTCACCCGTAACCTCGATCTGCACGCGGTGCGCATCCCGGACGCCCCGCCGGCCGCGCTCCTCCACAGGGCCGACGAGAAGATGCTCCATCTGGACCTGCCGCTGCTGGCCGGTGCGCTGGTCGCGGCGCAGACCGGGCGGAACCTCGCGGGTTACACCGGGGTCGTCGTCAGCCTCGCCCTGGCCGCGCTCTACACGCTCGTCCTCGTCCCGTACCTGCGCCGCCGGGTGCCGCCCGCGCCCAAGGTGCTGAAGGCCGTCGCGAACTGGCTGCACGAGTACCAGCCGACCGTGGCGCTGTACTTCTCCGGAACCGAGGAGTCCGCGTACCAGGCCAACATGTGGCTGGACACCCTGGCCGAGCTGGACGGCCGCCCGGTGATCATCATGCGCGAGCCCTACCTGGTGGAGAAGCTCGGCGACACCGCGGTGCCGGTGATCTGTGTGCCCGGCAGCCAGCATCTGATGGCCCTGGACCTGTCCACGGTCCGGGTGGCGCTGTACCCGGCCAACATCGGCAAGAACATGCACATGCTGCGCGTACCGACCATGAAGCATGTCTTCATCGGGCACGGCGACAGCGACAAGCTCGCCAGCGTCAACCCGTTCAGCAAGGCGTACGACGAGGTGTGGACCGCCGGCCGGGCCGGCCGGGACCGCTACGCCTTCGCTGACGTCGGCGTGCGCGACGAGGACATCGTCGAGGTGGGCCGCCCGCAGCTGGCCCCGATCGAGACCGGCACCCCGGAGAACCCCGTTCCCACCGTCCTGTACGCCCCCACCTGGGAGGGCTGGGACGACAACCCGGGCAACACCTCGCTGCTGCTGGCCGGCGAGAACATCATCGAGCGCCTGCTGACCGCCGAGAAGCCGGTCCGCGTCATCTACAAGCCGCACCCCTTCACCGGCATCCGCGACAGCAAGGCGAAGGCCGTCTCCGACCGGATCACCGCCCGGATGAAGAAGGCCGACGCCGAGCGTGCCGCCGACCCCCGCTTCGCCGGTGAGGCCGCCGCGGCGAAGGCCGGCCAGGCCGCCGCCCGCGCCGAGATGGCCCGTATCGAGGCACGCCTGGCCGCACTTGCCGAATCCGGCCGGTCCGGCGGCGACGAGGCCGAGCAGTCCCGGGTGTCGCTGGCCGACCCGGTGCGTCTGGAGGAGATCAAGCAGCTTCGCGCCGAATGGAACGCCGCCTACTGGCGCTCCTTCGGCTGGTGGGAGCACAAGGTCGTCACCGGCTCCGAGCCGCGACTGTACGACTGCTTCAACCAGTCGGACGCCATGATCTCCGACATCTCCAGCGTCGTCTCGGACTTCATCGCCAGCGGCAAGCCCTACGCCGTGACGGACTCAGCGGGCCTGGGCGCCGAGGAGTTCAAGCGGCAGAACACGGCCGTGCGGGCCGCGGTGATCCTGTCCAACAGCGCGGCGGAACTCGACGAGTTGCTCGCCGCGGTCGACGACCCCGGCGCGGACACCCTGGTGGCCGCGCGCCGCGATCTGAAGCGCTATCTGCTGGGCCCCGACGAGCCGACCTCCATCCAGCAGTTCAACGCCGCCGTGCGGGCGCTCGCGGTCCGTGCCGAGGGACGCAACGCCCGGCTGGAGCAGCGGCTCGCGGATCCGGCGCAGAGCGAGCGGACCGCCCTGGACTCGAAGGCCGTGGCCGGCTGAGTGAGCGGATGGCCACGGTGCGGAACGCGGAGGCGCCGTGACCGGCGTCTCGCGTACATTGCGCTGGAGAGCACCGCAGAGCAGTGAAGTGTGAGGACGGACGTGGCAGGGGAAAGGCAGGGCATCAGCGAGGCCCGCAGGATCGTGGTCAAGGTCGGCTCTTCGTCCCTCACCACCGCGGAGGGCGGCCTGGACGCGGACCGGGTGGACGCGCTCGTGGACGCGCTGGCCAAGGCACGCAGCGGAGGCGAGAAGGAGATCGTCCTGGTCTCGTCCGGCGCCATCGCCGCAGGTCTCGCCCCGCTCGGACTGCGCCGCCGCCCCAAGGACCTGGCCCGGCAGCAGGCCGCCGCCAGTGTCGGCCAGGGTCTGCTGGTCGCCCGCTACACCGCCTCCTTCGCCCGCTACGGCGTACGCGTCGGGCAGGTGCTGCTCACCACGGACGACACCAGCCGTCGCGCCCACTACCGCAACGCCTGCCGCACCCTCGACCAGCTGCTCGACATGGGCGCGGTCCCCGTCGTCAACGAGAACGACACGGTTGCCACGGACGAGATCCGCTTCGGTGACAACGACCGCCTTGCCGCACTCGTCGCCCACCTGGTGCGCGCCGATGTACTGGTGCTGCTCTCCGACGTCGACGGGCTCTACGACGGAGACCCCAGTAGGCCCGGCTCCACCCGCATCGACGAGGTGCGCGGCCCGGCCGACCTGGAGGGCGTGTCCATCGGCAGCGCGGGCAAGGCAGGTGTGGGCACCGGCGGCATGGTCACCAAGGTCGAGGCGGCCCGGATCGCCGCGGCCGCCGGGGTTCCGGTCGTGCTGACCTCCGCCAGCCAGGCCGCCGACGCCGTTGCGGGCCGTACCACCGGCACGTACTTCCACCCCACCGGGCGCCGCTCCGCCGACCGGCTGCTGTGGCTGCAGCACGCCTCCACACCGCAGGGCGCCCTCATGCTCGACGACGGCGCGGTCCGGGCCGTCGTCCAGCGGCGCACCTCGCTGCTGCCGGCGGGCATCGCGGGGGTCGAGGGGGAGTTCAGCGCGGGCGACCCGGTGGAGCTGCGGGACACCCGGGGCCGGGCCGTCGCGCGCGGCCTGGTCAACTTCGACGCCAGGGAGATCCCGCAGCTGATCGGCCGCTCCACCCGCGAGCTGGCCCGGGAACTGGGACCGGGGTACGAGCGGGAGGTCGTACACGCGGACGATCTGGTCGTCCTGCACCCCTGAACGGCTGAAAGACCGGCTCCGCTCGCAGACCTTTCCCAAAACGCCACCGCGCCCCGCCTCGGGCTGGTCAACTTTGTTGCGGGGGTACAGCATCGTTACGCATCACAGGAGGCCGCCGGTGAGACGAGCGCGCCCCGGGGCGACGTCCCGAGGGACTTCGGAGCGGACCCTGACCAGTGTCGGGAAGGGGGCCCTCTGCGAGAAGGAGGCTCCGGAGGACATTCCCAGACTGTGGCATGTCACTCTCACTCTGTCGGGTGCCGAGGCCCCGCTGAAGGAGATCAGACGCAGTCTCGAGCAGCTCGCCCATGACCATCCCTTTCTGCTGACCAGCCGCTATGCCAACGACCACGCGGAGATCCGCTACTGGGAGGAGGCCAGGGATCTGCACGACGCGGCGGCGGTGGCGCTGCGGCTGTGGGGTGAACACCGGTCGACCGCGAAGTTGCCGCCGTGGGAGATCGTCGGCCTGGAGGTCATCGACCGCGAGACCTACCACCAGCGCCTCGCCGAGGGGTACGGACCGCCGCCCGCGGTCCCGGTCGGGGTGCACCCCTTCTAGCGCCCCTCCGGCAACGTTTGCCCCGTCGCGAGCCGGCAGACCTTTCCGGTCGCACTGGCCGAGGCCCCTTGTCATCGTCCGTCTCGGGGAGCGGAAACATTCGTGGTGGCCCGCAGGGGAAGGTTTACCCTGCGGGCATGACCCTGCTCTCTCCGTACGACAACATGTCCCCGGTCGTCCAGGCCGCCTACCGGGCGCGTGCCGCGGCAGCGCAGATCGCGCCACTGCCGCGCTTGGCGAAGGACGACGCGCTGCTGGCGATCGCGGACGCGCTGGAGGTGCGGGCGAGCGAGATCGTCACGGCGAACGGCCGGGACATCGCCAAGGCCCGCGAGGCCGGCACCAGCGAGGCGATCATCGACCGGCTCACCCTCACCCCGGAGCGGGTTCGGGCCATCGCCTCCGATGTGCGCAGTGTGGCCGCGCTGCCCGACCCGGTGGGCGAGGTGGTGCGCGGTTCGACGCTGCCCAATGGCATCGACCTGCGCCAGGTCCGGGTTCCGCTCGGTGTCGTCGGCATCATCTACGAGGCCCGGCCGAACGTCACCGTGGACGCCGCCGCGCTCTGCCTGAAGTCCGGCAACGCCGTGCTGCTGCGCGGCTCGTCCTCCGCGTACGAGTCCAACACCGCGCTGGTGACGGTGCTGCGCGACGCCGTCGGCGGCGCCGGGCTGCCCGCGGACGCCATCCAGCTCGTGCCCGGCGAGAGCCGTGACTCGGTGCGCGAACTGATGCGCGCCCGAGGTCTGGTCGACGTGCTGATCCCGCGCGGCGGCGCCTCGCTGATCAAGGCGGTCGTCGAGGAGTCGACCGTCCCGGTGATCGAGACCGGCACCGGGAACTGCCACGTCTACGTGGACGCCGAGGCCGACCTCGACATGGCTGTCGACATCCTGATCAACTCCAAGGCGCAGCGGCCCAGCGTCTGCAACGCCGCCGAGACGCTCCTGGTCCACCAGGACATCGCGGACGCCTTCCTGCCCCGCGCCCTGGACGCCCTCGCCGAGGCCGGGGTGACCGTGCACGGCGACGAACGGGTGCTCGCCCATGCCGAGGGTTCCAAGGCCTCGGTCGTGGCGGCCACGCCCGAGGACTGGGAGACCGAGTACCTCTCCTACGACATCGCGGCCGCCGTCGTTCCGTCGCTCGACAAAGCCGTGGAACACATCCGGCTGTGGTCCTCCGGCCACACCGAGGCGATCGTCACCACCTCGCAGGCCGCGGCCCGCCGCTTCACCCAGCTGGTGGATTCCACGACCGTCGCGGTGAACGCGTCCACCCGTTTCACGGACGGTGGCCAGTTCGGTTTCGGCGCCGAGATCGGAATCTCCACGCAGAAGCTGCATGCGCGCGGACCGATGGGTCTGCCCGAGCTGACCTCGACGAAGTACATCGTGACGGGAGACGGTCACACTCGGTGAGCGGTGTGCTCGCGCACACTCCTCGTCCTCTTTTTCCACTGTCTGCCCAAAACCACCGCCCGGGGCTACGCTGAACCCGTGCCGGACGACGTGGGGGGCAGGCCGTTCCCGGACGGCTGGGAGCCCGACGACGACCGCGGAGGCGCGGAAGAGGACTTCGCCTCCGTGGTGTTCGACGAGGACTTCGTACGGGCCGCGGGGATACACGAACCGACGGCGGTGGAGCGGCTGCTGGCAGCTGCCCAGGCGCGTGCCGAGGCCGAGGCGGCCAAGGCCCGCGCAGGCGCCGGAGCGGGCGAGGACGAGCCCTACGAGGACGGGTACGAGGCATACGGCCCCGACGGCGGCGAATACGGCCCGGGCCGTATTCGCCGCGACGACGCGTACGACCCCGCAGGGCTCGGCGCAGCGGGCGCGGACCCGTACGGACGGCACGGTGGTGTGCTCCGCCCCTACCGCGGCCAGGCCCGCTGGCACCGGCCGGTGGCCTGGCTGCTGGCCCTGCTGATGGGCGTCGGCATGGTCGCGCTCGCGTTCACCGCGGTCTACCGGGGTGCCTCCGGCAATCGCCAGGACCAGGTGCCGCCGCCGGCCTCCTCGGGCTTCGACACCGGTCCGGACAGCGGGACGGCCGTGCCGCCGCGGAGCGGCGAGGGCTCCGCGACGGGCGTCCCGGCCGCCCCCTCGGCGTCCGCCGAGTACTCCGCACCGCCGGTTTCCGCGGTTCCCCGCACCCCGTGAACCGGCTGTGAACGGGTCCGTGCGAACTCGTCAGAACTTGTCGTGTACCAGCACGTTTACCTTTCCTTCCGCCGACCTACCCTGAAGGTATGGCAGGGCGTGGAGAGCCACCCGAGGGGACACCCGAGGGCCTCCCCGGCGGTGGTGAAGACGAGTACAGGTCTGTGGTCTTCGACGAGTCCTTCGTTCGTGCTGCGCCCTTTCAGGAGTTCTCCGCGCAGGAGCGGATGCGTGAGCACGCGCGTGCCGTGCGCAGCCGTCCCGCATGGTCGGTCAGACGTTCCTCCAAGCAGGCCCTGATCCTGGTCCTGCTGCTCGTGCTGGCCTTCGGAACCGCCATCTACATGGGTGTACGCCACCCGTACCAGTCAGCGTCCGCCTTGCGTACCGAGCCGCTGCGGACCACGGTGGTACCCCTCGCGCCGCGGGATCGCGTGCCCGGCGACAAGCCGTCGGAGCTCTTCGCACACAGCCCGGCCGCACACTTCCGGACCGGTGCCGCGGGCATCACGATGCCCCCCACCGGGCGGACGGTCCACTTCTCGGACAGCCAGGTGGGGACCGCCCTGGACATCGCCAAGGACTATCTGGTGAAGTCCTCCCTCGCCCCCGACGTGCTGGCCGGCACTTCGGTGCATTCCGTACGGGTGCTGATCGACCCGGACCAGCAGGCGCAGTTCGACCGGAGCGTCAGGACGCCGTCCGACGACGGACGCCACTCCATCAGCGGCTGGCTGGTGCGCCTGGCCCCGGCGGCGGTGCTCGCCGACCCGGATGTGCGGGTGAGCGGCACGTTCCGGTTCAGCGAGATCGACAGCGGCACCATCGACGTGGTCTCCGACCACACCTTCTCGTACACGCTGCGGCCGGCCGGCCCCGCGGCGAAGGCGGACGGGGCCTCGCTCTTCACTGTCCGGCGTGAGCTGCACTTCCGGTTCGACCGGGACGATCTGCGCACGCACCGGGCCGAGCTGCTGGTCAGCTACGTCCAGGCAGGACCGCTCGCCTGTTCCTCCGACACGTCGGTCGGGTTCCAGCCGCTGTTGGCGGGCGAGAAGGCGTCCGGAAAGGGCCCGGCGGGCACCGACCCGTACGCCGTGGGAAGCCCCACGGCGGCGCTCTGCGGCACCCTCGACCCGAGCGCCCAGCCCTCCCGGTGACGGCCGCCGGACACCCCGTGGCCAGTGCTGTGACCGGAAAGGTTCACCGGCTCGCGCCGCCCGGCACGGCACCTCGCTGCGTTGTCGCATCGCGCGAGTACGGCCTAGTACGAGCTGCGATGCTCCGCCTTGCGATGCACCGCACCGGGCGCCGCGAGCTTCCCGGCAAACCTTTCCGGCCACAGCACTAGCTAATGCCGCGACCGGCAACGTTTGCCCGCCAGGGAGCGGCGTCCGGTGCGTGCGATCCCAAGGCGGCCGAAGACCCTCGTAGCAGCGCTACTCGGGTTTCCGGCGAACGCAGCAAGCGTGCGTGCCTGGGGGCACCCTGGGGGTGCCCCCAGAGGTAGCTGGGGGAGGTAGCTGGGGGAGCGTCGCGACGGGGCAAACGTTGCCGGGAGGGGAACTAGTCCTTGTCCTCGGAGCCCTTGCCGGAGCCGGACGAGCCCCCGGTGAACCGGTCGCGCAGCTTGCCGCCGAGGTCACCGGCCCCGCCGGCTATGTCGCTCACCAGCTTCAGCAGCGGATCCTTGCTGCTGCGCACCGAGTCGGCGTAATGACTGGCCGACTCCCGGAAGGAGTCCGTGACCGAGGCCTCCTTGTCGTCCTCTCGGCGCGGGTAGTGGCCGTCCATGATCCGCTGGTGGTCGCGGCTCTGCGCCCACTTCTTCAGCTCGGCGGCCCGCACAGTGGTGAACGGGTGGGAGCGGGGCAGCACATTGAGGATCTTGAGCACGGAGTCGCGCAGGTCGCCGGCCGCCTCGTACTCCTCCGCCTGCTCCAGGAACGCGTCCACGTTCATCTCGTGCAGATGGTTGCCACCGGCGATCTTCATCAGGCCGCGCATGGAAGCCTGGAGGTCCTGGCCGACCAGCAGTCCCGCCCGGTCGGCGGAGAGCTCCGACTTGCGGAACCACTCACGCAGCGCAGTGACGATCGCCATGATCGCGACATTGCCCAGTGGTATCCAGGCGACCTTGAGAGCGAGATTGGTGAGGAAGAGCAGGACCGTGCGGTAGACGGAGTGGCCAGAGAGGGCGTGACCCACCTCGTGGCCGACGACCGCCCGCATCTCCTCCTCGTCGAGCAGCTCCACCAGGCCCGTGGTGACCACGATGATCGGCTCGTCGAGGCCGATGCACATGGCGTTCGGCTTGGGGTCCTGTGTGACGTACATCGGCGGGACCTTCTCCAGGTCCAGGATGTAGCACGCGTCCCGCAGCATGGCGTTGAGATGGGCGAACTGCGCATCGCTCACCCGCACCGAGTCGGAGAGGAAGAGCAGCCGCAGACTGCGCTCGGGCAGCAGTCCGCTGAGGGCCTTGAAGACGGTGTCGAATCCGCTGAGCCTGCGCAGCGCCACCAGCGCGGACCGGTCCGCCGGATGTTCGTACGCCCGGGACGAGATCCCGGGGAATCGCTTGCGCTGCCTGCTCGGCACGCTCTCGCCGTTGTCGCTGGTGCTGCCGGTCATGGGTGTCCCCCTGTTCCGTACGAGTCCCGCTCGTCCCCCTGGCAGATCCAAGACTAGGTGGTGGAGCCGCCTTGCAGCCGGAGGCCTGTGGATATCTCGGTCTCGGCCCGTTGCAACATCCACAACGCCTGAGTCGGCGTGAGCGTGCCCGGGGCGCCCGCATACGATGTGACGAAGTCTCCGCTCCGACTCCCGATAGGTCCTGCAGAAGATGATCCTCCACAGCGCTGCACAGTCCCTTGTCACTCTCGCCGAAGGCGGCGAGCACGGTGGTAACCACGAAAGCCTCAGCCCGTACCTCACCGGTGGTGGGGCGCTCGTCGTGCTGCTGCTCATGCTGTGGGTCACCACCCGGTTCAACCGCGACCGCTGAGACAGGGCAGTTTCGCCGGGCCAGTAGGCTCTGCACGCATGGGAGAGCAGGACATGCCTACCGGTCCGGTAAAGCGCCGCATCGGCGTCATGGGCGGGACGTTCGACCCGATCCATCACGGACACCTCGTGGCCGCCAGTGAGGTGGCCGCGCAGTTCCACCTCGACGAGGTGATCTTCGTACCGACCGGGCAGCCCTGGCAGAAGACCCACCGGCATGTGTCCCCGGCCGAGGACCGCTATCTGATGACGGTCATCGCGACGGCGTCCAACCCGCAGTTCTCGGTGAGCCGTATCGACATCGACCGCGGCGGGCCGACGTACACCATCGACACACTGAGGGATCTGCGGGCGCTCAACAGCGACGCGGACCTCTTCTTCATCACCGGTGCCGACGCGCTCTCCCAGATCCTGACCTGGCGCGACGCGACGGAGCTGTTCTCGCTCGCCCATTTCATCGGCGTCACCAGGCCAGGGCACATACTGACGGACGACGGGCTGCCGGCAGGCGGTGTCTCCCTGGTGGAGGTGCCTGCGCTGGCCATCTCCTCGACGGACTGCCGGGCAAGGGTCGCGCAGGGCGAGCCGGTCTGGTACCTGGTGCCGGACGGTGTGGTCCGCTACATCGACAAGCGCCAGCTGTACCGCGGCGAGTGAGCCACGGAGAGGGGCCCCGGTGAACGACCAGCAGCACCCGTACGACCCGTATTACCAGCCGCAGCCGCAGGTCATCGGCTACGACGAGTACGGGCAGCCGGTGTACCAGCAGCCACAGCAGGCGCCACAGCAGTACGGCTACGACCCGTACGGCCCACAGCAGCCCGTCCACGACCCGTACGCGCAGTCTCCGCACCCCCAGCAGCCGCAGCAGCCCCCGCAGTACGGCTACGGCTACGGCTACGGGTACGACGCCGCCCAGCAGCCCGCCGCCGTGGACACGACCCAGCAGTGGATCCCCCAGCAGGCCGAGGCCCCCGCCCGGGGCCCGCAGCCGTTCGTCCCGCAGCAGCCCGCCCCGCCGACGGCCGAGCCTCAGCCCCAGCCTCACGAGCGCGCCGTACCGACGCAGCGGAGCGCCGAGCCCGACCTCCGTACCGAGCAGTTCTCCTTCGTCGAGGACCCGGACGAGGACTCCGAAGACGTCATCGACTGGCTGAAGTTCACCGAGAGCCGCACCGAGCGGCGCGAGGAGGCCAGACGCCGTGGCCGCAACCGGATCATCGCGCTGGCCGTGGCGCTGGCCCTGGTCGTGGTGGGCGGAGTGGGCTATCTGTGGTTCACCGGGAGCCTGCCCGGCACGTCGGACACCGATCGGCAGCAGACCACCGGGGCCGGACCGCAGAAGCGGGACGTGATCGTGGTGCATCTGCACGACACCAAGAAGGGCGGCACCTCCACGGCGCTGCTCGTCGACAACGTGACCACCAAGCAGGGCACCACCGTCCTGCTGCCCAACTCCCTTTCCGTTTCCAACGACGACGGCACCGTCACCACGCTCGGCAAGTCCGTCGACGACGACGGCTCGGCCGGCACGCGTGAGGCGCTGGACACCCTGCTCGGCGCGAAGATCACCGGAACCTGGCGGCTGGACACCCCGTACCTGGAGAACCTCGTCGAGTTGGTCGGCAACATCGACATCGACACCGACACGGATGTGCCCGGAGCGAAGAAGGGTGACCCTCCGCTGGTCAAGAAGGGCGAGAAGCAGACGCTCGGCGGCCGGGCGGCCGTGGCATACGCCACCTACCGCGCCCCCGCGGAGGCCGAGGACCGTCAGCTGCAGCGGTTCGGCCAGGTCATGTACGGCGTACTGCGCAAGATCTCGAGTGATCCGAAGGCCGCGACGATCACGATCCAGACGCTCGCCCAGATTCTCGACCCCTCACTGCCCGAGTCCGACCTGGGGGCCTCCCTCGCCAAGCTCGCCGAGCACGCCAAGGTGGGCGACCACAAGACGACGCTGCTCCCGGTGCAGGACGACGGCACGCTCGGCGACAAGGCCACCGAGAGTGTGGTCAAGGACATACTGGGCGGAACGGTCCACGCACCCGAGCAGGGTGCCGCCGTACGCGTAGGCGTCAAGAACGCCAGCGGGAACCAGGACGCGGCGGAGAGCGCGCGCATCACGCTGGTGGGCGGCGGTTACAGCTTCGTCGACTCGGGCAAGGCGGACACCGAGCAGTCCTCGGAGGTGATCTACGGTGACGCCGCGCAGAAGGCGAAGGCCGTCGAGGTCGCCAAGACCCTCGGTCTGCCGGAGAGCGCGGTGCGGCAGGGCAAGCCCGCGGCGAACGCCGACATCTCGGTCGTCCTCGGCCAGGACTACGAGGTGAAGTAGGGCGGTCACACCAAGGCCTTGGTCCTGTCCGGTCGATCGGGCCGGATCAGGGCGCGCCCGCCGCGGAGCGGCTGATGTCCACGCATGCGGTGGGGGTACCTCTCGGGGCACCCTGGGGGCACCCCCAGCGGTAGCTGTGGGAGGTAGCTGTGGGAGGTAGCTGGGGGAGCGTCGCGAGTCCGGCGTGATCGGCTGGACAGGACCTGGGGGCGTCGGCGGTCCGTGAGACCCTTGAAGGGATCCTGACCGCCGACGAAAGCCTTCATCAGTGACCGCCACGGACCGTTCCATCGAGCTCATCACCACCGCCGCACAGGCGGCAGCGGACAAGCTCGCGCACGACATCATCGCCTACGACGTCAGCGACGTGCTGTCGATCACCGATGCCTTTCTGCTCGCCTCCGCACCCAGCGACCGCCAGGTCAAGTCGATCGTCGACGAGATCGAGGAGCGGCTGCTGAAGGACCTCGGTGCCAAGCCGGTGCGCCGCGAGGGCGACCGCGAGGCCCGCTGGGTGCTGCTCGACTACATCGACATCGTGGTGCACGTCCAGCACAGCGAGGAGCGCGTCTTCTACGCCCTGGAGCGGCTGTGGAAGGACTGCCCCGAGCTGCCGCTCCCCGAGGACGCGCAGAAGACCCGCGGCAAGGCGGAGGAGCACGCCCGGCTCGCCGAGGCCGCGGACGGTGAGCTGAACTGAACGGCGGCAGGAGCGGCCGGGGGCGCCGCATAGTCCTGTGGAGGCACGGCCAGACCTCGTGGAATCTGGAGCGCCGCTTCCAGGGATCCACCGACATCGAGCTGACCGCGGCCGGCCTCGCCCAGGCCCGGCGCTCGGCGAGGCTGCTGGCCGCGCTGAAGCCGCACGCGATCGTTTCCTCGGACCTCAAGCGCGCGTCGGCGACGGCACGCGAGCTGTCGTCCGTCACCGGCCTCGACGTGGCCCATGACTCGGCGCTGCGCGAGACCTACGCGGGAGCCTGGCAGGGGCTGACCCACGACGAGATCACCGAGCGGTACGGCGAGGAGTACTCCGCGTGGAAGCGCGGCGAGCCGGTGCGCCGCGGTGGCGGTGAACTGGAGACCGAGGTTGCCGACCGCGCGGCCCCCGTCGTGCTGCACCACGCCGACAAGCTGGCCGACGACGGCGCGCTCGTCGTCGTCAGCCACGGCGGCACGATCCGCACCACGATCGGTCGGCTGCTGGGCCTGGAACCGCACCACTGGGAGGGCCTGGGCGGCCTGTCCAACTGCTGCTGGTCCGTGCTCGGCGAGGGCGCGCGCGGCTGGCGGCTGCTGGAGCACAACGCCGGCACGCTCCCGGAGCCGGTGCTCGGCGACGACGACTGAGCGGATTTCACTTTCTGCTGGTCACTGGGTTAGAGTTCTACTCGTTCGAGGCGCTCACAGCGCAGAGAGCAGCGGGGCTATAGCTCAGTTGGTAGAGCGCTTGCATGGCATGCAAGAGGTCAGGAGTTCAATTCTCCTTAGCTCCACAGCCCGGATCCCGCCCCCGCCAGGGGGCGGGATTTCTGCTTTGCGGAACCCGCGGCGCGGTCGGAGGCCACCGGTGACGGTCACTCAGCCCGGCGCGGCCGACCGGGGTCGTTTCATGGCACTGGCCCCCTTGCGGGGGCATGGCAGAATCGGACGGCCTGAGGGGGACGGACCGATCGGGAGGGAGTGCGGGATGCCTGCGAGCCGCGAAGAGGTCCCTGGCCTGCCCGGCGCGGCGGAGGATCAAGCCCGCCTCACTTGCCCGTCCTGCGGTTCCGACAAGGTCGCCCAAGTGCTCGGCGACAACGGCGGGGTGTCCTGCGTGTGCACGGCCTGCGGCCACGCCTGGAGCTGAGCCATGGGTGCACACAGGCGGAGGTGCGACTGGTGCGACAGCGGTACGCCCATTGTTCGCGACATGGACCCGGTCAACCCCGACTACCAGTACTGGTGTGAGGAGTGCGCGCGGGCGCTGATCATAAAAGGCGACCCCATCGAGACCTACCGGGAGCTGGAGGGGGAGCCGATCTACGGCCGGCTGCTGGACGAGCACTGCACACTCAAGCGCTTCTACTCGTTCGTCGCGGCCTGACCATCATCGAGAAACCTGCCGATACCGGACATATCTTCCCCGGCGGGCAATCGATTTGGTGGTCGGGTGGGCGTCCGGGTAGTGTTCTCGATGTCGCCGGGGGAACCGGGCGGGAAAACAGAACAAGGGGCTATAGCTCAGTTGGTAGAGCGCTTGCATGGCATGCAAGAGGTCAGGAGTTCAATTCTCCTTAGCTCCACAGGAAGAAGGCGGGCCATCCGGATCGGATGGCCCGCCTTCGTCATGTGCGCCCAGCATGGGCGATTGCTTGGGGGTGAAAGTCCCCTGGGGGAAGAGGTGGTGCTAACCCCGAGCCGGAGGCAAGGGCGTCATCGTGAGGTGGGGTCTGGAGGAAGCCCGAGGCGAGACCTGGGTACCGAGGAACACGAACCGTGTATGAGGCGTGCTGGTCGGGTGAGCCTGCATGGCAAGGCGAAGCCCGTCACTGCCAAGAGGGCCAGTGCGTAAACGCGGCGGAGATCCAGGGACAGTGATCGTTCTTACCTGGGGAGATCTGTTCGGGTGTCGGTTGTGCTGAGGTGTCGCCGCGCCGACGGAGTGGGCCGGGAGGCCGACTCTGACCGGGCAGAAGTCAGCAGAGGCCGTAGTACCAGCCGGGATGGCCGCCGCTTGGCGGTGGGCTGGGAAGGGCCGAACATCGAGTGGAACGGGTGATGTGGTGGTTGCTCGTGCTGGTCACATGGACCGCGGCAAGTCCGCTTCGGCGGTGCCGACCGGGGAGGGACCGGTGCATTCCGGAAGTGTCCCGGCGGAGCGTAGTGGCCGGTCGGCGCACTCCATGGAGGACGTTCACCGGGAGCGGGAGTCCTCGCTGTGGGAGCGGATGCTCTCCAGGGAGAACCTGCTCGCGGCGCTCAACCGCGTCGAAGTGAACCGGGGTGCACCCGGAGTGGATGGCATGACTACGGCTGAGTTGCGGCCGTGGATCGCAGTGCACTGGCCTGAAGTGAGGGCCGAACTCGACGCGGGCATCTACCGGCCGGCGCCGGTCCGTCAGGTGATCATCCCGAAGCCTGGTGGCGGCGAGCGGATGCTGGGGGTGCCGCGGGTGCTGGACCGCTTGATCCAGCAGGCCATCGCGCAAGTACTCGTGCCCATCTTCGACCCGCAGTTCTCGGGGTCGTCCTTCGGATTCCGTCCCGGCCGGTCCGCCCATCAGGCGGTCCGGGTCGCGCGGCGGGCGATCGAGGACGGCTACCGGTGGGTCGTGGACCTTGATCTGGACCGGTTCTTCGACCGGGTCCAGCATGACGTCCTGATGGCGCGGGTCGCGCGCAAGGTCGCTGACCGCAGGGTCTTGAGACTGGTCCGCAGGTATTTGGAAGCCGGGATCATGGTGGACGGCATCAAGATGCCGAGCGAAGAGGGGACCCCGCAGGGGTCCCCGCTGTCGCCGGTGCTGTCGAACATCATGCTCGACGACCTGGACCGGGAACTGTTCAGGCGCGGTCACCGGTTCGTGCGCTACGCCGACGACGTGCGCGTCTTCGTGCGGAGCGAACGAGCCGCCAGAAGGGTGCTCGCCTCGGTCACGGCCGTGGTCGAGCAGCGGCTGAAACTGATGGTCAACCGGGAGAAGTCGAAGGTGGGCCACGCCCGCTCGGCGGTGCTGCTGGGGTTCGGCTTCTACTTCACCCGGGCCGGGGTCAGGATCCGGGTCGATCCGAAGGCGGTCAAGCGCCTGAAGGACCGGCTGCGGGAGTTGACCTCGCGCCGGTGGAGCATCGCGATGGATGAACGCATCGCGAAGATCAACCGCTTCACCACCGGATGGATGGGCTACTTCCAGCTAGCGGACACCCCGAAGGTGTTCAGGGAGCTGGACGAGTGGTTCCGCCGCAGGATGCGGCAGATCCGCTGGAAGGAATGGAAGCTCCCCAAGGCCCGGTTCAGGAACCTCCGCGAGCTCGGCATCGCCGAGTGGAAGGCCCGC
This sequence comes from Streptomyces sannanensis, assembly GCF_039536205.1. Taxonomy (GTDB): domain Bacteria; phylum Actinomycetota; class Actinomycetes; order Streptomycetales; family Streptomycetaceae; genus Streptomyces; species Streptomyces sannanensis. Next base: position 2,337,787 of record NZ_BAAAYL010000001.1, on the reverse strand, counting down.
GAATGGGCGGGCAGCGGCAAGGGTTACTGGCGGATCGCGGGATCGGCTGTCCTTCAGCGGGCGATGCCCAACTCTCACTGGGACGACCTCGGCCTGCGCATGCTCAAGCCGACCTGGCAACGGTTGAGATCAGCTTGATGAACCGCCGGATGCGTGGCCCGCATGTCCGGTGGTGTGAGAGGAGGGACGGGCGACCCGTCCCTCCTACTCGATCTCTCAACCCCGGCCCCTGTCCAGGGCCTTCCGGCCGACGGACGGCAGTGCGGGATGTTCCGGAGGCGTCTGCTCCATACGGAGCGCCAGGGCGGGGCAGCGGCGCACGGCCAGCTCCGCACGCCCCTGGAGATGCACCGGAACCATCACCTCCGCCGGGGCCGGATAGCCGTCGGACCCCATGCCGATCAGCTCGGGAGCGATGTCCGCACACAGACCATGGCCCTGGCAGAGTGTCCAGTCCACGGCCAGCCGCCGTCCGCTGGGTACGCCCCGCTGCTCGTCACCCGGTGCCGGGATCGGCAGCACCCCCGCCGTCCTCCGCCCGCAGCCGCCGCCCAGCACATGCGCGGCCAGATCGTCCGTGAACGTCGAAAGGGTGGAGGCGAGGAAGCGCGCGGAACCGTCCGGGTGCTTGCAGGCTCCCCGTCCCTTGACGGTCCGCGTCACCTCGCGCAGCGCCTCCAGGGCCGCGGGCCCGCCCCCGTTCAGTACGTCCGACAGTCCGCTCGCTGCCGCGGGCAGTCCCAGCCGGCACGGTCCGCACTGGCCCGTGGACTCCGAGGCCAGCCACTCGGCGACCCGCAGTGCCTCGCCGAGCGGGCAGGTGCCGGGGCCGATCGGCAGGATCGCGCCCGCGCCCAGCGTGCCGCCCAGCGCCGCCAGCGACGCGCGGGAGACGACCGCGTCGGCGGTGCCCGCCGTGTCGATCCAGCTGCCGTGATAGCCGCCGGTCAGTACGCCCTGGGGAAGCGGCGGAGCACCGGCCGCCTGGATGACGTACCGCAGCGGCACACCCGTCGGCACTTCCACCACCATCGGGCGGGGTACCGCACCGGAGAGCGTGAGCAGGACCGTGCCGGGCTCGGTGTCCAGGCCTGTGTGGCAGTAGCCGCGCGCGCCGATACGGGCGGCGACGGCGAGCTGTGCGTACGTCTCCGCGTTCGAGAGCAGCGTCGGAGCACCGCCGACGCCGGAGTCCGACGCGCGCTCACGGCGGCCGGGCGGCAGGGCGGGGCCGCCGTCCGCGGCGCGGACGACGGCGGAGGCCTCGCCGGAGACCATGCGCTCCGGCGTACGCACGACGCGCGCGTGCAGCGCCGCGCGCCTGGACGGCCTGCGCGGCAGGCCGCGCTCCGCGAGGGCGGCCCGCACCGAGGCCTCGGTGGAGTCGCGTGTGACGGCCACGATCAGGGTGCGCGCGCCCACTGCCTCCGCCGACAGCAGTGCGCCGTCCAGAACGAGGTGCGGGGCGCGGTTCAGCAGCACGGTGTCCTTGCGGCAGGCCGGCTCGCCCTCGCTGCCGTTGATCACGACAACGGGACGTACCCCGCGCCGGGCGGCCGTCTCGGCGACCGCACGCAGCTTTCTGCCGAACGGGAAGCCCGCGCCGCCGCGCCCTCTCAGGGATATGTCCTCGGCGAGCCGGGCGAGCCGCTCGGCCGTCAGGGTTCCGAGGGGTCCGTGCACCTTCAGGTGCAGGGCCCGGTCCAGGCGCTCGGCCAGGTCGAAACCCGAGGTCAGCCGGGGCAGGCCGACGACGCGGACCTCGGGGACGTCGGGGAGGGGTGCGTTCACAGGCGTTCTCCTCCGGGTGAGTGCCAGGGGTCCCCGGCCGGTGGGCTGCCGTACGCGGCGGGGGTGGCCTGCCCGGGCGGCGGGGGCGATGGGGTGGGCCGGCACCCGGGGCGTACCCGTGCCTCGGACAGCACCGGCAGCTCCTCGGTCATCGGCACGCGCCGCGTGAGCGGGGGCTCGCCGGCGGCGGAGACGACGGCGCTGTCCTTCCGGCCTCCCGCAGAAGCGGCGAGCGTCGTGATCCGGGCGGCGATCCGGCGCTTCAGCGGGTACGGCAGCAACCTCGGCGACAGCGCCGCGCCGACCGCGACCAGCGACAGGCAGTACATGACGATCACCCAGGTCTTCGGCGGCCGTCCCGCGTACAGGCCGTGCACCAGGGCCGCGCACCACGCCGGATAGGCCAGCATGTGCAGTGACCGCCAGCGGCCCGCGATGCCGCTGCCGGGGGAGGCGAAGGCGCCGCGCAGTGCCCCCGTGGCGGCCGCGGTCATCATGAGGAGGCCGCCGAGCGAGCCGAAGCCGATGAGCCCGGCCGTGCCGCGTACGCCGAGACCGAAGGGGAACAGCGCGCCGAGCAGTGCCACATGGCCCAATGAGACCTTGACGGTGATGTGCAGCAGCAGGAAACCGAGCGAGGCGACCGCGGTCACGCGGTGGACGCCCTGGGCGAGCAGCCGGTGGCGCGGGGTGAGCAGCAGCCGGTCGGTGGCGAGCAGTCCCCAGGCGACGGAGGCGGTGAGGGAGACCAGGGAAAGGACCCCGGCGGTGAAATCGAGCCCGGTGCGTAATGTGTCGCCGCCCTTGACGGCGATCAGGGGTAACAGCACCAGGACGGCGAGGGACAGTCCCCCTCTGACCGGTCGCGGAAGCGGCCGGGCCGGTGCGGGGGATGAACGGATCTTGCGATGGGGGGCCATGGGGGCGACTCCGAATGGGTTCGGTGATGCGGTCCCGTTGCGGCATGCTAGGTCGCCCCGTACCGGCTGGTTCGGTGTTTTGCCGTATATCGCCGTTCGAAGCCTCTGCGCGGCCCCAGCGGGCCCTGCGGTACCCTGGCGCCATGCGTGCCGTACGCCTTCTGCTTAGCGAGCCGCGCTGATCAGTCCCGACGGATGAAAGATCCGGTCGGAATCGGCGCGGCGTCCCCTCCTGTGCGAGGGGCTTTTTCGTTTCCGTATACGCGCAGCAGAGACGACCGATGGAGCTTCAGAGGATCATGAGCGAGACGAATTCCGGTTCCGCGGCCGAGGTGGCCGCGCCGCATCGTTACACGGCTGCGACGGCCGCGGACATCGAGGCACGCTGGCAGGACTTCTGGGACGCCGAGGGCACCTATGCGGCACCCAACCCCGGTGGTGACCTGGCCGGCGATCCGGCCGTGGTCGCCAGGCCCAAGAAGTTCATCATGGACATGTTCCCGTACCCCTCGGGTGCGGGGCTGCACGTCGGCCACCCGCTGGGCTACATCGCCACCGATGTGTACGCCCGCCACCAGCGGATGACCGGGCACAACGTCCTGCACACCCTGGGCTTCGACGCCTTCGGCCTGCCCGCCGAGCAGTACGCCGTGCAGACCGGCACCCACCCGCGGGTGTCCACCGAGGCGAACATCCAGAACATGAAGGCGCAGCTGCGCCGGCTGGGCCTGGGCCACGACAAGCGCCGCTCCTTCGCGACGATCGACCCGGACTACTACAAGTGGACCCAGTGGATCTTCGTCCAGATCTTCAACTCCTGGTACGACGAGACGGCGAAGAAGGCGCGCCCGATCGCCGACCTGGTGGCGCAGTTCGAGAGCGGGGAGCGCGCGACCCCTGGGGGCACCTCCCAGGCCGAAGGCTCTGGAGGAGGGCGCCCCTGGGGCGAGCTGAGCGCCGCCGAGCGTGACGCCGTCCTGGGCGAGTACCGCCTGGCCTATGCCTCCGAATCGCCGGTCAACTGGTGCCCGGGCCTGGGTACGGTCCTGGCCAACGAGGAGGTCACTGCCGACGGCCGCTCCGAGCGCGGCAACTTCCCCGTCTTCAAGGCCAAGCTGCGCCAGTGGAACATGCGTATCACCGCCTACGCCGACCGACTGCTGGACGACCTGGAGGAGCTGGACTGGCCCGAGGCCATCAAGCTGCAGCAGCGCAACTGGATCGGCCGCAGCGAGGGCGCCCGCGTCGACTTCCCGCTGGGCGACGAGAAGATCACCGTCTTCACCACCCGCCCCGACACCCTGTTCGGCGCCACCTACATGGTGCTGGCGCCGGAGCACCCGCTGGTGGAGAAGTTCGTCCCGGAGGCCTGGCCCGAGGGCACACACGACGCGTGGACCGGCGGCCACGCCACCCCGGCCGAGGCCGTCGCGGCGTACCGCAAGCAGGCCGCCTCCAAGTCTGACGTCGAGCGGCAGGCCGAGGCCAAGGAGAAGACCGGTGTCTTCACCGGTGAGTACGCCCTGAACCCGGTCAGCGGCGAGAAGGTGCCCGTCTTCATCGCCGACTACGTGCTGATGGGCTATGGAACCGGCGCGATCATGGCCGTACCGGCGCACGACAGCCGTGACTTCGAGTTCGCGCGCGCCTTCGAGCTGCCGATGCGCTGTGTCGTCGAGCCCACCGACGGCCGTGGCACCGACCCGTCGGCCTGGGACGACGCCTTTGTCTCGTACGACGCGAAGATCATCAACTCGGCGGACGGCAGCGTCTCGCTGGACGGCCTGGGTGTCGTCGAGGCCAAGGCGAAGATCACCGAGTGGCTGGCCGACCGGGGCATCGGCGAAGGCACCGTCAACTTCCGGCTGCGCGACTGGCTGTTCAGCCGTCAGCGCTACTGGGGCGAGCCGTTCCCGATCGTCTACGACGAGGACGGTGCCGCCCACTCCCTGCCCGAGTCGATGCTGCCGCTGGAGCTGCCGGAGGTCGACGACTACACCCCGCGCACCTTCGACCCGGACGACGCCGACTCCGAGCCGGAGACCCCGCTGTCCCGCAACGAGGAGTGGGTGAACGTCACCCTCGACCTGGGTGACGGCCCGAAGAAGTACCGGCGTGAGACCAACACCATGCCGAACTGGGCCGGTTCGTGCTGGTACGAGCTGCGCTACCTGGACCCGCACAATGAACAGCAACTGGTCGACCCGGAGATCGAGCGGTACTGGATGGGCCCGCGCGACGGGCAGCCGCACGGTGGTGTCGACCTGTACGTCGGCGGTGCCGAGCACGCCGTCCTGCACCTGCTGTACGCCCGCTTCTGGTCCAAGATGCTGTTCGACCTGGGGCACATCTCGTCCCCCGAGCCGTTCCACAAGCTGTTCAACCAGGGCATGATCCAGGCGTACGTCTACCGGGACGGCCGCGGCTTCCCGGTGCCGGCCACCGAGGTCGAGGAGCGCGACGGCAAGTTCTTCTTCGAGGGCGAGCCGGTCAAGCGCGAGCTGGGCAAGATGGGCAAGTCCCTGAAGAACGCGGTCACTCCGGACGAGATCTGCGAGGAGTACGGCGCCGACACGCTGCGCCTGTACGAGATGGCGATGGGCCCGCTGGACGTCTCCCGCCCGTGGGACACCCGCGCTGTCGTCGGCCAGTACCGGCTGCTGCAGCGGCTGTGGCGCAATGTCGTCGACGAGGCCACCGGTGAGACCACCGTGGCCGACACCGAGCCCGACGAGGCCACTCTGCGTGCCCTGCACAAGGCGATCGACGGTGTCGGCCAGGACATGGCCGCGATGCGCTTCAACACCGCCATCGCCAAGATCACCGAGCTGAACAACCACCTGACCAAGGCGGGAGGCGCCGTGCCGCGCTCGGTGGCCGAGCGGCTGGTGCTGCTGATCGCTCCGTTGGCCCCGCACATCGCCGAGGAACTGTGGCGCAAGCTGGGGCACACCGACTCGGTGGTCCACCGGGACTTCCCGGTCGCCGACCCGGCGTACGTGGTCGACGAGACCGTGACCTGCGTCGTTCAGATCAAGGGCAAGGTCAAGGCGAGGCTGGAGGTCTCCCCGTCGATCTCCGACGAGGAGCTGGAGAAGCTGGCCCTGGCCGATCCGGCGGTCGTCGCCGCGCTGGGCGGCGCGGGCATCCGCAAGGTGATCGCGCGGGCACCGAAGCTGGTGAACATCGTCACCGCCTGAGTCCGCGTGACGGCGTTGTAAGGGCTATCCCCTACGGGCAGGTTGGGGGTTCCTCGGAACCCACGGCCTGCCCATCAGCGTTTACGGTGGGAGCAGACACTTCGACCGAGGGGACGAACGTTCATGGAAGCCGCGATCCTGATCCTGGCGCTGCTCTTTGTCGCGTTCGTGACCCTGGGCGTGTACGTCAGTGTGAAGGCGATCGGCGCGGCGAAACGGGGCGTGGACCGGACGATCACACAGGCGCGCCGCACCGTCGAGGACACCACCCTGAGGGCGAAGAGCTACGGCCAGACCGGAGTGGCGGGCGAGCTGGCGCAGCTGCGGCTGTCCCTGCGTACGTCGATGAGGGCGACGCAGGACGCGCTGAACGCGGGTGTCGTGGACGACCCCTCGCTGAAGGAGTCGATCGGCCTTTTCCAGCGGCTGAGCGCCCATGGGCACGAGCTGGACGACGAGCTGAGGAGGCTGGAGCGCGACCCGGACCGGGCCGCGCTCAAGGACCGGCTGCCGCAGCTCCGGGAACGCACGGAGCGGATCACGCATGCCGCCGACTCACTGCGGTGGGCGGCCCGCGACCGGGCCCAGCAGTTCGCCGACGACGACCTGGAGGCGCTGAGCGCGCAGATCGAGGTGGAGTCGGGCGCCCTGCGCGACTGGTCGAAGTCCCCCCTGGACGAGCAGCCGTGGCCGGAACCCGGCCCCGGAGCCCCGGTCGCCTCGCAGTCCCGGCCCGACCCGGCGGCAGCCGCCGAGCCCGGGGGCCCGCAGGCGATCACAGCGCCGGACCCGCGGCAGCAGACCTACCCCTGGGAGAAGACGACCCACCCCCGTCCGGAGACGACCACCTGACGATCGGCAGGCAGTGACACGTTCAGTCACCATCTGCTCCCTTTCTGTGATGCGGTGGTATCGTCGGTTCCAGCGGAGTGTCTGCTATCGGCTAGGTGTGACTCGCGCGTGACCAGAGGATCGTGCCGAGAGAGCTACCCGCCGGGGCACTTGCAGCCGGGGATCGCATGGGGAGGCGCACCGCCCCGCTGAGGACTTCGCGCAGGCCATGTGCCATGAAGACGCGGATCGCCGAGGCGGACCAGCACGCTTCCCGCCCCCGAAGACCGTTCGCGGGGCGCCAGGCCGAAACGTCTGGGCTTTGGGGATACGGCCGACCCTGGTCGAATCTTGTAGGAACGGTAACCTCCCGCTCATGTCCCGTGTCGCGATCGTCACCGATTCAACCGCCTACCTGCCGCCGCAGACGACGGAGCGGCACGGGATCACCTCCGTGCCGCTGACCGTGGTCCTGGGCGACCGGGCACTGGAGGAGGGCACCGAGATCTCGGCCCGCTCGCTCGCGCAGGCGCTCCAGAAACGGCGGCCCGTCACGACCTCGCGTCCGAGCCCTGAGGTGTTCGCGGAGACCTACCGCGCCGTCGCCGAGGCCGGAGCCACCGGGATCGTCTCGCTGCACCTCTCGTCAGAGCTCTCCGGCACCTACGACGCCGCGGTGCTCGCAGCGCGGAACGCGCCCGTTCCGGTGCGTGTCGTGGACACGGGCATGATCGCCATGGCTCTGGGATTCTGCGCGCTCGCCGCCGCGGAGGCGGCGGACCTGGGAGGCACGCCGGACGAGGCGGTCGTCGCCGCGCAGAAGCGCGCCGAGGGCATGTCCGCCTTCTTCTACGTCGACACGCTGGACTATCTGCGCAGGGGCGGCCGGATCGGAGCGGCGCAGGCCCTGCTGGGGTCGGCGCTGTCGGTCAAGCCACTGCTCCAGCTGCAGGGCGGCCGGATCGAGCCACTGGAGAAGGTGCGCACGGCGTCCAAGGCGATCGCCCGGCTGGAGGAGATCGTGGTCGAGCGAGCCGGGGCCGGCCCGGTCGACATCGCCGTGCACCACCTGGCCGCGCCCGAGCGGGCCGAGCGGCTCTCCGAACGCCTGCGCGAGCGGGTCCCGGGCCTGGCCGAGCTCCATGTCAGCGAGGTCGGTGCGGTCATCGGCGCGCATACCGGACCGGGGCTGCTGGGGGTCGTCGTCTCGCCGCGCTGACCCTCATACGGGTGGCCGACTTTTCCACAATGGGGCGGCTGTCCACCGAAATCAGGGCGGCTCGGCGGGGAAGAGCGGAAATGCCTAGCGTCTTGTGGCATGGCTCTTCGATCACACTCCGCAACCAGCGGCCCGGGCCGTGCTCCGGGTTCGGACGGCCGCGCCCGGCCCGGGCGGCCGCGTCACCGCCCCGGCGTGGCGGCCTCGGTGGACCTGCGGCGACGCGCCGAGGCGCTCTTCCCGGGCGCGCCCGCACCACCGGGCCCGGCACTCGGTCCGCCCCCGCCGGCCCGGCCGCCGGCGCTCGCTCCGACGGCCGCCGGCTCTGCGCCCACGGCGTCGAGCGCCCCGGAGCGGACCGAGGAGGAGGGCATGCCGCCCGAGGAACGGGTCCGGCTCGCCCTGCGGGAACGGCTCCCTGTCTGGGTGCAGTCGAGGTGCGGGCTCGCGCCGAGGAGTCTGGCAGCCCTGACCGTGGTCCTTCTCGTGGGCGTGGTCTTCGCCGTCCAGCACTTCTGGACCGGCCGCCCGCAGACGGTACGGGCACCCGAGGTGATGAGCGAGCCGCAACCATCCCCGCTTCCGCAGCCGTTGGCGAGCCCGCCGGGGCAGCGCATCGTCGTCGACATCAGCGGCAAGGTCCGGCACCCGGGGATCCATGAGCTGCCGGCCGGAGCACGGGTGGCCGACGCGCTGCGGGCAGCGGGGGGTGTCACCCCGGGCGCGGACACGACCGGGCTCAATCAGGCACGGCAGCTCATGGACGGCGAACAGGTGGTGGTGGGGCTGCCCGCACCACCGGGAGCGGCGGCACCGGCGGGCCCCGGTGCCCCGGCGGCCGGGCCGATCAGCCTCAACACCGCGACCGCGGACCAGTTCGACACCTTGCCCGGAGTCGGCCCGGTGCTCGCTCAGAACATCGTCGACTACCGCACCCAGCACGGCGGGTTCCGGTCCGTGGACGAGCTCCGCGAGGTGAACGGCATCGGTGACCGCCGCTTCACCGATCTCCGCCCCCTGGTACGGCCATGACCCGCCCGGAGGCTGACGCGGCGGCGGGTGGCGGGCCGAGTGCCGGTGCCGGCCGCCCGGTAGTTCACGCCGCGTCGGGTCACCGGCTGGGCGCCGCCAACCCGTGGCAGAGAGCGCCGGCGGATCTGCGGCTGGTCCCGCCCGCCCTGGCGGCCTGGGCCGCGGCGGCCCTGTCCACGGCCGCCCCGCCGCACTGGTCAGCCCTGGCCGTGACGTCCTGCGTCCTCCTGGCAGCCGCGCTCCTGACCCCACGACTCCTGCGCGCCGTGCGGACGCGCCGGGCACTGCCGGGAGCGCCCGGAACGCGGCCCCTGCCGGGCACGGCGGACGGCAACGCCCGCGTTCACCGCCGCGGGCGGACGGGACGCGTCGGCACGGCCGTCGCGGTGCTGCTGTGCACCGGCGCGGGGGCCGCGACGGGCGCGTTGCACGGGGCAGCCGCGCAGCGAGGGCCCGTTGCCGGGCTGGCCCGGGAGCACGCGCGCGTCACCGCTGAGCTGGTCGTCACCTCCGATCCACGGACGGCCGGGCCGACGACGCACAGGGTCGTGGTCGTCGACGCCGATGTCACCCGCGTCACCGGCCCGGACGGTGCCGTCGCCGAAGTCCGGACACCCGTCCTGCTCCTCGTCACGTCAGGCGACAGAGCAGCCGACTGGCAGCGCCTGCTGCCGTCCACCGGGCTGCGGCTGGCCGCGACAAGCGCGCCACCGCAGCCCGGTGAGCACAGGATCGCGGCGGTGCTGCGGGTGCCCGGAGACGAGCCGCCACACATCCGAGAGGCGCCGAGCGGCCTTCAGCGCCTGGCCGGCCGGCTGAGGTCCGGGCTGCGCGAGGCGAGCGACGGTCTCGGCGTGGACGCGCGCGCTCTGCTCCCCGGACTGGTCGTCGGTGACACCTCCCGGGTCACGCCGGACCTCGAGGCGGCCTTCAAGGCGACCGATCTCGCACATGTCATGGCGGTTTCAGGCAGCAATCTGACGGTCGTTCTCATACTCCTGATCGGACCGCCCGGAACAGCCGGCCGGGCCGAGCGGCGCGGGCTCGCGCCCCGGCTCGGAATCCCGCTGCGGACGACCGCACTGCTCGGCGGGACGCTGACCCTCGCATTCGTCGTGGTCTGCCGCCCGGAGCCGAGCGTGCTCAGAGCCGCGGCATGCGGGCTGGTCACCCTCCTGGCCATCGGGACGGGCCGGCGCAGATCGCTCGTCCCCGCGCTCGCGGCCGCCGTACTGCTGCTGGTGCTGTACGACCCGTGGCTGGCGCGCAGCTACGGCTTTCTGCTGTCCGTACTGGCCACCGGTGCCCTGCTCACGATCGCCCCGCGCTGGAGCGACGCGCTGCGCCGGCACGGGGTGCCGGGCCGGTGCGCCGAGGTGCTGGCGGCGGCCGCCGCGGCACAGGCCGTCTGCGCCCCGGTGGTGGCCGTACTCGCGGCCAGGGTCAGCCTGGTGGCGATCCCGTGCAACCTGCTGGTGGAGGTCGCCCTCGCCCCGGCGACGGTGCTGGGCTTCGCGGCCCTGGCCGCGGCACCGGTGGCGATGCCGGCCGCCGAGTTCCTGGCCTGGTGCGCGGGATGGCCGGCCGGCTGGATCGCCGCCGTGGCTCGCGCCGGGGCCGCGCTGCCCGGGGCGGAGGCCGCCTGGCCCGGCGGGTGGGGTGGCGGCCTGCTGCTCGCCGTGCTGACCGCCTGCCTGGTGCCCGCCGCCCGCCGGATGGTCCGGCATCCCTGGCCGGCCGCCGCCTGTGCGGTGCTCCTGGTGCTCGCGGTGCTGCGCCCGGCCCCGCTCACCAGGATCGTCACCGGATGGCCGCCTTCGGGCTGGCGGCTCGTCATGTGCGATGTCGGCCAGGGAGACGCCCTGGTGCTCGCGGCGGGCGACGGCGCGGGCGTGGTCGTGGACGCGGGACCCGAGCCCGGGCTGGCCGACCGCTGTCTGGGCAGCCTGGGGATCACCCGCGTCCTGCTGCTGGTCCTCACCCACTTCCATGCCGATCATGTGGCGGGGCTGCCGGGCGTACTGCGGGGGCGCGCGGTCGGCGCGATCGAGGTGACGACCCTTGACGACCCGCCGGACCAGGCCGCGTTCGTCCGAAGAACGGCGGCCGCCGCCGGAGTACCCGTGGTCCGCGCGATTCCGGGGGAGCGGCGCAGGGCCGCCGGCCTGGACTGGCAGGTGCTGTGGCCGGCCGCCGCGGATGCCCCGGCGGCCGTCCCCGCGGGGCCGAACGACTCCAGTGTCACCCTGTTCGTCCGGGCCGGCAGGCTGAGCCTGCTGCTCCCGGGGGATCTGGAACCGCCCGCCCAGCAGGGGCTGTTGCGGACGCATCCTGAGCTGCCTCCCGTGGACGTCCTGAAAGTCGCCCATCACGGCTCGGCACACCAGGACTTCGCCGCCGTGCGCGCGATACGTCCACGCCTGGCCCTGATCTCCTGCGGCAGGGACAACGACTACGGCCACCCGTCGGCCCGCACCGTCATGGCGCTGCGCACCGCCGGAGCCGCGGTGCTGCGCACGGACACGGACGGTGCGATCGCCGTCGTGGGGGAGGGCCCGGGTCTGCGGGCGGTACCGATGGGTCATGGGCCGTAGGCGACGCGTGCTGTACGCCCCGTGCGGTCATGTCCGCGTGGACCAAAGAGGTCTGGCGAACACTCACCTCCGGCGGCGGCGCGGCACCCGCGAGGGCGGTCGGCCTTGCGGTGGGGCGGAACGGTCAATTCTGTCCTCTTGTGGATCTCTGCCCACAGCTGCCGCGTTTGCCTCGAACACCACAAGAGTGATCGAATACAGGATGGTCAGCGGGCCGCCTCCGCGACAACGACGTTCGGCTGTGTGCGGTCCGGGAGTCATGAACCGCACGGGGGTGCGTGAAAACATGTTCAGTCGTTGGCGAGACAGGTTTACGGCGACCGGAGCCGGGCGCGCCGGGCCTTTCTCGGGCCTTGTCGTACCGCCGAGTGCCGGGGTGCTCGGCTGCCGGGTCCTGGACCCGGTCAGCGAACCCGTCCAGCAGGCGGAGTTCGTCGTCACCGACAGCGCGGGCCGCAAGGTCGTGGGCGGCGAGACGGACCCCTTCGGCACGGTGGTCGCCGTCGTACCGGCCGGTGAGTACCGGCTCGCCGTCACGGCCGAGGGCTACACCCCCTTCCACGGCAGCGCCACCGTCACCGCGGGCGGCCACTGTGGCCTCGGCGACGTCGCCCTGCAGATGGCCCCGCCTCCGGCCCTGCCCGAGCCGGGCGACTGGGACCTGGACCCGATGCACACCTCCATCGGTTTCACCGCCCGTCACATCGGCCTGGCGCGCATCCACGGACGGTTCAACACCTTCGCGGGAGCCGTACGCATAGCCGACCGTATGGAGAACTCGGCCATGCATGTCGTCATCGACGCCGCGTCCATCGACACAGCCGTCAAGATGCGCGACGACCATCTGCGTTCCGCGGACTTCCTCGATGTGGAGAACCACCGGACGCTGGAGTTCTACGGGGACCGGTTCACCCACCGAGGCGGCAGCCGCTGGGCCGTGACCGGCGCGCTCACCCTCAAGGGGGTCAGCCGGACCGTCACGCTCGACACCCAGTACCTCGGCATCGGCAACGGCATGGAGGGCGAGACCCGGGCCGCCTGCCGTGCCACCGTCGAGCTGCACCGCGAGGACTTCACCCTCACCTGGCAGGCCATGCTGGCCCGCGGTATCGCGGCCATCGGGTCCAGCATCACCGTCGACCTGGACATCCAGATCGTCCCCAAGGCCTGACCGGCGGGGAAACCGGCCGGAGCGCCCGGCCTACGGCTCCTCGCGCCAACCTTCGTACTCCGCGGCGAGGCCGTCCAGTGCCGCGGGGTCGAGATCCCCCGCCGGGTCCGCCACGACGACCAGCCACTGGGCGTCCTCGGCGTCGTCCTCACCGGCCAGAGCGTCCCGTATGTGCGGCTCCTCGTCGATGCCGAACCGGTCGGAGAGCTCCTCGGCGACCTCCTCCGCGGCGTCGCGGTCAGGCAGCACCAGGACGTGCCGTGCTGCGTTCCAGTGCTCGTTCATCTGCTCGTTCACGTGCACATTCTCCGGTACGTGCGGGAGTGTCGGTGCCGCGTGCGATGCTGGACGGCGATGGCCACCAGGAAGACTTCCACCGACGATCCGCTCGCCCCCGTCACACTCGCCGTGGGCCAGGAGGACCTGCTCCTCGACCGCGCCGTGCGGCAGGTGGTGGCGGCCGCGCGCGCCGCCGACGCCGACACGGACGTGCGCGACCTGACCTCCGACCAGCTCCAGCCCGGCACCCTCGCCGAGCTGACCAGCCCGTCGCTCTTCGCCGAGCGAAAGGTGGTGGTGGTGCGGAACGCACACGACCTCTCGGCCGACACGATCAAGGAGCTGAAGGCCTACTTCGACTCTCCCGCCGAGGAGATCACTCTGGTGCTGCTGCACGCCGGCGGCGCCAAGGGCAAGGGCCTGCTGGACGCCGCCCGCAAGTCGGGTGCGCGGGAGGTCGCCTGCCCCAAGACCACCAAGCCCGCGGAGCGGCTGCAGTTCGTACGGGGCGAATTCCGCGCCTTGGGCCGTTCCGCCACGCCCGAGGCATGCCAGGCGCTGGTAGATGCCATCGGCAGCGATCTCCGTGAGCTGGCCAGTGCGGCCGCGCAGCTGGTCGCCGATGTCGAGGGAACGATCGACGAGGCCGTCGTCGGGCGGTACTACACGGGGCGGGCGGAAGCGTCCAGCTTCACCGTCGCCGACCGCGCGGTCGAGGGCCGGGCAGCGGAGGCGTTGGAGGCGCTGCGGTGGTCGCTGGCCACCGGGGTGGCCCCGGTGATGATCACCAGCGCGCTGGCGCAGGGCGTGCGTGCGATCGGCAAGCTCTCTTCGGCGCGTGGTGGCCGCCCTGCCGATCTGGCGCGCGAGCTGGGCATGCCGCCGTGGAAGATCGACCGGGTGCGGCAGCAGATGCGCGGCTGGACCCCGGACGGGGTCGCGGTCGCGCTGCGCGCGATCGCCGAGGCCGACGCCGGCGTGAAGGGCGGCGGTGACGATCCGGAGTACGCGCTGGAGAAGGCGGTCGTCACGATCGCCCGCGCGGCGCGGTCCCGCCGCTGACGGCTGCGCGCGCTGCGGGCCCCCGACGGGGGCGCCCGCAAGACGCGCCCCTCTTCGTACATTGATCCCGCAGACGACCTCGCCGGCGTTGCCCTACACAGCGATCGAGTCGCGTCTCCCAATCAGCGGTCGAGTCGTCGCAGGGTTCCGGGCGGCCAAGCCCCCTGAGCCATTCGGCGGCGGAACAGTCACAGCCATACCAGGAACCCCTGGGTTCCGCCGATCCTACGAGTGACCGGTTCGAACCCATGAAGAAGGTAGGGCAACAGTCATGCCGGGCCCGGAGGCCAGCGGTCCCGTTGCAGGACCGCGAATAACGTAACGGGGCACCTCCCGGCGGTTGCTGGGGGAGTGTCCGTCCTCGAACTCCACCAGTTGCCGCTGGGGGTGCCCCAGGGCGGGCTGCATCCTGACGGTTTCCGTCGCCGCGAGTGCGTCGAAGGCCCCGGTGCCGTCCTGGGGAAGGACGGCACCGGGGCCTTCGACGTGAAGCTTTTGGACTCGCACCCGCGTGGCGAACGCAGGCCGCGTGCGAATCCGGGGGTGCCGGTCAGGAGCGGATGAGAGGGCCCGCTTGATCCCTTCCGGCGGTCACATCAGAGCTCAGCCCTGCAGGGAGGCAACCTTGGAGGCCAGCGCCGACTTCTTGTTGGCGGCGGCGTTCTTGTGGATGACACCCTTGGAGACGGCCTTGTCGAGCTTGCGGGCGGCCTCGCGAGCGGCCACGGTGGCCTTCTCGACGTCACCCGCGGCGACAGCCTCACGGGCCTTGCGGATCGCGGTCTTGAGCGAGGACTTGACGGCCTTGTTGCGCAGGCGCGCCTTCTCGTTCGTCTTGTTCCGCTTGATCTGGGACTTGATGTTCGCCACGAAAGAGCCTTTTCAGGTTCAGATGCTGTTGATTCGGTGCTGCATCCCTCCCCCGTAGCCCTTCGGGCACGGGAGGCACCCCCGGTAGAGGGCACACGAGATACAGCGGCCTAGATTACCAGCAGCGCTCCGACCGGCCCAAACCGAGCATCGGGCCGCGGTCGTGGGACCATGGAGGCTACGTATCGATCCGACATCGACCCGAGACAAGGCGTTCGGCGTCTCAAGAATCAGGACCCTGCGTGCCCGCGACCCCTACCCACGTGCCGGAGCCGAGCCGTACCGACCCGGCGCTGATCCGCAATTTCTGCATCATTGCGCACATCGACCACGGCAAGTCGACGCTCGCCGACCGGATGCTCCAGCTGACCGGTGTGGTCGAGCAGCGGCAGATGCGCGCCCAGTACCTCGACCGCATGGACATCGAGCGTGAGCGAGGCATCACGATCAAGTCCCAGGCGGTCCGGCTGCCCTGGGCTCCCACCACGGGTGAGGGCGTGGGGCAGACCCACATCCTCAACATGATCGACACCCCGGGCCACGTGGACTTCACCTATGAGGTCTCGCGTTCGCTCGCGGCCTGCGAGGGCACGGTCCTGCTCGTGGACGCCGCCCAGGGCATCGAGGCGCAGACCCTCGCCAACCTCTACCTGGCGATGGAGAACGACCTCACGATCGTTCCGGTCCTCAACAAGATCGACCTGCCGGCCGCTCAGCCCGAGAAGTTCGCCGAGGAGCTGGCGAACCTCATCGGCTGTGACCCGGACGACGTGCTGCGTGTCTCCGCGAAGACCGGCCTCGGCGTGGACGCGCTGCTGGACCGCGTCGTCAGGGACGTCCCGGCCCCGGTCGGCGTCAAGGACGCCCCCGCCCGCGCGATGATCTTCGACTCGGTCTATGACTCCTACCGTGGCGTCGTCACGTACGTACGAGTCGTCGACGGCACGCTCAACAAGCGCGAGCGCATCCGGATGATGTCCACCGGCGCCACCCATGAGCTGCTGGAGATCGGCGCCAACTCCCCGGAGATGCTGCCGGCCGACGGCCTGAGCGTCGGTGAGGTGGGCTACCTCATCACCGGTGTGAAGGACGTCCGCCAGTCCAAGGTGGGTGACACCATCACCCAGCAGACGCACGGCGCCACCGAGGCGCTGGGCGGCTACAAGGACCCCAAGCCGATGGTGTTCTCCGGTCTGTACCCGCTGGACGGCTCGGACTACCCGGAGCTGCGCGAGTCCCTCGACAAGCTCCAGCTGAACGACGCCGCCCTCGTCTACGAGCCGGAGACCTCCGCGGCCCTCGGCTTCGGTTTCCGCGTCGGCTTCCTCGGTCTGCTGCACCTGGACGTGATCCGTGAGCGGCTGGAGCGCGAGTTCGGCCTCGACCTGATCGCCACCGCCCCCAACGTGGTCTACCGCGTGATCATGGAGGACGGCAGCGAGCACACGGTCACCAACCCGAGCGAGTTCCCCGAGGGCAAGATCTCCGAGGTGTACGAGCCGGTCGTACGGGCCACGATCCTGGCGCCCAGCGAGTTCATCGGCTCGATCATGGAGCTCTGCCAGACCCGCCGTGGCGTGCTGCTGGGCATGGACTACCTCTCCGAGGACCGGGTCGAGATCCGCTACACCCTCCCCCTCGCCGAGATCGTTTTCGACTTCTTCGACCAGCTGAAGTCCAAGACCCGCGGCTACGCCTCGCTGGACTACGAGCCCACCGGCGAGCAGACCGCTCAGCTGGTGAAGGTCGACATCCTGCTGCACGGCGACAAGGTCGACGCGTTCTCCGCGATCACCCACAAGGACCAGGCCTACGCCTACGGTGTCCGCCTCGTGGCCAAGCTCAAGGAGCTCATCCCGAGGCAGGCCTTCGAGGTGCCGGTTCAGGCGGCCATCGGCTCCCGGGTCATCGCCCGTGAGACCATCCGCGCCATCCGCAAGGACGTACTCGCCAAGTGCTACGGCGGTGACATCTCCCGTAAGCGGAAGCTGCTGGAGAAGCAGAAGGAAGGCAAGAAGCGGATGAAGATGGTCGGCAGCGTGGAGGTCCCGCAGGAGGCCTTCATCGCGGTGCTGTCCAGCGACGAATCCGGCGGCAAGGGCAAGAAGTGACCCGAGACGCGGCCAACGGGTGATACCGGTGGTCCCACGGGCCCCCGCGCTCACGGCGCGGGGGCCCGTTCGTTATCAAGCGGCAGCCCGCGGCCTCTTACGCGCCGGAGACGTGCCCTCTACTCTGATTCCCTGCCGGATTGTTACTCGCCAGTTTTCTCAAGACCACACCGCACGAACAGCTCTGTACAAGCAGCTCTGCCGCAGGCCCGGAGGACGTCGTGAGCGACACAAAGACCCTGATCGAGAACCGGCCGCCGTCCGTGGCGAACCTGTTCGTCCAGCGGGTGGCGGACACCCCGGACGCGGAGGCCTACCGCTATCCGGTGCCGTCGGCCTCGGGGCAGGGGGCCGACGACTGGAAGTCGCTGAGCTGGGGACAGGCGGCCGAGCGGGTGTACGCCGTCGCGGCCGGGCTGATCGATCTGGGCGTACGGCCCGAGGAGCGGGTCGCTCTTGCCTCCGCCACCCGGGTGGAGTGGATCCTCGCCGACCTCGGCGTGATGTGCGTGGGCGCCGCGACCACCACGATCTACCCGTCCACCAACGCCGAGGAGGCGGCGTACATCCTCTCCGACTCGGAGAGCCGGGTCCTGATCGCCGAGGACGCCGCCCAGCTGGCCAAGGCCCGCGAACGCCGCGCCGAGCTGCCCGAGCTCACCCACGTGGTCGTCATCGACGCCGAGGGCGCGGAGCCCGCCGAGGGTGACCCCGAGGGCTGGGTGCTCTCCCTCGCCGAGCTGGAGGCGCGCGGCAGTGAATACCTGGCCAAGCATCCCGAAGCGGTCAAGGAGCGCATCGCCGCCATCACCTCGGACCAGCTCGCCACCCTCATCTACACCTCCGGCACCACCGGCCGCCCCAAGGGTGTACGGCTCCCGCACGACAACTGGTCGTACATGGCGAAGGCCATCGCGGGAACCGGCATGCTCGGCCCCGAGGACGTGCAGTACCTCTGGCTGCCGCTCGCGCATGTCTTCGGCAAGGTGCTGACCTCCGGACAGATCGAGCTTGGGCACGTCACCGCGGTCGACGGCCGGATCGACAAGATCGTCGAGAACCTTCCGGTGGTCCGGCCGACCTACATGGCCTCCGTGCCGCGCATCTTCGAGAAGGTCTACAACGGAGTCGCCGCCAAGGCGCGGGCCGGCGGCGCCGCCAAGTACAAGATCTTCCATTGGGCGGCGGGCGTCGCCCGCGAGTACGCCAAGACCGGCCAGGACAGCTTCCGCCGCACCGGCACCGTCTCCGTGCCCTTCGGCCTCGCCGCCAAGCACAAGGTCGCCGACGCGCTCGTCTACGCCAAGATCCGCGAGGCCTTCGGCGGCCGGCTGCGCGCCTGCATCTCGGGCTCCGCCGCGCTCGCCCCGGACATCGGCTACTTCTTCTCAGGCGTCGGCATCCACATCCTGGAGGGCTACGGCCTCACCGAGTCCAGCGCCGCCAGCTTCGTCAACCTCGGCGAGGCCTACCGCACCGGTACGGTCGGCAAGCCGCTCCCCGGCTGCGAGGTCCGCATCGCCGACGACGGAGAGATCCTGCTGCGCGGCCCCGGCATCATGGAGGGCTACCACAGGCTTCCCGAGAAGACCGCCGAAGTCCTGGAGCCCGACGGCTGGTTCCACACCGGCGACATCGGCGAACTGTCCGCGGACGGCTATCTGCGCATCACCGACCGCAAGAAGGACCTCATCAAGACATCCGGCGGCAAGTACATCGCCCCGGCCGAGGTCGAGGGCCAGTTCAAGGCGGTCTGCCCGTTCGTCTCCAACATCCTGGTCCACGGCGCCGACCGGAACTTCTGCACAGCCCTCATCGCCCTCGACGGACCGGCCATCCTCGGCTGGGCCGCGGAACACGGCCTGGACGGCAAGCCGTACGCCGAGGTGGTGGCCTCCAAAGAGGTCGAGGAGCTCATCGACGGCTATGTGCGGCGCCTCAACGAAGGCCTCCAGCGCTGGCAGACCATCAAGAAGTTCCGGCTGCTGCCCCGCGACCTGGACGTGGAGCACGGCGAACTGACGCCGAGTCTGAAACTGAAGCGGCCGGTCGTCGAGCGCGAGTACCGGGACCTGATCGACGAGATGTACGCCGGTTCCCGCGAGGCGTGAGCACGGCCCGGACCGGGCGGGCGGGCTCCTCCGGGGCCCGCCCGTGGCGCGTGACGGCGGTTCCTTCTGGTCATTTTGGTAACTCGATGCTTATGTGCGGCATCTTTCTGTCACCCTGTCGGTGCCGTATGCGGCGCATTGCGACAACCGATCAGGAGCCGCACTGTGGGGTCCATTCCCGAGCAGCGGGAGACCGCTCTCCGCTCACCGACCGTTTCCCGCGACAGCGACCGGGCCGTCAGGCTGCCGGGGAGCCCGCTCGCGCCCGCCGCCGCGCGCGGGTTCGTACGCGACGTGCTCACGGAGTCCGCCGAGTGCTGCGGGGGGCGGCTCGTCGACGATGCCGTGATCCTCGTCAACGAGCTCGTCACCAACGCCGTCGTGCACGCCGGTACCGCCGTCGAGCTGCTGCTGAGGCTGGAGGACGCGGCCGTCGTCGTGGAGGTGTCCGACCACCACCCCTCGCGGGGCGTGCACCCCGCCGAGTACGGCAGAGGGCTGCACCTGGTCGCCGCCCTCGCCGAATCCTGGGGGATCACGTACCGCAGCGGGCTGAAGACCGTGTGGGCCCGGATCCCCGTGGACGCGGACACCGCGGGCATCCCCGCGCCCGCGCCCGCGCCGCGCAGGTCCGTGCGGGGCGGGGAGCCGGAGTGGGGCAGCCGCGGTGCGCTGTCGTTCCTCGCCGAGGCGTCCGAACTGCTCGCCGGCCAGCTGGACGAGGACATGATCGCGGCGCTGGCCGGGCAGCTGCTGGTGCCCAGGCTCGCGGACTGGTGCGCGGTGTGGCTCGACCCGGACGGGGCGGTACGAGGCATCGGGCCACGGCTGTCCGGGGTCTGGCATGTCTGCGAGGCCGCGAACGAGCCGCTGCGCGCGGTCCTGGAGAAGGAGCCGCCCGCGGTGGACGACGCGGCGCGCGGCGGGCCCGTCCCGGTGTCCTGGCCCCGCACCGGCACGCCGGGCGAGCGCCACGGAGCGGCCCTGGCGTGCCGGCTGGTCGTGGGCGGGCGGCAGCTCGGCACCCTGCTGCTCGGGCGGGCCGGACCCTTTCCCGAGCCGCCCTTCCCCGACGAGGTCACCGGACTGATCGAGGACTTCGCCCGGCGGGTGGGGCTGGCGATCGGCGCCGCCCGTCAGTACACCCGGCAGGCCACCATCAGCCGGGTCCTCCAGCGGGGCCTGCTGCCCAGCCAGGTCGCCGAGATCCCGGGCGTCGACCGCGCGCTCGTCTACGAGCCGACCGGCGAGGGCCTGGCGGGCGGCGACTTCTACGACCTCTTCCCCGGGCCAGGCGGCCGCTGGTGCTTCGCGCTCGGCGACGTCCAGGGCAGCGGACCCGAGGCGGCGGTCGTCACCGGGCTCGCCCGGCCCTGGCTGCGGCTGCTCGCCCGCGAGGGCTACCAGGTCGCCGAGGTCCTCGACCGGCTCAACCAACTCCTCGTCGACGACGCCACCGAGGCGGCGGAGGCCGCGGCCCACCTGGTCGCGACGGCAGGCGGGCAGGACGTGCCGGACAGTCCTCAGCCGAGGTTCCTCTCCCTGCTGTACGGAGAGCTGGTGCCGCAGCCCTCCGGCGGTGTGCGCTGCACCTTGGCCAGCGCCGGGCATCCGCTGCCCCTGCTGCTGCGGCCCGACGGGACCGTACAGGCCGCGGCGGCGCCGCAGATGCTGCTCGGTGTGGTCGGCGACACCGCGTACGAGAGCGAAGCCTTCGAACTCGCCGAGGGCGACACCCTGCTCTGCGTGACGGACGGGGTCACCGAGCGGCGCTCCGGGGAGCGGATGTTCGACGACCGGGACGGGCTGGCCGCGGCCCTCGCCGACTGCGCCGGGCTCGGCGCGCAGGACGTCGCGGAGCGGATCCGGCAGGCCGTGCACGACTTCGCGGACGAACCGCCCGGCGACGATCTGGCCCTGCTCGTACTGCAGGCGCGATAGGCAACGTCCCGGGTACGGGACAATGGGGTCATGCCTTCCGTACTGCCCGACGGCGAGCCCATGCCCGAAGACGGGGCGCTGCCTCGGCATGCCCTGGAGGGCGTGGCCGGCCGGCCGCTCGGCTTCTACCTGCACGTGCCGTACTGCGCGACCCGCTGCGGCTACTGCGACTTCAACACGTACACGGCCACCGAGCTGCGCGGCTCCGGCGGCGTGCTCGCCTCCCGCGACAACTACGCCGAGACTCTGATCGAGGAGGTCCGGCTGGCCCGGAAGGTGCTGGGCGACGACCCCCGGCAGGTGCGGACCGTGTTCGTCGGCGGGGGTACACCCACACTGCTGGCGGCCGGGGATCTCGTCCGGATGCTGGGGGCGATCCGGGACGAGTTCGGGCTCGCGGACGACGCGGAGATCACGACGGAGGCCAACCCGGAGTCCGTGGACCCGGCCTACCTCGCCGAGCTGCGGGCCGGCGGCTTCAACCGGATCTCGTTCGGCATGCAGAGCGCCAAGCAGCACGTCCTGAAGATCCTGGACCGTACGCACACCCCCGGGCGCCCCGAGGCGTGCGTCGCCGAGGCACGCGCGGCCGGTTTCGAGCACATCAACCTCGACCTCATCTACGGCACGCCAGGCGAGTCCGACGGCGACTGGCGGGCCTCGCTCGACGCGGCGATCGGCGCCGGGCCGGACCATGTGTCGGCGTACGCGCTGATCGTGGAGGAGGGCACGCAGCTGGCCCGCCGCATCCGGCGCGGCGAGGTGCCGATGACCGACGACGACGTCCACGCCGACCGGTACCTCATCGCGGAGGACGCGCTGTCCGCCGCGGGCTACTCCTGGTACGAGGTCTCCAACTGGGCCACCTCCGAGGCCGCCCGCTGCCTGCACAACGAGCTGTACTGGCGCGGCGCGGACTGGTGGGGCGCCGGCCCCGGCGCGCACAGCCACGTCGGCGGCGTGCGCTGGTGGAACGTGAAGCACCCGGGCGCGTACGCCCAGGCCATCGCCGAGGGGCGCTCCCCGGGAGCGGGCCGCGAGGTCCTCCCGGCGGAGGACCGGCGCGTCGAGCGCATCCTGCTGGAGCTGCGCCTGGTGGAGGGCTGCCCCCTGTCGCTCCTCAAGCCGGAGGGCCTCGCGGCATCCCGCCGCGCCTTGGCGGAGGGCCTGCTGGAGCCCGGCTCGTACGAGCAGGGCCGCGCGGTGCTGACGCTGCGCGGGCGGCTGCTGGCAGACGCGGTGGTGCGGGACCTGGTGGACTGATCACTCCGGCGGGTGAATCGGTGCGGAACGCCGGTTCGGTCCCTAACCTGGTTCGTAGGCTGCCGCCAACAGTACGCGGCGGATGTGGAGGGCCACGGAGATGACCGCTGTGGACGAGCGTGGGATGACCAAGTTCTTTGAGGAGTTCGAACCTCCCGAGGGAGTCAAGGTCGAGCTTCTCCGGGGGGAAATCGTGATGATGGCCAGTCCTGATCTGGTTCACAACCTGATCGTTGAGGAGGTGCAGGACCAGATCCCCCGCAAGCGGTGGGCGCGGCTCCAGACTCAGGACATCGACCTCATCGACGAGGCCAGTGAGCCCGTCCCGGACCTTGTGGTCCTGGAACGTGAGGCCCGCCCGGACTCGGGGCGCCTGCTGCCGTCCCAGCTGATCACGCTGGTGGTCGAGGTCGTTTCCAAGACCAGTGTCGACAGGGACTACGGCGTCAAGCGCTCGATCTACGCCGCGGGCAAGGTGCCCGCCTATCTGATCGTCGACCCGATCGTCGCGCACTGTGTCCTGCTCACCGTGCCGGTCGGGAAGGGAGACGAAGCCGACTACCGGGTACAGCAGATCACGAAGTTCGGTGAGCCGCTTTCGCTGGAACTGCTCGGCACCGAACTGGACACCAGCGAATTCGGCACCTATCCGGGTGTGAGGCCTCACCGTCGGCCGTGAGCGGGGTGCGAGGACCGGCTGTATCCCCGCTGAGGCGGGGCCAACGACCTGCTGGGCCGGGTGGACGAGCTCATCGACGGAGCATCCCCGCTATAGCGGGGCCGAACGCCGGTCCTCCACACGGAGTGACGCGACGACAAGCCCGGGGTCACGCATCGGTCACCTGGCCGACCGTCACATGGTCGATCAGTCGCTCTACTGCCCCCAGCAGTTCAGGCTGAAGGTCCTTGTAGGAGTACACCTTCGACAGGACGTGCCGCCATGCAGCGCCCGTGTTCTCCGGCCAGCCCAGCGCGCGGCAAGCGCCCGTCTTCCAGTCCTGCCCGCGCGGCACCTCGGGCCACGCCGGGATGCCCAGAGACGATGGCTTGACCGCCTGCCAGATGTCGATGTACGGGTGGCCCACGATCAGGACGTGCTCGTCGGTGACCTCCGCCGCGATACGGGACTCCTTCGAACCCGGGACCAGATGGTCGACCAGAACGCCCAGCCGGGCGTCCGGGCCGGGGGCGAAATCGGCCACGATCGACGGCAGGTCGTCGATGCCCTCCAGATACTCGACGACCACGCCCTCGATGCGCAGGTCGTCACCCCAGACCTTCTCGACGAGCTCGGCGTCGTGGCGGCCCTCGACGTAGATGCGCCCGGCGCGGGCGACCCGGGCGCGCGCGCCGGGGACGGCGACGGAGCCGGAGGCGGTGCGGGTGGGGCGTTGTGCGGTCACCACGGGCCGGACCAGGGTGACGACCTTGCCCTCCAGGAGGAAGCCCCTCGGGGCCAGCGGGAAGACCCGGTGCTTGCCGAAGCGGTCCTCCAGGGTGACCGTGCCCGCCTCGCAGCGGATCACCGCGCCGCAGAAGTCCGTGGTGGCCTCCTCGACCACCAGGCCGGGTTCGGCGGGGACCTCCGGGACGGGCGTCACTTTCTTCCATGGCGGTGTCAGATCAGGGTCGTACTGTCTCGGGCGCATGGGCTCATTCTGCTGGGGGTCCGGGGGCCCGCGGCGGAGCCGCTGATGTCACAGCCCCGGGAAATGCAGTCACGGCGGGGTCAGGTCCGGGTGGTAGCTGCGCATTCGTCAGACGCTACGACACGCCGAACCGCCGGGCCAGCTCATCCCGTTGGGCCCGCACGAACGCCGCGTCCACGACCGCCCCGTGCCCGGGGACGTAGAGCGCCTCCTCGCCGCCCAGCGCCAGCAGCCGGTCGAGGGCGTCGGGCCAGCGGGACGGGACGGCATCCGGGCCGGCCTGGGGTTCTCCGGATTCCTCGACGAGGTCGCCGCAGAAGACGACCTCACGTGCGCCAGGGACGAGGAGGGCCAGGTCGTGGCCTGTGTGGCCCGGGCCGACGTTGGCCAGCAGCACCTGGCGGCCGCCCAGGTCGAGGGTCCACTCGCCGCTGACCTGGTGCCGCGGCACGACCAGCCGGCCGGCCGCCTCGGCGGCGTCGGCCGGAGGTACGCCGAACCGGACCGCGTCACCGCGCAGAACGTCCCGTTCGTGCTCCAGCAGCGAGGCGACGCCGACCGCCCCGAACACCTCGGCCCCCGGGAATGCCGCCGTGCCCAGCACATGGTCGAAGTGGGGGTGACTCAGTGCGACATGTGTCACGCCGCGCCCGAACAGCGCCTCGGCCTGGGCACGCAGTTCCTCGCCCTCACGCGGCGTCGAGCCCGTGTCGTACATGAGGAGCGCGTCCCGGCCGGCCACCAGCCCGACTGTGGCGTCCCAGCCGGGCAGCCGGCGCCGGCCCACCCCGGGAGCGAGTCGCTCCCAGCCGAAGTCTTCCCAAGGGATGTCCATGAACGTGACGCTATCGGCAGCGACCAGCACCGTCGCCCCTTGCTACGGGTGTACCCCACGGCCGTACACTGGCGGAGGCTGGCACTCGGATGAGCAGAGTGCCAAGCGGTTGCCCAGGAGAGACCGAGCTGGAGGTGTGCGCGATGCTCAGCGAACGCAGACTCGAAGTGCTGCGCGCCATCGTCCAGGACTACGTCGGCACCGAGGAGCCGGTCGGTTCCAAGGCTCTCACCGAGCGGCACGCTCTGGGTGTGTCACCGGCCACGGTCCGTAACGACATGGCGGTCCTTGAGGACGAGGGCTACATCGCACAGCCGCACACCAGCGCGGGACGCATTCCGACCGACAGGGGCTACCGCCTCTTCGTCGACAAGCTCGCGGGCGTCAAGCCGTTGTCGTCGCCCGAGCGGCGCGCGATCCAGAACTTCCTGGAAGGGGCCGTGGACCTGGACGACGTCGTGGCCCGTACGGTCCGGCTGCTGGCGCAGCTGACCCGTCAGGTCGCCGTCGTGCAGTACCCGTCGCTGACCCGCTCGACGGTGCGGCACGTGGAACTGCTGTCCCTCGCCCCGGCCCGGCTGATGCTCGTACTGATCACGGACACCGGGCGGGTCGAGCAGCGCATGGTCGACTGCCCGGCGCCGTTCGGCGAGACCTCGCTGGCCGATCTGCGGGCCCGGCTCAACAGCCGTGTCGTGGGGCGCCGTTTCACGGACGTTCCGCCGCTGGTGCAGGACCTCCCGGAGTCCTTCGAGCCGGACGACCGGGGCACGGTCTCCACGGTGCTCTCCACCCTGCTCGAAACCCTGGTCGAGGAGACCGAGGAGCGGCTGATGATCGGCGGCACCGCCAATCTCACCCGCTTCGCACACGACTTCCCGCTGACCATTCGGCCCGTGCTGGAGGCGCTCGAGGAGCAGGTCGTGCTCCTCAAGCTGCTCGGCGAGGCCACGGACGCGGGCATGACCGTACGTATCGGACACGAGAACATCGCCCACGAGGGGCTCAACTCCACGTCCGTCGTCTCGGTCGGCTACGGTTCGGGCGGCGAAGCCGTCGCCAAACTCGGCGTGGTCGGACCGACCCGCATGGATTACCCCGGAACGATGGGAGCGGTACGCGCAGTGGCACGTTACGTCGGACAGATCCTGGCGGAGTCGTAAGTGGCCACGGACTACTACGCCGTACTGGGCGTACGCCGCGACGCATCGCAGGACGAGATCAAGAAGGCGTTCCGCCGGCTCGCGCGCGAGCTGCATCCGGATGTGAATCCGGACCCGAAGACGCAGGAGCGCTTCAAGGAGATCAACGCCGCGTACGAGGTGCTGTCGGACCCGCAGAAGAAGCAGGTCTACGACCTCGGCGGCGACCCGCTGTCCGCGACCGGCGGCGCCGGCGCGGGCGCGGGCTTCGGGGCCGGCGGCTTCGGAAACTTCTCCGACATCATGGACGCCTTCTTCGGTACGGCGTCCCAGCGCGGACCGCGCTCGCGTACGCGGCGCGGCCAGGACGCGATGATCCGGCTGGAGATCGACCTCAACGAGGCCGCCTTCGGCACGACCAAGGACATCCAGGTCGACACGGCCGTCGTCTGCACGACTTGCTCCGGCGAGGGCGCCGCGCCCGGCACGTCCGCGCAGACCTGTGACATGTGCCGCGGCCGCGGAGAGGTCTCCCAGGTCACCCGGTCCTTCCTGGGCCAGGTCATGACCTCGCGTCCGTGCCCGCAGTGCCAGGGCTTCGGCACCGTGGTCCCGACCCCGTGCCCGGAGTGCGCCGGTGACGGCCGGGTCCGCTCCCGCCGCACCCTCACGGTCAAGATCCCCGCCGGTGTCGACAACGGCACCCGTATCCAGCTCGCCGGCGAGGGCGAGGTCGGCCCCGGCGGCGGCCCGGCCGGCGACCTGTACGTCGAGATCCACGAGCTGCCCCACCAGGTCTTCCAGCGGCGCGGCGACGATCTGCACTGCACGGTGACGATCCCGATGACGGCGGCCGCGCTCGGCACGAAGGTCCCCCTCGAAACCCTGGACGGCGTCGAGGACGTCGACATCCGTCCCGGTACGCAGTCGGGCCAGTCGATCCCGCTGCACGGACGCGGTGTCACCCACCTGCGGGGCGGTGGCCGGGGCGATCTGATCGTGCACGTCGAGGTGCAGACGCCGACGAAGCTCGACCCGCAGCAGGAGGATCTGCTGCGCCAGCTGGCGCAGCTGCGCGGCGAGGAACGCCCCTTGGGGCAGTTCCAGCCGGGCCAGCAGGGGCTGTTCTCCCGTCTGAAGGACGCGTTCAACGGCCGCTGAGTCGTTTGCTGCGCGGGCTGGGTTTTCCCCGGGGCAGGCCCCCGAGCCCCGGGCGGTGTCCTCAAACTCCCCCAGCTGCCGCTGGGGGAGTTTGAGGACGGACACACGGCCAGCCCGGCGTGGGACGTCCCACGCAGCCGGCGCCTGAGGGCGGACAGGGACACCCACCCCCCACCGTGGGCGGTGATCAGGAGCCTCCGCGTGGGACGATGCGGGCATGTCCTCCGTACTCATCGGTCAGTTCTGCCGTCACCCCATCGTGCAGGCACCCATGGCCGGCGGCGCCTCCTGCCCGAGGCTGGCCGCGGCCGTGTCCGAGGCCGGTGGGCTCGGGTTCCTCGCGGCCGGGTACAAGACCGCGGACGGCATATACCAGGAGATCAAGCAGGTCCGCGCGCTCACCTCCCAGCCGTTCGGCGTCAATCTGTTCATGCCGCAGCACCGGTCCGCCGACCCTGCCGCGGTCGAGGTCTACCGTCAGCAGCTCGCGGGCGAGGCCACCTGGTACGCCACCCCGCTCGGTGACGCGGACGCGGGCACCGACGACGGTTACGAGGCCAAGCTGGCGATACTGCGGGACGACCCCGTCCCCGTGGTGTCGTTCACCTTCGGCTGTCCGGCCAGGGAGGTGCTCGATTCCTTCACCCGCGTCGGTACGTACACGATCGTCACCGTGACCACAGTGGCGGAGGCCCGGGCCGCCGAGCGGGCCGGGGCGGACGCCGTCTGTGTGCAGGGCATCGAGGCCGGAGGCCACCAGGGCACGCATCTGGACGACCCCGAGGCCGACGGCGCGGGTATGGGGCTGCTGTCCCTGGTCACCCAGGTCCGGGAGGCCGTGCGGCTGCCGATCGTGGCGACGGGCGGTCTGATGCGCGGTGCCCAGATCGCCGCGGTGACGGCGGCGGGCGCGGACGCGGCGCAGTTCGGTACGGCGTTCCTGGTGTGCCCCGAGTCGGGGGCGCACCCGCTGCACAAGCAGGCGATGACGGACCCGGTGTTCGCGCGGACCGAGCTCACCCGGGCCTTCTCGGGGCGCCCGGCGCGCGGCCTGGTGAACCGCTTCATGCGTGAGCACGGCCCGTACGCCCCCGCCGCGTACCCCCAGGTGCACCACCTCACGGCGGGGGTGCGCAAGGCCGCCGCGCAGGCGGGTGACGCGCAGGGCATGGCGCTGTGGGCGGGGCAGGGCCATCGGCTGGCGCGCGAGCTGCCCGCCGGGCAGCTGGTAGAAGTACTGGCCGCAGAATTGGACGCCGCGCCGGCGGCGCTGTCACAGAGGAGTACGTCATGACCGCGCCGGTCTTCGTCGTGGACCACTTCAATCCCGGCCCGGGAGGACGGTACGTCCTGGAAGGGGCGGAGGGGCGGCACGCGGTCTCCGTGAAGCGGCTGCGCCCCGGCGAGGACGTGATCCTCACGGACGGCGCCGGTACCTGGGCGGACTGTGTGGTCCTGGACACCGAGGGCAAGGACCGGCTGATCGTCCAGATGGACTCGGTGAGTCATGAGCCGGAGCCCGCGCCCCGGATCGTCGTCGTGCAGGCCCTGCCCAAGGGCGACCGCGGCGAGGTGGCCGTGGAGACGATGACGGAGACGGGCGTCGACGTGATCGTGCCGTGGCAGGCGTCCCGCTGCATCACGCAGTGGAAGGGCGACCGGGGCGCCAAGTCCCTGGCCAAGTGGCGCACCACGGCCCGGGAGGCCGGCAAGCAGTCGCGCCGGATGCGGTTCCCCGAGGTCGCCGGGCTGATGACGACCAAGCAGGTCGCGCAGTTGCTGGCGGCGGCGGCGTTCGCCGGGGTGCTGCACGAGGGCGGTGACGAGCCGCTGGCAGCCGTGACGCTGCCGGAGAAGGGGGACGTCGTGCTGGTCGTCGGACCCGAAGGGGGCGTGGCGCCGGAGGAGTTGGCAGTCTTCGAGGAGGCGGGCGCGAAGCCGTACCTGCTGGGTCCGAGTGTGCTGCGCACGTCGACGGCCGGGACGGTGGCCGCGGCCGTGCTGCTGGCGCGGACCGAACGCTGGTCGTAGCCGACTGGCCGCACGTGGTCTGTCGCGCGGGGTGGAGTCGGTGGCAGTCTGCTCCTCATGGGGGCATCGAGGCGTACTCTCGCAGCGCTCGGCATCGCGGCGGCGGCCGTTGTGGGTGTGGCCGCCTGCGAACCCGTCGGCGGACTGAACACGGCCGCCGTGGCGGTCACCACGGATCAGATGGGGACGCGCGCGCTGGAGCGGGCCGGCGTCGATGTGCGCTGGCTCAGCTGCACGGCGAGCACCGAGAACGGCGGTGGGAGCGGTGGTACGAGCCCGACGCCGAGCGGGGCGCGTCGGGTGAGCGTCGACTGCCGGGGGAAGACGGGCGGCGGCAAGGACATCACGCTCACCGGCGAGGTGACGGAGGAGCGGGCGGGGCGGTGCGTACGCGGTGACCTGGTCGCGAAGGTCGACGGCCGGACCGTCTTCCAGGCGCGTGTGCTCGGCGACTGCTCGGCTCCGCCGGTCACGCCGACGACGGGACCCACGCCGCCGCCGGCCGGCCCCGGCCGGCCCACGGTCACGGTGACCGTCACGGTGACGGAGACCTTCCACGGCAAGTGAGGTCACACCCACCGTCGGGCCGGCCGGTGTGCCGCGGCCGATAGCATGCGGGGTGAACTGATCGTGCGAGTCGAGGAGGCCCCGTCCATGGCGGGAGAACCCCAGGCGGACTGCCTGTTCTGCAAGATCGTCTCAGGGGAGGTTCCGGCGACCGTCGTCCGGGAGACCGAGACCACGGTCGCCTTCCGTGACATCAACCCCCAGGCCCCGACGCATGTGCTGGTGGTCCCGAAGGCGCACTATCCGGATGTCGCGTCGCTCGCCGCCGCGGATCCGCAGATCACCGCCGATGTGCTGACCGAGGCGGGCAAGGTGGCGGCCGAGGACAAGGTCGACGAGACCGGTTACCGGATCGTCTTCAACACCGGGTCCGGTGCCGGGCAGACCGTGTGGCACGCGCACGCCCATGTCCTGGGCGGCCGCGGGCTCAACTGGCCGCCGGGATAAGACTCTTGTCCGCACGCGAGTTCGTGGTGCTCGGCACCGCCAGCCAGGTCCCCACCCGGCACCGCAATCACAACGGCTATCTGCTGCGCTGGGACGGCGAGGGCATCCTCTTCGACCCCGGTGAGGGAACCCAGCGGCAGATGCTGCGGGCCGGGGTCGCCGCGCACGACATCGACCGGATCTGTGTCACCCACTTCCACGGCGACCATTCGCTGGGGCTGGCGGGGGTGGTCCAGCGGATCAACCTCGACCAGGTCCCGCACCCGGTCACGGCGCACTATCCGGAGAGCGGGCAGCGCTTCTTCGACCGGCTGCGGTATGCGACGGCCTACCGCGAGACCGTCGAGCTGGCGGAGCGGCCGGTGGCCGAGGACGGGGTGCTGGCGCGCACGGACGCGTACGTTCTGGAGGCCCGCAGGCTCTCCCACCCCGTCGAGTCGTACGGCTATCGGTTGATCGAGCCGGACGGGCGCCGCATGCTGCGCGAGAAGCTCGCGGCGCACGGCATCAGGGGAGCGGACGTGGGCCGGCTCCAGCGCGAGGGGGCACTGAACGGTGTCACTCTGGACGAGGTGAGCGAGGTGCGGCGGGGCCAGCGCTTCGCGTTCGTCATGGACACCCGGCTGTGTGACGGGGCGTACGCACTCGCCGAGGGCTGCGACATGCTGGTCATCGAGTCGACCTTCCTCGACGAGGATGCCCGGCTGGCCGTCGAACACGGTCATCTGACCGCGGGCCAGGCGGGCCGGGTGGCCGTCGAGGCGGGCGTACGGCATCTGGTGCTGACGCATTTCTCGCAGCGCTACCACGACCCGGCGGTGTTCGAGCAGCAGGCGCGTGCGGCGGGCTTCGGCGGTGAACTGACCGTCGCCGCCGACCTGATCCGTGTCCCCATGCCCAAGCGGCATCTTTGAGCGCGCGCCATCATGGGTTTGTCGCATATCGCCCGCGGGTATAGGTGGTGACTTTCCGCATCGGCAACGGGGAGCGCACGTGACCGTACACAGCGCGAGACAGCCGGGATTCTCCTCGGATGTGGACCCGTTGCGCGGCCTGCGGGCCCCGGGCGGACCCGACTGCGATGTCTTCCTGACCGGCACCGTCTTCCTCGACATCATCTTCACCGGACTGGACAGCGCCCCGGTGCGCGGCACCGAGTCATGGGCCCGGGGCATGGGACAGAGTCCCGGCGGGGTCGCCAACATGGCGACCGCGCTGGCCCGCCTGGGCCTGCGTACCTTGCTCGCGGCGGCCTTCGGCGACGACTTCTACGGCGACTACTGCTGGGACGCGCTGGAGCAGGGCGAGGGCATCGATCTGTCGATGTCCCGTACGGTCTCCGGCTGGCATTCGCCGGTCACCGTCTCCATGGCGTACGAGGGCGAGCGGACGATGGTCTCGCACGGTCATGAGGCGCCGCCGCCCGCCGACCGCCCGCTGCACTTTCCGCCGCGCTCACGGGCGGCGATCGCCTCCCTGGCGCCGGGGCGCAGCGAGGAGTGGGTCGGGGCCGCCGCACGGGGCGGCGCGATGGTCTTCGCCGATGTCGGCTGGGACGAGTCCGGCTGCTGGGACCTGGCGGAGCTGCCCGATCTGGAGCACTGCCGGGCGTTTCTGCCCAACGCCGAGGAGGCGATGCGCTACACCCGCACCGACTGCCCGCGTGCCGCCGCCCGCGCGCTGGCCGGGAGGGTGCCGCTGGCCGTGGTCACGCTGGGCGCCGAGGGCGCGTACGCCGTGGACGGTTCGACCGGCGAGACCGCCGAGGTGCCGGCCATCACCGTGGAAGCCCTGGATCCGACGGGTGCGGGCGATGTCTTCGTCGCGGGTTTCGTCACCGGCACGCTGGCCGGCTGGCCGCTCGCGGACCGGCTGGCCTTCGCCGGGCTGACGGCGGCGCTGTCGGTGCAGGAGTTCGGCGGGTCGCTGTCGGCGCCCGGCTGGGCGGAGATCGGCGCCTGGTGGCGGCACGTAGCGTCGTACGACGAGCAGGACCCGGCGGCCCTGCGCCGGTACGCCTTCCTGGAGGGGCTGCTGCCGGAGGCCGTCCGGCCCTGGCCACTGCCGAGGGCCCTGCCGACGATCGGCTTCCGGCGTACCGCGTAGGGCGAAAATACTGTCTGCCCGCGTGTCGTGCCGTCGTAGGCTTGGTGTTCCAGAGGTTGTCGAGCGGCGAGAACCCTGCAACAGGAGGTATGTGCAGGCCAGAGGGCCGGCCCATGACTCAGACACCCACAGCCCAAGCCCTTGCGCCGGGGCAGGCACGCGCACAGTTCACCGTCCCCGCGAAGCACCCGATGGTGATGGTGCTGGGTTCCGGTGACGCCCTGTTGCGCGTGATCGAGAAGGCGTTCCCGGCGACGGACATTCACGTACGGGGAAACGAGATCAGCGCGGTCGGTGACGCGGGGGAAGTCGCACTGATCCAGCGCGTGTTCGACGAGATGATGCTGGTGCTGCGCACCGGACAGCCGATGACGGAGGATGCGGTGGAACGTTCGATCGCCATGCTGCGTGAGGAGAGCGGGGGAGCGGCGGTCGAGACGCCCTCCGAGGTGCTCACCCAGAACATCCTCTCCAGCCGCGGCCGCACCATCCGCCCCAAGACCCTCAACCAGAAGCGGTACGTCGACGCGATCGACAAGCACACGATCGTCTTCGGCATCGGCCCCGCCGGTACCGGAAAGACGTACCTCGCCATGGCCAAGGCGGTCCAGGCCCTGCAGTCCAAGCAGGTCAACCGGATCATCCTGACCCGGCCGGCTGTCGAGGCGGGTGAGCGTCTCGGCTTCCTGCCGGGCACACTCTACGAGAAGATCGACCCGTATCTGCGGCCGCTCTACGACGCGCTCCACGACATGATCGACCCCGACTCGATCCCGCGCCTGATGGCGGCGGGCACGATCGAGGTCGCGCCGCTGGCATACATGCGTGGAAGGGCCCAGCCTGTCTTCACGAACGTCCTGACTCCGGACGGCTGGCGTCCCATCGGTGACCTGCAGGTCGGTGACCTGGTCATCGGGTCGAACGGTGAGCCGACGCCCGTGCTCGGCGTGTACCCGCAGGGCGAGAAGGACATCTACCGCGTCACCGCTCAGGACGGCTCCTGGACCCTGTGCTGCGGGGAGCACCTGTGGACGGTCCGGACCGCTTCGGACAAGCGCCGCAACAAGCCGTGGCGGGTCCTCGAAACCAAGGAGATGATCGGTAACCTCCGTGCCGCGCGTGCCCGCCGGTACGAGCTGCCGTTGCTCGCCGCCCCGGTCTGCTTCCCGGAGCGAGAAGTCCCTATGGACCCGTACGCACTGGGCCTGCTGCTCGGTGATGGCTGTCTGACCGGTAGTACGACACCTTCGTTCGCCACCGAGGACCCGGAGCTGGCCTCCGCGCTGGAGGCGGCCCTGCCCGGCGTCGAGGTGCGCTGGAAGGACCGGGTGGACTACATCCTGAACCGAGTGAAGGCGCCGGGTGACGTGGTCACCTTGGAGAACCCGGTCACCGGGATGCTGCGCACTCTGGATCTGCTCGGCACGCGGTCGCACTCGAAGTTCGTCCCGGACGACTACCTCTACAACTCCGCCGAGGTCCGCCTGGCTGTCCTCCAGGGACTGCTGGATTCCGACGGCGGACCAGTGACCCAGGCCGACCGCACCTGCCGCATCCAGTACACGACCACATCGATCGTGCTTCGGGACGACGTGATCTCACTGGTCCAGTCGCTGGGTGGTGTTGCGTACACCCGCCGCCGTGCGGCCGAGGGCCGGACGCCGGGCAAGGCGAATGGCTGCGAGGTCGCCCACCGTCATGACGCGCACGTGGTCGACATCCGCCTCCCGGAGGGCATCGAACCCTTCCGCCTGGCCCGTAAGCGCGAGAAGTACCATGCGGCCGGGGGCGGTGGCCGCCCGATGCGCTTTATCGACAGCATCGAACCCGCGGGCCGTGAGGAGGCCGTCTGCATCCAGGTGGCGGCCGAGGACTCGCTCTACGTCACCGAGAACTACCTGCTGACACACAACACGCTCAACGACGCTTTCATCATCCTGGACGAGGCGCAGAACACGAATCCCGAGCAGATGAAGATGTTCCTGACGCGGCTCGGCTTCGACTCGAAGATCGTCGTTACCGGTGACATCACCCAGATCGACCTGCCCGGCGGCACCAAGAGCGGTCTGCGCGTGGTCCGGGAGATCCTGGACGGTGTCCCCGACGTCCACTTCTCGATGCTCACCTCGACCGATGTCGTACGGCACAAGCTCGTGGGCCGTATCGTCGACGCGTACGAGAAGTACGACATCCGCAACGGGAAGTAGACAAGTCACCACCATGTCGATCGACGTCAACAACGAGTCCGGAACCGAGGTGGAGGAGCAGGCGATTCTCGATGTCGCCCGCTACGCACTCGCACGGATGCGCATCCACCCCCTCTCCGAACTCTCGGTGATCGTCGTGGACGCCGATGCCATGGAGCAGCTCCACATCCAGTGGATGGACCTGCCGGGCCCGACCGATGTCATGTCCTTCCCGATGGACGAGCTGCGTCCGCCGGCCAAGGACGACGAGGAGCCCCCGCAGGGGCTCCTCGGTGACATCGTGCTCTGCCCCGAGGTGGCCACGAAGCAGGGCCAGGAGGCCCCGACGCGGCACTCCATGGACGAGGAGCTCCAGCTGCTCACCGTCCACGGCGTGCTGCATCTCCTCGGTTACGACCACGAGGAGCCGGACGAGAAGGCCGAGATGTTCGGGCTTCAGGCGGCGATCATCGACGGCTGGCGGGCGGAGAAGGGACTGAGCGGTCCGTCGCCCGCGCCGACCGTCTCGTGACCACGCAGCTGATCGTCGGCGCGGTCCTGCTGGTCGTCGTCGCCTGGCTGGCCGCCTGCGCGGAGGCGGGCATCGCCCGTACCTCCAGCTTCCGGGCCGAGGAGGCGGTGCGCTCCGGGCGGCGCGGTGCCGACAAGCTCGCGCAGGTCGCCGCCGACCCCACCCGCTATCTCAACGTCGCCCTGCTGGTGCGGATCGCCTGTGAGATGGGGGCCGGGGTGCTGGTCACCTATGCCTGTCTCCGGGAGTTCGACAAGACCTGGCAGGCGCTGCTCGTCGCCTTCGCGGTGATGGTGCTGGTCTCGTTTGTCGCGGTGGGCGTCTCGCCGCGCACCATCGGCCGCCAGCACCCGCTGAACACGGCCACCGCCGCCGCGTACGTCCTGCTGCCGCTCGCCAGGATCATGGGCCCGATCCCGCAGCTGCTGATCCTCGTCGGCAACGCCTTCACCCCGGGCAAGGGCTTCCGCAAGGGCCCCTTCGCCTCCGAGGCCGAACTGCGGGCCATGGTCGACCTCGCCGAACGGGAGTCGCTGATCGAGGCCGAGGAGCGTCGGATGGTGCACTCCGTCTTCGAGCTCGGCGACACCCTCGTACGCGAGGTCATGGTGCCCCGCACCGATCTCGTCTGCATAGAGCGCTACAAGACCATCCGCCAGGCGCTGACCCTCGCCCTGCGCTCCGGCTTCTCCCGGATCCCGGTGACCGGGGAGAACGAGGACGACATCGTCGGCATCGTCTACCTCAAGGACCTCGTCCGGCGCACGCACATCAACCGCGAGGCCGAGGCCGATCTGGTCTCCACGGTCATGCGGCCGGCGTCCTTCGTCCCGGACACCAAGAACGCGGGCGACCTGCTGCGCGAGATGCAGCAGGAACGCAGTCATGTCGCCGTCGTCATCGACGAATACGGCGGCACGGCGGGAATCGTCACGATCGAGGACATCCTGGAGGAGATCGTCGGTGAGATCACCGACGAGTACGACCGGGAGCTGCCGCCGGTGGAGGAGCTCGGCGACAGCCGCTACCGGGTCACCGCCCGGCTCGACATCGGCGACCTCGGCGAGCTGTTCGGCCTCGGCGCCTTCGACGACGAGGACGTCGAAACGGTCGGCGGACTGCTGGCCAAGTCGCTGGGCCGGGTCCCCATCGCCGGGGCGAGCGCGCTGGTCGGCCTGCCGGACGGGCGAACGCTCCGGCTGACCGCCGAGTCCCCGGCCGGCCGCCGCAACAGGATCGTCACGGTGCTCGTCGAACCGGAAGAACCGGAAGGGACCCAACCGGAATGACCCCCCAGGAGCTGAGGGCGTTCTGCCTCGACTTCAACGCCGCCGTGGAGGAGTTCCCCTTCACACCGGAACACTCCGTCTTCAAGGTGTGCGGGAAGATGTTCGCCCTCAGCGCCCTGGAGGAGCGCCCCCTCACGGTCTCCCTGAAGTGCGACCCGGACGAGGCCGTCCGGCTGCGCACGTCCCACCCGGCGATCGTTCCGGGCTACCACCTCAACAAACGCCACTGGAACACCGTGTCGGTCGACGGGCTTCCGCCCACGATGGTCCGCGAACTCATCGAGGACTCCTACGACCTGGTGGTCGCCGGCCTCCCCAGGGCCGACCGGCTGCGCCTGGACCGCGCGTAAATCCCCTTGCGGGCCGGGGGCGGCCAGCCGGTACCCTCCTCCGCGGGTCGTGATCTTCGGCCCGGAACCTCTTTGGGGAGTCACCTTCGTGCGCATTCGCATAGGTCGCGGTACCGCTGTCGCTCTCGCCGTCCCGGCCCTCCTCCTTACTTCCGCCTGTGGCGGCGGGGACGACGACAAGGGCGCCGCGAAGCCGGACAAGAGCGCCGACCAGCAGGCCCAACCCGAGGCCGCCGCGGCCAAGACCCTCACCGCGGAGCAGATGAAGGCTGCCACCCTCACGGTCGCCGACCTGCCGTCCGGCTGGAAGGAGTCCACGGAGCCCACCGAGTCCACCGTGGCCAAGGCGGACAAGCCCGAGTGTCAGCGGATCGCCTCCTTCATGGAGGACAAGATCGCCGGTGCGACGATGGGCGGCAGCGCCGACTTCGAGGGCAACGGCGGCAACGATCTGCTGAGCGAGCAGGTGTTCACCTTCGAGAAGGGCGCCGAGGACCACCTCAAGGGCTTCGACGGCGTACTGAGTGCCTGCACCTCCTTCACCGTCGAGTCCGACGGCATGAAGATCCCCGTCAAGGTCCAGAAGCTCTCCGTGCCCGCGGCGGGCGAGGAGTCGTACACCTTCCACATGTCGATGGACTTGCCCGAAATCCAGATGAAGCTGGAGACCGACGTGGCGGTGATCCGCCAGGGCGCCGCGCTGGCCCGCATGGCCTACGTCCCCGGCAAGGCGGACGCGTCCGGCAAGGCCTTCGAGGACCTGGTCAAGCGCGCGGGCGACAAGCTCGTCAAGGGCGCCCAGGGCTGACCCCGGCCGCTTTCGGTCCTCGGGGGTTCGTATGCTCGGCGCATGAGCGAGAGCACCGAGCTTGGCCCCGAGGACCGCAAGATCATCACGCTGGCCCGCAGCGCCCGTGCCCGTAACGCCGTGCCCGAGGGCGCGGCCGTACGGGACGAGACGGGCCGCACCTATGTGGCGGGCACGGTCGAGCTGGACTCGCTGAAGCTCAGCGCGCTGCAGACCGCGGTCGCGATGGCCGTGGCCAGCGGCGCGAAGTCACTGGAGGCGGCGGCGGTCGTCGCCGAGTCGGAGGCCGTCTCCGACGCGGACCGCGCGGCGGTCCGCGACCTGGGCGGTGCCGAGACCCCGGTCTTCCTGGCCGGCCCCGACGGCGAGCTGCGCCTGAGAATCGCGGCGGGTTGATGCCGCCGGAGGGCCTGAGGCCCGGCGGTGCCGCGGGGCCTCGGCGATCAGGGACAATGGGCGCCATGAGTGTTCGTACCCAGCCCAACGAGGCCACCCACCGGTCCGGCTTCGCCTGCTTCGTCGGCCGTCCCAATGCGGGCAAGTCCACCCTTACGAACGCTCTGGTCGGCCAGAAGGTGGCGATCACCTCCAACCGTCCGCAGACCACCCGGCACACCGTGCGCGGCATCGTGCACCGGCCCGACGCCCAGCTGGTGCTGGTTGACACCCCCGGCCTGCACAAG
This sequence comes from Streptomyces sannanensis, assembly GCF_039536205.1. GTDB lineage: Bacteria > Actinomycetota > Actinomycetes > Streptomycetales > Streptomycetaceae > Streptomyces > Streptomyces sannanensis. The sequence goes on along the minus strand of NZ_BAAAYL010000001.1, from coordinate 2,299,606 downwards.
CCGCGCACCCTGCTCGGCGAGCGGCTCAACGACGTCGTACGGACCACCTGGGCCGAGGTCGACGTGATCGGCTTCTGCCTGCCCGCCGACCAGAAACTCGGCCCCGGTGACCGTTTCATCGCCAAGGAACTCGCCGAGATCAAGAAGACCCCGAAGGTGGCGATCGTCACCAAGACCGACCTGGTCGACTCCAAGGCGCTCGCCGAGCAGCTGATCGCCATCGACCGGCTCGGCCAGGAGCTGGGCATCGAGTGGGCGGAGATCGTCCCGGTCTCGGCGGTCGGCGACAAGCAGGTCTCGCTGCTGGCCGACCTGCTGGTACCGCTGCTCCCCGAGGGCCCCGCGCTGTATCCCGAGGGCGACCTCACCGACGAGCCCGAGCAGGTCATGGTCGCCGAGCTGATCCGCGAAGCCGCGCTGGAGGGCGTACGGGACGAGCTGCCGCACTCCATCGCCGTGGTCGTCGAGGAGATGCTGCCCCGCGAGGACCGCCCCGCCGACCGGCCGCTGCTGGACATCCACGCGAACGTCTACATCGAGCGTCCCAGCCAGAAGGGCATCATCATCGGCCCCAAGGGCAGCCGGCTGAAGGAGGTCGGCATGAAGTCCCGCAAGCACATCGAGGCACTGCTGGGTACTCCGGTCTTCCTCGACCTTCATGTGAAGGTCGCGAAGGACTGGCAGCGTGACCCGAAGCAGCTGCGCAAGCTGGGCTTCTGAGGTTGGCCCGGGCCGCTGCTGGGGTACGTCGGCCTCGCGGCGGAGCCGCAGATCGATGCAGCCTCGACCTTCATGTGCTCGACCTTCATGTGAAGGTCGCGAAGGACTGGCAGCGTGGTATGGCCCAACCGTGACGGGCATGGCGAGATGCCGACCCGGAAGCTCGCGCCAGGGCCCCTCGATGTCCGCCGCGCACTTCTCGACGCGGCCGCACGCGTGCTCGCCGAGCAGGGACCGGCAAGCGCGCGCCGCCTGGTGAAGGAGGCCGGGGCCTCGACCATGGCGGTCCATACGCACTTCGGCTCCATGATTTCGCGGTCGGCGCGGGAGGCGACCACGAGGCGGCGGAGGCTTCCGTCGGGGCCGCGCTTCCCTGAGGCGGCGTCCTACTCCGCGGGTTCCGCGATCAGTGCGGTGCCCACCGGGCGGAAGCCCAGGCGGGCGTAGATACGGGCCACGTCCTCGTCGCTCGCCGAGAGGAACACCGTGCCGATGCCACCAGCCCTCGCGTCGGCGACGAGGGCGGCGGTGACCGCTTGGCCCAGTCCCTGGCGGCGAGCGGTCGGCAGCGTGCCGACGCCGACGATCTCCGTCACGCCGTCGAGCGGATTGTGCGTCCCGGAGCAGAGCACCACCCCGTCCTCGACGGCCGCGGCCACCGCCGTCGTGCCGGCCCTCAGACGGCCGGCGACATGCTCGGTCCTGCCGTCGTCGGCCCGCGCCGCGATCTCCGCGGCGAGCTCGGCCGGGCCGGCCTCGCCGATCGCCGTGCCGGGCGCGGCGAAGGCGAGGTGCGGTACGGCGAGCGCGGCGGGCAGCAGCGGGTCGTCGGCGCCCAGGAGGCGTACGGACGGATGCGGTTCCGGGGCGGCGGCCTCCGGGTCGAGGACCATCAGCGGGTGCTCGTGCACCGTGAGCCCGGACTTCTCGACGGCGGCGCGCAGCCCGGGAGTGTCCTCGGCGACCCATTCGAAGGCCTCCGGTATGCCGAGCTCGCGCTGCCGGGCCCGGACGCGGTCGACGTCGTCGGCGGTCACCGGCGCGGTCGTGGCGCCGCGGGTGGGGCGCGCGTAGAAGGGCCAGCCGGCGCCTTCGCGGACGAAGAGGGTCAGCGGCCCGAAGTCCTCGGTGCGCGCGCCGGCGCGCGGGACGCCGTCGTAGTAGCCCTCGAGCCGGTCCAGATCATGCTCCACAGAAGTCATGTGGAGCATCCAAGCGGAAGGGCGCGATTTACGCCCCTTCTTTCATGACCCGGGTGATCAGCTCGCGCTGGGCCTCGGTGAGCCGTGGGTCGGAGCAGTAGACCGTGTGCGCGTCGACGGTGATCTGGTAGTTGAAACCGTCCGGTACGCCGATGGGAGGGGTTTCATGGCCGTCCGCCACCGCACGTTCCACCAGGGCGTGCCACTCCGCCGCGTCGGGGCGGGTGGTGGTGTCGATTTCGGCGAACCGCTCGATGCCGGCGAACCCTCCGGTGCGCCTTACCTGGATACGCATGACTCCCTGTCTACAGCCTCGTGGCCGTCCGCGCACGAGGGGCTCCGGCACCCGGCCCGCCGGCCGGGTGCCGGAGCCACGGGGTCAGCCGGTGGGCACGCCCACCTGTGACCAGGCCTTGAGCACCGCCTGGACCTCGTCGCCCTCGCCGAAACGGGACTGCGCGGCGGCCACGCTCAGCCGGGCGAAGTCGGCGAAGCTCGCCTTGCTCCGGAGCTCGCCGCCGGTGAGTACGTCGTACCAGATCTGGCCGGCCCGCTCCCAGGCGTTGCCGCCGAGGGCGGTGGCGAGCAGGTAGAAGGCGTGGTTGGGGATGCCGGAGTTGATGTGGACGCCGCCGTTGTCACGGCCGGTGCGGACGTAGTCGTCCATGGTCGCGGGCTGCGGGTCCTTGCCGAGGACGTCGTCGTCGTACGCCGTGCCGGGAGCCTTCATGGAGCGCAGCGCCACGCCCTCGACCTCACCGGCGAGCAGCCCGGCACCGATGAGCCAGTCGGCGTCCTCGGCGCTCTGGCCGAGTGCGTACTGCTTGACCAGCGAGCCGAAGACGTCCGACATCGACTCGTTGAGCGCGCCGGGCTGGCCGAAGTAGGTGAGATTGGCGGTGTACTGGGTGACGCCGTGGGCCAGCTCGTGGCCGATGACGTCGACGGGGAGGGTGAAGTCGAGGAAGATCTCGCCGTCCCCGTCGCCGAACACCATCTGTTCGCCGTTCCAGAAGGCGTTGCCGTAGTTCTCGCCGAAGTGGACGGTGGCGATCAGCGGGAGTCCGCTGCCGTCGATGGAGTCGCGCGAGAAGGCGTTCAGGAACAGGTCGAAGGTCGCGCCCAGACCCGCGTACGCACGGTTGACGGTCGCGTCCCGGACGGGGTCCTTGCTCTCACGGCGCACCACGATGCCCGGCAGCTGCTCGCTGTGCTCGGCGTCGTGGACGGTGCGGTGCGGCTTGTTCGCCACCGCGCCCGAGGGCGCAGCGAGGGTGGGGGTGCCGACGACCGTGGTCAGCCGACGGGTGGTGCGCTGGGCGGAGTCGGCGATCAGGGTGCGGCGGGCAGCCGCGGCGACGGCGGGGCGGCCGGTCGTGGCCAGGTGGTCGAGAAGATGAGGCGGCACGATGCCGCAGAAGACGGGTTCGATTGCGGTCATGTCCGGCAATGTGGCACTGAGTCACGCGGCTGTCACTAGCTGCAACCATGATTCATGAAATGGAGTGATGTCCGGAGCCTCGGGCAATCGTGCGGCCGGAGTGATGTGGTGAACCTTTTGTCCGTTTTTGTCCATTGGTCCCGCATGGTGGAACAGGACCGCCGGTTCTGTCGCCGCTCGGCTAGGCTGCTTCGCATCATGCGTTCTGGGCTGCTTCTCCTTAGCTGCCGCGGCGAGGGCCTGTAGTCGTAGGCCGACCCCCTCCCCGCGGGATCCGGTGCTGCTTCGACACAGTCGGCCGTCCGTTCGCAGGACCCGAGGAGCCCTACGCCATGACCATCTCCGTCGGCCGCCCCACGCCGATCACCAACGCCGCGCACGCCCAGAGGCCGTCCGGGATGCCCATCCACAAGTACGGCCGGTACGAGGCCGTGGACATCCCCGACCGCACCTGGCCGGACCGGCGCATCACCAAGGCGCCGCGCTGGCTGTCGACCGACCTCCGGGACGGGAACCAGGCGCTGATCGACCCGATGTCGCCGGCCCGCAAGCGTGAGATGTTCGACCTGCTGGTCCGTATGGGCTACAAGGAGATCGAGGTCGGCTTCCCGTCCTCCGGCGAGACGGACTTCTCGTTCGTACGGTCCATCATCGAAGAGGGCGCGATCCCCGAGGACGTGACCATCTCCGTGCTGACCCAGGCCCGTGAGGACCTGATCGAGCGCACCGTCGAGTCGCTGCGCGGCGCCCACCGGGCCACCGTGCACCTGTACAACGCGACAGCTCCCACCTTCCGCCGGGTCGTCTTCCGGGGCTCCAAGGACGACATCAAGCAGATCGCCGTCGACGGCACCCGTCTGGTGATGGAGTACGCCGAGAAGATCCTGGGCGACGAGACGATCTTCGGCTACCAGTACAGCCCGGAGATCTTCACCGACACCGAGCTGGATTTCGCCCTGGAGGTCTGCGAGGCCGTCTGTGACGTCTGGCAGCCCGAGGAGGGCCGCGAGATCATCCTGAACCTGCCCGCCACCGTGGAGCGTTCGACGCCGTCCACGCACGCGGACCGGTTCGAGTGGATGTCCCGCAACCTGTCCCGCCGTGAGTACATCTGCCTGTCCGCCCACCCGCACAACGACCGCGGCACCGCCGTCGCCGCCGCCGAGCTGGCGGTCATGGCCGGCGCCGACCGTGTCGAGGGCTGCCTGTTCGGGCAGGGCGAGCGCACCGGCAACGTCGACCTGGTCACCCTGGGCATGAACCTGTTCTCCCAGGGTGTGGACCCGCAGATCGACTTCTCGCAGATCGACGAGATCCGCCGTACGAGCGAGTACTGCAACCAGATGGAGGTCCACCCGCGCCACCCCTACGCGGGCGACCTGGTCTACACCGCCTTCTCCGGCTCCCACCAGGACGCCATCAAGAAGGGCTTCGACGCCATGGAGGCCGACGCGGCCGCCCAGGGCAGGACGGTGGACGACATCGAGTGGGCCGTGCCCTACCTGCCCATCGACCCCAAGGACGTGGGCCGCTCCTACGAGGCGGTCATCCGCGTCAACTCGCAGTCCGGCAAGGGCGGCATCGCGTACGTCCTGAAGAACGACCACAAGCTGGACCTGCCGCGCCGGATGCAGATCGAGTTCTCGAGGATCATCCAGGCCAAGACCGACGCCGAGGGTGGCGAGGTCACGCCGGACGAGATCTGGTCGGTCTTCCGGGACGAGTACCTGCCCAACCCGGACAACCCGTGGGGCCGTATCCAGCTGCGCGCCGGCCAGATCGCCACCCACAAGGACGGCACGGACACCCTGACCGGCGACGCGGTCGTGGACGGCGTCGAGACGGTGCTGACCGGTTCCGGCAACGGCCCGATCTCCGCGTTCTTCGATGCGCTGCAGGGCATCGGCATCGACGTCCGTCTGCTCGACTACCAGGAGCACACGATGAGCGAGGGTGCCAGCTCCCAGGCCGCCTCGTACATCGAGTGCGCCATCGACGGCAAGGTGCTGTGGGGCATCGGCATTCACGCCAACACCACGCGCGCCTCGCTGAACGCGATCGTCTCCGCCGTCAACCGGTCGGCCCGCTCCTACTAGGGCGTGTTTCGAAAGTCCCGCCTGGTCGGGAACGCCCGGCACGCACGCTCGCCGCGTTGTCGGTCGTCGGCGCAGCCCGCTGCGCTCTCCTCCCTCCGCCTTGCGATCGCACGCACCAGACGCCCCCGACCCCGCCCTCCGGGCGGACGACGCTACTTTCGAAACACGCCCTAGAAGACTCATGAAGATCTTGTTGAGGGGCTGTCCGGCCGGAGGCCGGGCGGCCCTTCTGGTCATCCGGTGGCCGGGGCGAGGTGCCAGGTGTCGCCGGTGCGGGTGAGTCCGAGGTTGATCAGTCGGCGGAGGTTGAGGGCGGCGGCTCGGGTGTGGAGCCAGGTGTCGTTGGCGATGGTTCCGCGGTAGCGGAGTTTGCGGTTGCCGTGGTGGACGAGCCAGGCGACGGCGCGTTCGACCGGTGGTCTCCAGCGGCGGTAGTCGGCTTGCCAGTCGGGGTCGGTAGCGGCCTGGCGGCGGGCGGCTGCGAGCAGGTCGTGGTGTGGGCGGATGGTCAGGATGCGGCCGGCCTTGGCCTTGGTGCACCGCTCGCGCAGGGGACATCCGGTGCAGAGTTTCCCGAAGGCCGCCTTGCGCTGGTGGTGCTGTCCGCCGGGGTCTGACAGGGGGACCGTGTGTCCGGCGGGGCAGGTCACCGTGGCGGCGGCGGTGTCGATGGCGAAGTCGTCCAGGGTGAAGCCGCCGGGGACGGCCGCCCGTAGCGGGGCGGGTTTGAGGAACAGCCGGTGCCCTGCGTCTTCGAGGGCCTGGCGGGCCTCGCCGGTGGAGTAGGCGGTGTCGCCGAAGGCGTCCACCGGCCCGTCCTCCTCGGCGAGAAGGTCCAGGCCGACGGTGGCCTCGTGGTGCTCTGGGCCGCTTCCGGGCCGCAGGGCGACGGCGGTGTATAACCCGGTCTCGGGCTCGATGGCCAGGTGGGCCTTGTAGCCGTCTTGCTGGTGGGTGCGGGTTTTGTGGATGTGCCGGGCCTCGGGGTCGACGGTGGAGACCATCCGGTCCTGCGCGGTGCCACGGGTGATGCGCCAGCGCCCGTCGCGGCCGTCGGAGTCCTCGGCGGGTTCGACGTCTTGACCTGCGACCAGGGCCAGGATGCCGACGGCATTCGCGGCCTTCTCGCCCAGCTCCTGCTCGGGCAGATGCCCGAGCAGCCTGAGCGCGTCACTGACCAGGGCATCAACAAGCGTGGCGCGGGCCTGCTCGTCATTCCAGGCGATCCTTGGTTTGCCCGGGTCGCTGTAGTCATGCGCGGTGCACTGCACGGCTGCCACCTCAGCGGCCCCGGGGACCTCGCGAATTACCGCGCGGACGGCGGCGATGATCTGGGTGACGGTGTCCTGGGTGGCGACCGCATCGTCCAGCACCGTGGAGTCCAGCGCCCGCCGGTGCTTGCCCTTGAGGACACCGGTGGCCTTCACCACCTCGCGCACCGTCTCGAAGACACGGTTCGGCCGCACCGAGCGGGCCAGCCGGCGCCGGAAGTAGGCCAGCAGCGACGGATCGAACGCCATGTCGTGCAGGCCCAGCCCGCACGCGGCCTTCCACCTCAGGTCACACCGCAACTCCTGGACCGTCTCGAAGTCCGACAGCCCGTTAAGGGCCTGCAGCGTGATCGCCGCGGCCAGGATCTGCGGCGGCATGCTCGGCCGCCCGTTCGCCGACGGGTACATGTCCTCGAACGTCTCCGCCGGGAACAGCGCGCCGCGATGCTCGGCCAGGAACGCGAACACACTGCCTGCCGGGATCAACTCCCGGCAGGTCTCCCACACATCCGGCCCGACCGTCTCCCCGGCCCATTCCCCCATCACCACGAGAAAGAGTCTGGCCCCGCCGCTCACGCGGCGGGGCCAGAACCCAAGATCTTCATGAGTCTTCTAGGAGTGTCCTGAAGATCTTGAAATCGCGCCCGGCTTGCACCGGTTCATGGCGATTGACATTTACCCGCAATCCGGGGCGAGTCAGGCGGCAGGAGCAAGATCTTCATCGGTCTTCTAGGAGGTCTCCGGCTCGTACGCGCGTACGGCAACGACCGGCGAGAACCGGCCAGAAGGGGCTCCGCCGGACGGCGGCTTCCCCCTCGTGCCACCGGCCCCGTCCGCCCGCATGGGCGGTCGGGGTCCGGCCATGTCCGGCTCCTTGTTGCTGCGGGGGTGCTGACGCCGCAACTCCGATGTGGCTAACATCACGCCCACGCGGCGATGTTGCCGCGGCGGCACCCCCATGCCCGAAGGGCCATGGGGGAGTTACGGAGGTGTGCGGCGTGCCAGCGCGAGGACAATCCGGTCGAAAGCTGCGCCTCTGGTCCATTCGCACCTCATGGAGCACCGTCGGCGACGGCGAGTTCTTCTGCCCGGACTGCGGAGGCGACCGCAACTACCGCCGCCGCACCGGCCGCCGCCGCTTCGCCCTCCTCGGCGTACCGCTGCTGCCGCGCGGCTTCGCCGGTCCGGTCGTCGAATGCGCCGCCTGCCGGACCCGGTTCGGTACCGAGGTCCTCGACCACCCCACCACCACCCGGTTCTCCGCGATGCTCCGCGACGCCGTCCACACTGTCGCGCTCGCCGTCCTCGCCGCGGGCGGCACTTCCTCCCGTACGGTCACCCTCACCGCTGCCACCATCGTGCGCTCTGCCGGATATGAGGACTGCACCGAGGAGCAGCTCATCACCCTCGTCGAGGCCCTCGCCGCCGACACCGGCCGCATGCCCAGGGCCTACGGCCCGGCGCCGTCGTCCGGACCCTGCGGGGTCTCCCTCGCCATAGAACTCCACGAGGCCCTCGAGCCGCTCGCCCCGCACCTCGCGCCCGCCGGCCGCGATTCGATCCTGCTCCAGGGCGCCACGATCGCCCTCGCCGACGGTCCGTACATCCCCGCGGAGCGGGAGGTTCTGACGACGGTGGGCACCGCGCTCCGGCTCGGCGCCGACGACACCGCCCGGCTGCTGGCCGCGGCGCGTACTCCGTCCTGACGCACGGCGTTACTCCCCGGGGAGTAACGCTCGTCCCACCCTCGCGCGCGACGAATCGCCCCGCACCAGACCCTCCCGGGGCGTGCGGGTGCGGGCCGGGCTGCTGCCCGGCAGGGGACACCGCTGTTTCCGTACGGGACAATGGGCACATGAGTCTGTTCCGCGACGACGGCATCGTGCTGCGCACCCAGAAACTGGGTGAGGCGGACAGGATCATCACTCTGCTCACACGCGGTCACGGGCGGGTGCGCGCCGTGGCGCGCGGGGTGAGGCGGACCAAGTCGAAGTTCGGGGCGCGACTGGAGCCCTTCTCCCATGTCGATGTGCAGTTCTTCGCGCGCGGCAGCGATCTCGTCGGCCGCACACTGCCCCTGATCACCCAGAGCGAGCTCATCGCTCCCTACGGCGGCGGGATCGTCGCCGAGTACGTCCGCTACACCGCGGGCACGGCCATGCTGGAGACCGCCGAGCGGTTCACCGACCAGGAGGGCGAGCCGGCCGTACAGCAGTACCTGCTGCTCATCGGCGCCCTGCGCACCCTCGCGCGCGGAGAGCACGCCCCGAATCTGGTCCTGGACGCCTTTCTGCTGCGTTCCCTCGCCGTCAACGGTTACGCGCCCAGCTTCGAGGACTGTGCCCGCTGCGGCATCCACGGACCCAACCGCTTCTTCTCGGTCGCGACGGGCGGGGTCATATGCGCCGACTGCCGGGTGCCGGGAAGCGTCGTACCCTCTCCGGAGGCCATCGGACTCCTCGGCGCGCTGCTCACCGGCGACTGGGAGACGGCGGACAGGGCCGAGCCGAGGCATGTCAGGGAGGGGAGCGGGCTGGTGTCCGCGTATCTGCACTGGCACTTGGAGCGCGGGCTGCGCTCGCTGCGGTACGTAGAGAATTGACGTGCTTCCCGGCCTAGTGCTGTGACCGGAAAGGTTCACCGGCTCGCGACCCCCGGCACGGCACTTCGCTGCGTTGTCGCATCGCGCGAGTACGGCCAAGTACGAGCTGCGATCCTCCGCCTTGCGATGCACCGCACCTGGGGGCACCTCCCAGCGGTAGCTGGGGGAGCCGCGAGCTTCCCGGCAAACCTTTCCGGCCACAGCACTAGTGGTCGAGGATTCCTGCCACGGCCGACTGGCCGTCTGGGTGGCTTCACGACCTTTAACCTGTTCAGAGCAGTGTCGGGATGCGTTTCATCCTCGGCCTCAAGACCGGGGCTTCACGCAAGAGCATTGGTAACCGAGATCGGAGACAGAAGCGCCATGGCAGTACGCGGATTCCTGGGACGCTCCCGCCGCGAGTACAAGGTCCCCGAGCCGCACCCGTCCGGTGCCAGGCCGCCGAAGATCCCCGGTGAGCTGGTGCCGAAGCATGTCGCGATCGTCATGGACGGCAACGGCCGCTGGGCCAAGGAGCGCGGCCTGCCGCGCACCGAGGGCCACAAGGTCGGCGCCGAGCGGGTACTGGACGTGCTGCAGGGCGCGATCGAGATGGGCGTCGGGAGCATCTCCCTGTACGCCTTCTCCACCGAGAACTGGAAGCGCTCGCCGGACGAGGTGCGCTTCCTGATGAACTTCAACCGTGACTTCATCCGCAAGACCCGCGACCAGCTCGATGCACTCGGCATCCGGGTGCGCTGGGTGGGCCGGATGCCCAAGCTGTGGAAGTCGGTGGCCCAGGAGCTCCAGATCGCTCAGGAGCAGACCAAGGACAACAACGGGCTCACGCTGTACTTCTGCATGAACTATGGCGGCCGTGCGGAGCTCGCGGACGCGGCACAGGCGCTGGCGGCGGATGTGAAGGCGGGCAGGCTCGACCCGGCGAAGGTCACGGAGAAGACCTTCGCGAAGTACCTCTACTACCCGGACATGCCGGACGTGGATCTGTTCCTGCGGCCGAGCGGCGAGCAGCGTACCTCCAACTACCTGCTCTGGCAGAGCGCTTACGCCGAGATGGTCTTCCAGGACGTGCTGTGGCCCGACTTCGACCGCCGCGACCTGTGGCGTGCCTGCCTGGAGTACGCCTCCCGCGACCGCCGCTTCGGCGGGGCCGTCCCGAACGAGGAGCTGCTGAAGCCGGAGGGTAAGCAGGCCGACGGTCCGGCTGTCTGACCTGCCCGATACGATCACGCCCCATGACTCAGGGGCGGGACACGGAACAGGTGGTGGAGCTGGTCTATCAGCCGCCCACCACCGCGGACATCACGGCGGCGCTGCGGGCCAGGACGCGCGGCACCCCTTCGGGACGCAGACTGCGTGTCTTCACGGTCGTGTGCGTGGTGCTCTCCGTGCTGCTGGCCGGAGTGAGTGTGTTCCTCGGCGGTGGTGACGTTCCCTTCCCGGTGGTGGCCATGGGGGTGATACTGCCCTTCACGCTGTGGGCCGTCCCCCTGCTGCAGGCGCGCCAGCTCCGGCGTCTCGCCGAGAGCCAGGGCGAGTTCCGGGCCGAGGTGGACGACACCGAGGTGCGGGTGACGACGGAGAACAGCAACGTGACGATCGGCTGGCGGCTGCTGAAGCGCTACGCCGAGACGGAGGAGCTGTTCGTCCTGCTGAGCGCGGACAAGCACGCCGTCGGCATCACCGTGCTGCCCAAGCGCGGTGCGCGGCAGCCCGCCGACGTGGACCGGCTGCGGGCGATACTCGACCGGCATCTGGAACGCGTGTGACCGGTGCGGTGCGGGGAGTCCTCGCGGGAGTGCTGCTGGTGCTGTCGGGGTTCGTCGTTCTGTTCAGCTGGACCGGGCTGAACGAGGTGACGTCACCCGAGTCGTTCCCCGGCATCCGGGACAACCATGCGCCGATCGTCGTGATCATGCTCGGCATCGGGCTGTTGCCGCCGGCGGCCGCCCTGTGGCTGGTCCGGCGGCTGGGCCGGGCCGGCAGGGCGATGGCGCTGTGCGGGGCCGTCGCGGTGCTGGCCCTGACGGCGCCGATCGTGTCGGATGTGGCGCCGATGCTGCACTGCTGGGAGGCGGACGGGATCGCGCAGCAGCCGGACGGCTCGTACAAGTGCTACGACCGCAGCTGGTTCTAGGCGTTCAGGACTCCGTCCCTTGGACCTGTCGGCAGCAGCGCCGCCCAGTGCCACGACCGGCAACGTTTGCCCGTCACGGAGCGGCGTCCGGTGCGTGCGATTGCAAGGCGGCCGAAGACCCTCGTAGCAGTGCTACTCGGGTTTCCGGCGAACGCAGCGAGCGTGCGTGCCCGGGGGCACCGCTGGGGGCACCCCTGGGGGCACCCCTGGGGGCACCCCCAGCGGTAGCTGGGGGAGGTAGCTGGGGGAGGTAGCTGGGGGAGGTAGCTGGGGGAGGTAGCTGGGGGAGCGTCGCGACGGGGCAAACGCTGCCGGGAAGGGCACTAGTTCTCCGCCGTCGCGCAGTCCGCGCAGGTGCCGAAGATCTCCACCGTGTGGGCGACGTTCACATAGCCGTGCTGGGACGCGATCGCCTCCGCCCACTGTTCCACCGCCGGGCCCTCGACCTCGACGGCCTTGCCGCAGACCCGGCACACCAGATGGTGGTGGTGCTCGCCGGACGAGCATCGGCGGTACACCGCCTCGCCGTCGCTGGTGCGCAGCACGTCGACCTCGCCTGCCTCGGCGAGCGACTGCAGCGTGCGGTAGACCGTGGTCAGGCCCACCGACGCGCCCTGGTGCTTGAGGATGTCGTGCAGCTCCTGCGCGCTGCGGAACTCGTCCACCTCGTCCAGTGCCGCCGCCACGGCGGCACGCTGCCGGGTCGACCGGCCGCGCACGGGGGGTCCTGCAGTCGTCACAGGTGCCTCCTTAAGGTCGCCCGCACATATGGCGGACCATTCTGCCAGGCCGGCCCCGGGCCCGGGTCAGACTCCCATGTGGCCGGCGGACTCGCGGGCGGCCGGTACTTCAAGAGTGCACTGCGCCTCGGCCGCGGCGGCAGCCTTCGCGCGACGCCGGGCCAGCGGGGCGGCCAGGGCGGTGAGGGCCACGAAGACGACGATGGCGAACAGGACGACGGTCGCGCCGGGCGGTACGTCCTGGTAGTACGAGGTGACCGTACCGGCGAGGGTGACGGACGTACCGATGGCCACCGCGCTCACGAAGGTGACGGCGAAGCTGCGGGTTATCTGCTGGGCGGCCGCGACCGGTACCACCATCAGCGCGCTGACCAGCAGCAGGCCGACGACACGCATGGCGACGGTGACGGTGATCGCGGCGGTGACGGCGATCAGCAGGTTCAGGGCGCGCACGGGCAGGCCGGTGACCCGCGCGAACTCCTCGTCCTGGCTGACCGCGAAGAGCTGCCGGCGCAGTCCGACGGTGACCAGCACCACGAAGGCGGCCAGCAGGCAGATGGAGGTGACGTCCCCCGCGGAGACGGTGGACAGGGAGCCGAAGAGGAAGGACAGCAGGTTCGCGTTGGAGCCGGAGCCCGAGAGGTTGGTCAGCAGGACACCGCCGGCCATGCCGCCGTAGAAGAGCATGGCGAGCGCGATGTCGCCCCGGGTACGTCCGTAGGCGCGGATCAGCTCCATGGCGACGGCGCCCAGCACGGCGACGAGGGTCGCCATCCACACCGGGCTGGCGTTGAGTACGAAGCCGAGGCCGACGCCGGTCATCGCGACATGGCCGATGCCGTCGCCCATCAGCGCCTGGCGGCGCTGCACCAGATAGATGCCGACGGCGGGGGCGGTGATGCCGATCAGTACGGCGGCGATCAGCGCGCGCTGCATGAAGGCGGTCTGGAGAATTTCCATGATCAGGTCAGCAGTCCCGTACGGACCGGCTCAGTGGCCGAGTGGGGGTGGACGTGGTCGTGGCCGGGCAGCGCGTGCTGCCCCACGGCCTTCGGGGGCGGGCCGTCGTGCACGACACAGCCGTCGCGTAGGACCACGGCGCGGTCGATCAGCGGCTCCAGCGGGCCCAGCTCGTGCAGGACCAGCAGCACGGTGGCACCGGCCGCGACCTGCTCGCGCAGCGTGGCGGCGAGGATTTCCTGACTGGCCAGGTCGACGCCGGCCATCGGCTCGTCCATGATCAGCAGTTCGGGCTCCGAGGCGAGTGCCCGGGCGATGAGCACCCGCTGGTGCTGGCCGCCGGAGAGGGCGCTCACCGAGTCCTTGGCGCGGTCCGCGAGGCCGACCAGTTCGATGGCCCGCTGGACGGCGGCCCGGTCCTTCTTCGAGGGCCGGCCCAGTTTCGTACGGGACAGCCGTCCCGAGGAGACCACCTCGCGTACGGTCGCCGGGACACCACTGGCCGCAGTGGTGCGCTGCGGTACGTACCCGACGCGTGCCCAGTCGCGGAACCGGCGCAGGGGGGTGCCGAAGAGGTGGATCTCGCCGCCGGTGAGCGGCACCTGGCCGATGACGGACCGTACGGCCGTCGACTTGCCCGAGCCGTTGGCGCCGAGCAGTGCGACGACCTCACCGGGCCGGACGGTGAGGTCGACACCGCGGAGCACCGGGCGCGACCCGAGCGTGGCCATGGCTCCGCGGACGGATATGACGGGCTCGCTCACATGTGCCTCCATTACTTCGCGCCGAGAGCCTGCTGCAGCGCGGCGAGGTTGGACTCCATGACCTCGATGTAGTCGTCGCCCTTGGACTTGTCCGTGATGCCCTCGATGGGATCGAGGACAGCGGTCTTCAGATGGGCGTCCTCGGCCAGGGTCTTCGCGGTCTTGTCGCTCGCGAGGGTCTCGAAGAAGACGGTGGGGACCTTCTCCTTCCTGGCGATGTCCTGGAGCTCCTTGATCCGGGCCGGGCTGGGCTCGGACTCGGGGTCGAGGCCGGCGATGCCCTCCTGGTCCAGGCCGTAGCGCTCGGCGAGGTAGCCGAAGGCGGAGTGGGTGGTGATGAAGGTCCTGGTCGTGGTGTTCTTCAGACCGTTCACGTACTCGGTGTCGAGGGCGTCGAGTTTCTTCACGAGCTCGTCGGTGTTCTTCTTGTAGTCGGCGGCGTGGGAGGGGTCGGCCTTCTCCATGGCCTTGCCGACGCCCTTGGCGACCTCGGCGTACTTCACCGGGTCCAGCCAGATGTGCGGGTCGCCGCCGGATTCCCCGCCCTTGTGGTCCTCACCTCCGTGGCCGTGGTCGTGATTGACCTCGGTGCCGTGGTGCTCCAGCTCGGTGAGGGTGGCGGCGTCGACGGTGTTCTTCACACCGGCCTGCTCGATGGCCTTGTCGACGGCGGGCTGGACACCCTTGAGGTAGAGGATGAAGTCCGCTTCACCGAGCTGGGCCGCCTGCCGCGGGCTGAGCTCGAGGTCGTGCGGCTCGACGCCGGGCTGGGTCAGGCCGGTGACCGTGACGTGGTCGCCGCCGATCTCCTCGGCGAGGTACTGCATGGGGTAGAACGACGCCACCACACCGAGCTTGCCGCCGTTCTTCTTGTCAGCGGCGACGTCGGAGGAGGAGCAGCCGGTGACGGCGGTGAGGCCGAGGGCCACCGCTCCGGCGACGGTGACGGTGGGTATCAGGCGACGCACGTTCATGACAGTCATTTTCAACAAGAGTGACAACGATTGTCAACAACGGTGCTCGGGCGCCTCTGAACCCCTACCGATTTGATCGGAGGGGTGAGGCCGCGGCTAATCTGAATCATTCGCTTCGCCCACCGTCGTAAAGAGAGCACCGTGGCCGCCGACAAGATCGACACCATCGTCAGCCTGAGCAAGCGCCGTGGCTTCGTCTATCCCTGCAGCGAGATCTACGGCGGCCAGCGTGCCGCCTGGGACTACGGACCACTGGGTGTCGAGCTCAAGGAGAACATCAAGCGCCAGTGGTGGCGTTACATGGTCACCGCCCGCGAGGACGTCGTCGGCATCGACTCGTCGGTGATCCTGGCGACCGAGGTCTGGGAGGCCTCCGGCCATGTCGCGACCTTCACCGACCCGCTGACCGAGTGCACCTCCTGCCACAAGCGGTTCCGCGCGGACCACCTGGAGGAGGCGTACGAGGCAAAGCACGGCCGCCTGCCCGAGAACGGCCTCGCCGACGTCAACTGCCCCCACTGCGGCACCAAGGGCCAGTTCACCGAGCCCAAGCAGTTCTCCGGTCTGCTCTCCACCCACCTCGGCCCGACCCAGGACTCCGGCTCCATCGCCTTCCTGCGTCCCGAGACCGCGCAGGGCATCTTCACCAACTTCGCCGCGGTGCAGCAGACCTCGCGCAAGAAGCCGCCGTTCGGTATCGCCCAGATGGGCAAGTCCTTCCGGAACGAGATCACTCCGGGCAACTTCATCTTCCGCACCCGCGAGTTCGAGCAGATGGAGATGGAGTTCTTCGTCAAGCCGGGCGAGGACGAGAAGTGGCAGGACTACTGGATGCAGGAGCGGTGGAACTGGTACCGCGACCTGGGTCTTCGTGAGGAGAACATGCGCTGGTACGAGCACCCGAAGGAGAAGCTCTCCCACTACTCCAAGCGCACCGCCGACATCGAGTACCGCTTCCAGTTCGGCGGCAGCGAGTGGGGCGAGCTCGAGGGTGTCGCCAACCGCACCGACTACGACCTCTCCGCGCACTCCAAGGCGTCCGGCACCGACCTGTCGTTCTTCGACCAGGAGGCCGGGGAGCGCTGGACCCCGTATGTCATCGAGCCCGCCGCCGGTGTCGGCCGCACGATGCTGGCGTTCCTGCTCGACGCGTACAACGAGGACGAGGCCCCGAACGCCAAGGGCGTCATGGAGAAGCGCGTCGTGATGCGCCTCGACCCGCGCCTGGCCCCGGTCAAGGTCGCGGTCCTGCCGCTGTCCCGGAACCCGCAGCTGTCCCCGAAGGCCAAGGGCCTCGCGGCGGACCTGCGCAAGAACTGGAACATCGAGTTCGACGACGCCGGTGCGATCGGCCGCCGTTACCGCCGCCAGGATGAGATCGGTACGCCGTTCTGCGTCACCGTCGACTTCGACACGCTCGACGACAACGCGGTGACCGTGCGCGAGCGCGACACGATGGCCCAGGAGCGCGTCTCCCTGGACCAGATCCAGGCCTACCTGGGCGCGCGTCTGCTCGGCTGCTAGTCGCCTGCGGCGGGGTCACACCGACGGTGCCGGGTCCTTTGCGGGGCCCGGCACCGTCGTGTCCGGGGGCTGAACGCCCATGCACGGCCGGTCGGCGTGTCCGTCCTCAATCGCCGGACGGGCTCGATTCGCGTGAACCGGACAGTCGCTGCCCGCCGGGCGGAGGTGGCGGCCGGTCCTGCCCCGGCACGGTTCCACTGGACGGAGTACGCACACTGAGGCGCGCGGCCGTCTCCAGGAGGGTCCGTGCCGCCCGGCATCGTCAGCGAGGTCAGTCGTTGGGACCAGCATGGCCGCGAGCACAAGGTGCGGGTAAGGAAGTCGGACCTGCGGCGGTCGCTCGCGTGCGGGGAGACGAGGTTCTCGGCGCCCCTGCCGAGGGCCGAGGCGCACCCGGTCGAGACGCATCGGGCGACGGTGGCCCCCGGGGGCCGCTGAGCCGCGTGTGGCGCGGGGATCACCTGAACCCCCTCCCGCGAAAATACGGATGCGGTGCGGGCCCGGTCCGGATAACGTCGGCGGCATGTTCTTCCAGATCTACGAGTGAGAGCGCGGCGGGCACGCCCCGCCCCCCACCGGACGTTTCCGCAGATCACTTCGCACACGACGGGAGAACCTCGTGGCCAAGGGCCGTAACAACCTCCTCGGCGTCGGCGGTCAGCGCCGAAAGCTGCCCCGCAACGGCACCCAGAACCAGGGCGAGGCCGGCGCCGCCGACCGCAGGGCCGCCGCCGACCAGAAACAGGAGCTGCTCCGCAAGATGCGCGAACGCGCCTCCAGCGAGGAGCGTCAGGAGAAGAGCTGAGCCATGGGCCCGGATCACCTGGTGTGGTCCGGGCCCACGACCTGTCGTCATCACACGGTGATCACTTCGGGGCTCAGCGTAGCGACGAGCTCTGACGGCGGACGCCGGTATCGTCCAGCCGCTCCGTCGCGCGGAGCGCGGACTCGCGGGCACGGCGGCCGGTCGTGGCCAGGCCCACCAGCAGGACCATCAGGCCGCAGCCGGCGATGATCCACCAGGCAGGGGCGCTCGCCGTGGCGAACGAGGAGCGGAAGGCCGAGCCGTGCACGCCGGAGGCGAGGACCGCGCCGATCACCGCGACGCCCAGGGTCTGGCCGATCTGGCGGCTGGTCGAGGCGACCGCGGCCGCCACACCCGCCTGGGCACTGGGCATGCCGGTGACGGCGGTGTTCGTGATCGGCGCGTTGACCATGCCGAAGCCGATGCCGAAGAGGACGTATCCGGTGAAGAGCAGGGCCGTGGAGCGTTCCGAGGTGGAGAGGGCGAAGAGAACCGCGCAGGTGGCCATCGCGGTGCCCGCGACCGCCAGGGGGAGCCGTGGGCCCCGGTTTCCGACGATCCGGCCCGACAACGGGGAACCGATGAAGGTCACGGCCGCCATCGGGAGCAGGTGGAGCCCGGCGGAGAGGGCGGACAGGCCGCGTACCTCCTGGAGGTAGAGGGTGTTGAGGAAGAGGAAGCCGCCCAGTGCGGCGAACGCGCTCACCGCGATGACGACGGCTCCACTGAAGGGCGCGCTGCGGAAGAAGCGCAGCTCGATCAGGGGTTCCGGGCGCCTCGGCTCGTAGCGCAGCAGGCAGAGCAGGGCCAGCAGGGACAGCGTCGCGCAGCCGACGATCGGCGGCGAGGTCCAACCGGAGACGGGGGCTTCGATGATCGCGTAGGTGAGGGAGCCCAGCATCACGATGACCAGCAGCTGGCCGACCGGGTCGGGGCGGCGCGGTCGCGGGGCGCGGGACTCCGGTATGTAGCGGAAAGTGAGCAGGAGCGCGGCCAGGCCCACCGGCAGATTGATCCAGAAGATGGACCGCCAGCCGACCGATTCCACCAGCAGCCCGCCGACGAGCGGGCCCGCCGCCATCGAGATGCCGACGGTCGCGCCCCAGGCGCCGATGGCGCGGGCGCGTTCGCGTGGGTCGGTAAAGGTGTTGGTGATGATCGACATCGCGACCGGGTTCAGCATGGAGCCGCCGACGGCCTGGACCATGCGGAAGGCGACGAGTGCTTCGAGGCTGGGTGCGAGCGAGCAGAGCAGGGATCCGAGCGAGAAGACGACGAGTCCGGCCCCGAAGACCTTGCGGCGCCCGATCCGGTCGGCGGTGGAGCCCGCGAGCATGAGAAGTGAGGCGAGGACGAGGGTGTAGGCGTCGATCGTCCACTGCATTCCGGCGACCGTGGCATGCAGCTCCCTCTGCATGGAGGGCAGAGCGACATTGAGCACGGTGTTGTCGAGGCTGACGATCAGGAGGCTCATGCAGCAGATCGCCAGCACCAACAGACGTCGAGGTCGGCTCGGTTCATCGTCCGGCATCCTTCAATAGTACGGCTAACTAAGGAACCTTCTGGGCATGACGCCGGTACGCGACAATGGACGGATGCCCACGCTCTCCTCACCGCTCTCGATCGGCCCGCACACCGTCCAGCCCCCGGTGGTGCTCGCGCCCATGGCCGGCATCACCAACGCTCCGTTCCGCACCCTCTGCCGGGAATTCGCCGAAGGTGAGCGGGGGTTCGGAGGGCGCCCCCCGAAGGATGCAGCCTCCGGCGGAAAGGGGCTGTTCGTCAGCGAGATGATCACTACGCGGGCGCTGGTCGAGCGTAACGAGAAGACCATGCAGCTGATCCACTTCGACGCGTCCGAGACGCCGCGCTCGATCCAGCTGTACGGGGTCGATCCGGTGACCGTCGGCAAGGCGGTCCGCATGATCGTGGACGAGAACCTGGCCGATCACATCGATCTGAACTTCGGCTGCCCGGTGCCCAAGGTGACCCGCAAGGGCGGCGGCTCGGCGCTGCCGTACAAGCGGAACCTGCTGCGGGCCATCCTCAAAGAGGCCGTGTCCAACGCGGGCGACCTGCCGGTGACCATGAAGATGCGCAAGGGTATCGACGACGACCACCTCACCTATCTCGACGCGGGGCGGATCGCGGTCGAGGAGGGTGTCACCGCGATCGCGCTGCACGGCCGTACGACGGCGCAGCACTACGGCGGCACGGCCGACTGGGACGCCATCGCGCGGCTGAAGGAGCATGTGCCCGAGATCCCGGTGCTGGGAAACGGCGACATCTGGTCGGCCGAGGACGCGCTGCGGATGGTGCGCGAGACCGGCTGCGACGGGGTGGTCGTGGGACGCGGCTGCCTGGGGCGGCCGTGGCTGTTCGGGGATCTCGTGGCCGCCTTCGAGGAGCGGCCGGAAAACCTCGCCAGGCCGTCGCTGCGTGAGGTCGCGGACGTGATGCTGCGGCATGCCCGGCTGCTGGGGGAGTGGATCGGCGACGAGTCGCGTGGAGTGATCGACTTCCGTAAGCACGTGGCCTGGTATCTCAAGGGTTTCTCGGTCGGTTCGGAGATGCGCAAGCGCCTGGCGATCACCTCTTCGCTGGACGAGCTGAGCGCTCAGATGAGCGAGCTTGATCTGGACCAGCCGTGGCCGGTGGGTGCGGACGGTCCTCGGGGGCGTACGTCGGGCAACAACCGCGTGGTCCTGCCGGACGGTTGGCTGAAGGATCCGTACGACTGCGCGGGTGTCGGCGAGGATGCCGAACTCGACACCTCGGGTGGATGAGAACCGGCGAAAGGAGGTCCGGATGATGGGATCAGGCCAGTTTGGGGGGCGTGATCCTCGCCACCCTTGATAGGGGGTGCGCTCAAATGAGCGGATCTTCGACGGATGCATCTCTCAAAGGGTGGCACTGAGTGCCACCCTTTTGATATTCGAGATTCATATGGAGTGGTTACCCTGTGTGGGTGAATCTCGAAAGATTCGCTGCATAGCGTGTCGATGCCTTCAGGAAGTGAAGGCTATTGAATGCCAGCCGCAATGGACCTGTAACTTTCGATCTGCTGGCGGACGAGTGGTTACGGCCGTATGACCGGCAAGTAGACGTACCCAGGCGCCTTCGATCTGGGTATGTTCCTCGCCGTCAGGGCAGCCACCGAGCCTCGAGGAGTCGGGACCCGTGTCGGAAAACAAAGACCAGAAGTTCGTGTACGACTTCACCGAGGGCAACAAGGACCTCAAGGACCTCCTCGGTGGCAAGGGCGCAAACCTCGCCGAGATGACCAACCTCGGCCTCCCCGTCCCTCCGGGGTTCACGATCACCACCGAGGCGTGCAAGGTCTACCTCGAGAGCGGCACCGAGCCGGTCGCTCTGCGAGACGAGGTCAGCGCGCACCTCGACGCGCTCGAGCAGAAGATGGGCAAGAAGCTCGGCCAGGCCGACAACCCGCTGCTCGTCTCGGTCCGCTCCGGCGCCAAGTTCTCGATGCCCGGCATGATGGACACCGTCCTCAACATCGGCCTCTCCGACAAGTCGGTGGAGGGTCTCGCCCAGCAGGCCGACAACGAGCGCTTCGCATGGGACTCGTACCGCCGTCTCATCCAGATGTTCGGCAAGACGGTTCTCGGCGTCGACGGTGAGCTCTTCGAGGAGGCCCTCGAGGCCGCCAAGCACACCAAGAAGGTCACCAGCGACACCGACCTCGACGCTGCCGACCTGAAGAAGCTGGTCAAGCAGTTCAAGAAGATCGTCAAGGCCGAGACCGGCCGTGACTTCCCGCAGGACCCGCGTGAGCAGATGGATCTCGCCATCAAGGCGGTCTTCGACTCGTGGAACGGCGACCGGGCGAAGCTCTACCGCCGCCAGGAGCGCATCCCGCACGACCTCGGCACGGCCGTCAACGTCTGCTCCATGGTCTTCGGCAACCTCGGCCCCGACTCGGGCACCGGCGTCGCCTTCACCCGTGACCCCGCCAGCGGCCACCAGGGCGTCTACGGCGACTACCTGCAGAACGCGCAGGGCGAGGACGTCGTCGCCGGCATCCGCAACACCGTGCCGCTCGCCGACCTCGAGCAGATCGACAAGAAGTCGTACGACCAGCTCATGGAGATCATGAGCACCCTCGAGACGCACTACAAGGACCTGTGCGACATCGAGTTCACCATCGAGCGCGGCCAGCTCTGGATGCTCCAGACCCGGGTCGGCAAGCGCACCGCCGGCGCCGCCTTCCGTATCGCCACCCAGCTGGTCGACCAGGGCCTGATCGACGAGGCCGAGGCCCTGCAGCGGGTCAACGGCGCCCAGCTCGCGCAGCTGATGTTCCCCCGCTTCGACGAGAGCTCGAAGGCCGAGCTGATCGGCCGCGGCATCGCCGCCTCCCCGGGCGCGGCGGTCGGCAAGGCGGTCTTCGACTCGTACACCGCCGTCAAGTGGTCCCGTTCCGGCGAGAAGGTCATCCTGATCCGCCGGGAGACCAACCCGGACGACCTGGACGGCATGATCGCCGCCGAGGGCATCCTGACCTCGCGCGGCGGCAAGACCTCGCACGCCGCCGTCGTTGCCCGCGGCATGGGCAAGACCTGTGTCTGCGGCGCCGAGGAGCTCGAGGTCGACACCAAGCGCCGCCGGATGACCACCGCCTCCGGCACGGTCATCGAGGAGGGCGACGTCGTCTCCGTCGACGGCTCCACCGGCAAGGTGTACCTCGGTGAGGTCCCGGTCGTACCGTCCCCGGTCGTCGAGTACTTCGAGGGCCGTATGCACGCCGGTGCCGACGACGCCGACGAGCTCGTCGCCGCCGTGCACCGCATCATGGCCTACGCGGACCGTGTACGCCGCCTGCGGGTACGTGCCAACGCCGACAACGCCGAGGACGCGCTGCGCGCCCGCCGGTTCGGCGCCCAGGGCATCGGCCTGTGCCGCACGGAGCACATGTTCCTCGGCGAGCGCCGCGAGATGGTCGAGAAGCTGATCCTCGCCGACACCGACGAGGAGCGCGACGAGGCCCTGGCCGCCCTGCTGCCGCAGCAGAAGCAGGACTTCATCGAGCTCTTCGAGGCGATGGACGGCCTTCCGGTCACCGTGCGTCTGCTCGACCCGCCGCTGCACGAGTTCCTGCCCGACATCACCGAGCTGTCGGTACGCGTCGCTCTCGCCGAGGCCCGCGAGGACAGCAACGAGAACGACCTGCGTCTGCTCCAGGCCGTGCACCGGCTGCACGAGCAGAACCCGATGCTGGGTCTGCGCGGTGTCCGTCTCGGCCTGGTCATCCCCGGCCTGTTCACCATGCAGGTCCGGGCGATCGCCGAGGCAGCGGCCGAGCGCAAGAACGCCAAGGGCGACCCGCGTGCGGAGATCATGATCCCGCTCGTCGGCACGGTCCAGGAGCTGGAGATCGTCCGCGAGGACGCGGAGAAGGTCATCGCCGAGGTCGAGGCCGCCACCGGCGTCGAACTCAAGCTGGCCCTCGGCACGATGATCGAGCTGCCGCGCGCCGCAGTGACCGCCGGGCAGATCGCCGAGGCCGCCGAGTTCTTCTCCTTCGGTACCAACGACCTGACCCAGACGGTGTGGGGCTTCTCCCGCGACGACGTGGAGGCGAGCTTCTTCACGGCGTACCTGGAGAAGGGCATCTTCGGCGTCAGCCCGTTCGAGACCATCGACAAGGAAGGTGTGGGCTCGCTGGTCCGCAGCGCGGTCCAGGCGGGCCGGGCCACCCGCCCCGACATCAAGCTCGGCGTCTGCGGTGAGCACGGCGGCGACCCGGAGTCGGTGCACTTCTTCCACGAGGTGGGCCTCGACTACGTCTCCTGCTCGCCGTTCCGCATCCCGGTGGCGCGCCTGGAGGCAGGCCGCGCGGCCGCCCAGTCCACGGGCAGCGACTCGCGCTGACGGACCCCCGGAAGCGGCGGCACCTCTCGTATCGAGGTGCCGCCGCTTCCGTGTTTCCGTGGGTTTCCGTGCGAAATTCTCGTTGAACAACAGACTTTCCGGAGGTGAATTGATTCCTTCATTTCCGGGTGGCTGAGCCATGCCGATCCGTATGGAAAACCTGCACAGGGTACGGCCCGCGGGACCCCTCCCGCGGGCCGTACCCTGCCACCACCGCCGGGCGTGAAGCCGGCGCCATCGCGGCCGCCGCCGAACGTCGCGAAGCCCCCCACGGTCTTCGCTGCGCATTGTCGGCCGCCGCGGTGCCGTACCCGACGACGTACAGCCTTTCTGTTTTCGACGGTCGGCGCGAGTGCCTTTCAACTGTGGCCGAAACACCCTGGTAACGTCCTGTGATGGAGTGCATACTCATACCCCGGGGATGATTGCGGATGCAACAGGTGGGGGTTTCGGTGCTTCGTATCCATTTCACGGAAGTCGACCTGGCGCGGCTACGGCTGGCGAACGCGCCCGACGCCTTGTGGGAAACCATTCTCAGTTTTCACCGATTGAGAGACCGGCGGGGAGCCGTCGTCTTCGGAGAATGGCGCACCGAAGTCCGGTCCCAGCTGAACGGTGAAACACGGCTGCTGTCCGCGCTCGTGCCTTCTCGAGGGTATTTCCCGGATTTTCTGACCCCGGTACGGGGGCCGCACGGCATCGAGGCGGGACTCGAGAAACTGCGTGGCACCCCGGTGGAGCGGCTGCGGGCCGACCTCGGCAGGCTCGCCGGCTTTCGGCGGCTGCCCGGCTGGGTGGTGCGGATCGCCGAGGGCGGGGCCGCCGTCGAGCCGCTGAGCCGCCTCATCGGCGCCCTTCGCAGTTACCACCGGGCCGCCGTCGATCCGTACTGGCTATACATCCGGGCCAGGATCGACGCCGACCGGGCCGTACGCGGCCGCGCCCTGCTCGACGGCGGGGCGGACGAACTGCTCGGCTCGCTTCCGTCGATGCTGCGCTGGCGGCCACCCGTGCTGGAGGCCGACTATCCCGTCGAGCGCGATCTGCATCTGCGCGGGCGCGGCCTGCTGCTCCAGCCGTCCTGGTTCTGCCGGCGCACCCCGGTGGCGTACCACGACCCGGGGCTGCCGCCCGTACTTGTCTATCCGGTGACCCGCACCTCCCCGCACGCACCGGCCGTCGCCGAGTCGACACCTTCCCTCGGGCGGCTTCTGGGGCACACGCGCTCGGCCGTCCTCCAGGCCATCAGTACCGGCTGCACGACCAGTGAACTCGCCCGCAGAGCCGGGGTGTCACTCGCCTCGGCCAGCCAGCACGCGGCCGTGCTGCGCGAGGCGGGTCTGGTGGTCACCCTGCGGCACGGCAACGCCGTGCTGCACACGGTGACGCCGCTGGGCGCCGCCCTGTTGAGAGGCAGCGCCCAGCCGGAGGTGCCTAGGCCCGGAAGGGACCGGTCACCTCGTACGTGATGCCGCCGGACGAGCTTCCGCTCGTACCGCGCTGGCTGGAGAAGTACAGCCGCTTGCCGTCGGGCGAGAAGGCCGGTCCGGTGATCTCGGAGGCGGACTGGCCGTTGATCCGCAGGAAGGGTGCCACCACGTCGTCGGGCGTGATGATGCAGATCTCCATGTTGCCGCCGTCCTCGGCGACGAACAGGTCGCCGGAGGAGGAGCCGGTGACATTGTCGACACCGGTCAGCGGGGCGCCGCCGCCCACCACCAGCGAGTCGTCGTAGGCGAGCTCGTAGGTGTTCGTGGCCAGGTTGACCTGCCAGACGCGGTTGTCGCCCTTGGTGGTGAACCAGACGGTGTCGTTCGAGTAGTGGCAGCCCTCACCGCCGTTGAACCGCTTGGCACCGGAGACCTGGTCACGGGTCACGGTCGGGGCGCCGTCCGGGTCCGGCACGGTCGCCCAGGTGAACGAGCCGGAGGTGGTGGTGCCGGCCTTCAGCACCTGGAGCGTGCCGGAGGACAGGTCGCCCCAGGTCGTCGGGATGAAGCGGTAGAAGCAGCCGTTGGTCTCGTCCTCGGTCAGATAGATCACCTTGCGGACCGGGTCGGCCGCCGCCGCCTCGTGCTTGAACTTGCCCATCGCGTCCCGGCGGACGGCCGCGTTCACACCCCGCGGGTCGGTCTCGTACACGTACCCGAGGCTGACCTCCTCGCAGGAGAGCCAGGTGTTCCACGGAGTGGCGCCACCCGCGCAGTTCTGCCGGGTGTTGGAGAGGATCCGGTACGCGCCGGTGATCGCGCCGGTCGAGGAGAACGTGACCGCGCTCGCGCCGCCGGAGGGGCTGATCTCCGAGTTGGAGACATAGATCCAGCCGGTGCCGTCGGCGAAACAGGCACCCCCGTCAGGGGCGTTGTGCCAGGTGTAGCCGGTGGAGCCGACCTTCTGGCCGGACCGGGCGATGACCCTGCTGGTGAAACCGGCAGGCAGCTGAATGCCGTTGGCGTCCGCGGCACCCAGCGCCCCGTAGGGGCCGGAACCGGGCTGAGCCGGGGCCGCGTAGGCGGCCCCGTGCATCAGGGTTCCGCCGAAGGCCGCGGCCGAACCGCCGATGACCGCTCCGCGAAGGAAGTTGCGACGTTCCACTTGTCACTCCAGGGGGAGGTGGTGACTTGCCCGCCACCGGTCGGCGGCGGGGTCGCGCGCTTCCGGAAGGTAGGAGTGGCGAATTGACGGTGTGTGAACAACCGGTCATCCGGAGATGATGAGCGCATGCCACCCGTATCCATAGAGCTCACGCCCAACAACGGCAGGGAAGTGACCCTCGATGACCTGCGGCGCTTCGTCGCCGAAGCTGAGGGGCGCTCCGGTGCGCTGCCGATCGTCGTCGACTGCAACAACAAGAGAATCAAGAGAGCTTGGATAGAACTCCCGCCGGCCAAGTCCTGACCTTCGCGTTGTCAGCGGTGGGGGCTACCTTCCTGGTATGTCGATCACTGCACGTCCTGTCATCGCACGCCCGGTCGGCACCGCGGCCCTGCCCGGTGCCGGTGACCTGGTCAGTGGCTTCGCGCTCGAGAGCCGGGCCGGAACACACCGCGCGCTGCTGCTCCGCGAGGACACGCTTCGGGTCCATGATCTCGAGCGGGTCTTCGCGGGGGAGAGCGAACCGCTGGCAGCGTTTCCGTTCCCCTGGCCCGGCTGGAAACGGGGAGAGCATTCGGTCGCGCCGGACGGCTCGTTCGCTGCGTTCTCCGGGCAGCGCTCCGTACGGGCGGTGGGCGCCGGCGGCGAGACGCTGTGGGAGTACCGGCACGGCTGTTGGGACCCAGGGCATCCGCACACCGGGGACGAGCTGCAGGTCTGCCCGGGGATCGAGTCCGGGTCCTGCCGCGTCTCCAACGACGGCCGCCTGGTGTGGGCACATGTGCCGGGCGACGAGGACGAGGACTACCAGGAGCGGTGGGTGGTGCTGGACGCCCGGGACGGCAAGGAGCTGGCCCGGCTTCCGCTGGACAGCGTGGCCTCCGGCTCCAACCACCTCTCCCACCCGGACGGCGTGCACATGGGGCTCGGTATCGGTATGGGCCAGGACGGCATCCTGCTGCACTGGGGCCGCTGGGACGGCGAGACGCTGACCACCTGGGACGTCAACGAGGACATCGACCGCATCCTGGCCGACGTCCACCCTGGACACGGCGGCTTTCTGACCCTGGAGCACTACGGCTCGGACATCACGCTGCACGCCCTTGACGGCGAGGTCCTCGCCAGGTTCGAGAGCGACACCCTGCCGCCGGTCAGTGGTGACGAGGACGACGATCCGCCGTACTTCGACTACGTCTGCGGTTTCGTGGACGCGGCCACCGTCATCGCCACGACCACCGAGTGCGACGAGGACCCGGACCACGCCCGACACTGGCTGCTGGGCGCCCCGGCTCTCCGCGTTCCGGGCCGGATCGAATACCCCGAGCCCGTCGACAGCTTCGCCCGTCCACTCGGCGACGGCAGCTGGCTCACCCATGACGACGAGCGAGGTCTGCTGCGGCGCTGGACGGCGGCGTCAGGACCCGAGCAATGACATGAGCTCGGCCGGGCGACTGATCCGGTCCGGCGGGACGGGAACGGCCGAAGATTTCTGCCGGGGAGCGATGAGTTTTCCGGTGACCACAGGTCTACCTCTTCGAACAGGCGCCGCACCGGGCGGCCGCAGGAGAAGCAGCCACAGAAGAAGGAGACACCGCTCATGTCCACGATGATCTTCGTCAACCTCCCCGTGAAGGACCTCGACGCCTCGAAGGCCTTCTGGACCAAGCTCGGCTACTCCTTCAACCCGCAGTTCACCGATGAGACCGCGGCCTGCCTGGTGTTCAGTGACACCGTCTTCGCGATGCTCCTCACCGAGGCGAAAATCAAGGAGTTCACCAAGAAGGAGATCGCCGACGCCTCGAAGACCACCGAGGTCATCCTGGCCCTGAGCGCCGAGAGCCGGGAGCAGGTCGACGAGCTGGTCGACGCCGCCCTCGCCTCCGGAGGATCCCCCGCGAACGAGCCGATGGACCACGGCTTCATGTACGGGCGTTCCTTCCAGGACCCGGACCACCACCTCTGGGAGATCATCTGGATGGACCCGTCCGCGGTCGAGGGCGGCGGCCAGGCCTGAGCCGGTGCGCGGTGTCGGGCCTCAGGACTCGAGGCCGGAGGGCCTCAGGACTTGAGGCCCTCCGCGACGACCCCGGTGAGCTGCTCCGACGCGACCCAGAGCCGTTCGCTCGCCACGTCGTCCAGGGTCCACCGGGCCCGCCAGGAGCGGGCGGGCGCCCCTCGCAGCATCAGGACCGAGGGGCCGATGAAGTCGTCCGGCCGCACCCCGGACGCGGTGGCGGCATACAGCGTCGGCAGGGCACCCGACTCGGCCGGCTGGGCGATGATCCGATTGCCGAACTCCATGACGCGCTCGGCGGTTCTGTTGCCCGATATGCGCGGACCCGCGGCCTGGAGGTTGGTGGCGGCATAGCCGGGGTGCGCGGCCGCGGCGATCACCTCGGAGCCGGTGGCGGCCAGCCGCCTGGCCAGCTCGTGGACGAAGAGCAGATTGGCGGTCTTGGAACGGGCGTAGGCGATCCAGCGGCGGTATCGGCGCTCGCTGTTGAGGTCACCCATGTCGACATTGGCGAGCGCGTGCATGGCGCTCGACAGGGCCACCACACGGGCGCCCGGCGTGTCCAGCAGCTTCGGGAGCAGCAGCCCGGTCAGCGCGAAGTGCCCGAGGTGGTTGACACCGAACTGGGTCTCGAAGCCGTCGGTGGTCCTGCCGTACGGCAGTGCCATCACGCCCGCGTTGTTGACGAGCAGGTCGAGCGTTGGCTGCTCGTAGGCCTCGGCGAACTGACGTACGGACACGAGATCGGCGAGATCCAGCGGGGCGAACTCGACCTCGGCACCCGGGATCTCGCGCCGTATTCGGGCCTCGGCCTCCTTGCCGCGGGCCTCGCTGCGGCACGCGAGGATCACCCGCGCACCACGGCGGGCCAGCTCCCGTGCCGCGACCAGCCCGATTCCGCTGTTGGCTCCGGTGACCACGGCGGTACGCCCGCGCTGGTCGGGGATGTCGCTCGCACTCCAGCCCGTCATGCGGCACTCCTCGTGTGGGGGAAGAACGCTGTCCTTACGCCAGAGTAGGCCGGAGCGCTTGCGAGGTCGTGAGCAGTGCCGCCCGCCACCGACGGCGGTCTCAGGCGATGCGGACGGCGTAGCGCGGGTGTGCGTTTTTTGTCTGGCTCCCGGAGCGGCAAAGAGAGCGTCGCGATGGCCGCCGTCGCGTCAGGGCAGCAGTCCGGGACCGGAGTCGCCTGAACTCGCGCTCCGGGCCGGGAAGCTCAGAGCTTGCTCAACGAACGCGGCGGTCGATGGACGGGGCATGGGTCCGCTCCCTAGGGTCGCGATCATGCCTGACATATCAGTGACCATGATCATCGTGCTCTGTCTCGCCGCGGCCGCCGCCGGCTGGATCGATGCCGTGGTGGGCGGTGGCGGGCTGCTGCTTCTGCCCGCGTTGCTGCTCGGGCTGCCTCATGCGCCCGCCGCGCAGGTCCTCGGCACCAACAAGGCGGTGGCCATCGTCGGCACCTCGGGCGCCGCGATCACATACGCACGCAAGGCGCCCGTGAAGGTCGGCACCGCCGTACGGATCGGGGCCGCGGCCCTGGCCGGCTCCATGGCCGGGGCGTTCTTCGCGGCAGGGATCAGCAGCGAGGTGCTGCGCCCGGTGATCATGGTGGTGCTGCTCGGTGTGGCCGCTTTCGTCATGCTGCGGCCCTCGTTCGGCACCACCCCGGCCGGAGCGGAGGTCACCCGGGCCCGTACCGTCACCGCGATCGTGCTGGTCGGCGGCGGAATCGGCTTCTACGACGGCCTGTTCGGGCCCGGCACCGGCACCTTCCTGGTGCTGGCGCTCACCGCCGTGCTCCATCTCGACCTGGTGACGGCCTCGGCCACCGCCAAGATCGTCAATGTCTGCACCAACGCCGGCGCGCTGGCGATGTTCGCCTACCACGGCTCCGTGCTGTGGCAACTGGCCGCGATGATGGCCGTGTTCAATCTGGCGGGCGGCATGCTCGGGGCCCGGATGGCCCTGAAGAAGGGCAGCGAGTTCGTGCGCGGAGTGCTGCTGGTCGTGGTCTTCTCGCTGATCGCGAAGCTCGCCTTCGACCAGTGGAGCGCCTAGTGCTGTGGCCGGGAAGGTCTGCCGGGTGGCTCGTGGCTCCCCCAGCTAGCTTCCCCAGCGGTAGCTGGGGGGAGCGTCGCGAGCCGGTGAACCTTTCCGGTCACCTAGGCCTCGCCCGTCAGATGGGCGAACGCCACCACATTGGCCTGGTAGCCGGTACGCGCGTCGAAGCCGCCCCCGCATGTGATCACGCGCAGTTCCGGTCGGACCGTGGCGCCGTACACCTTGCGGTCGGGGAACGCGTTGTTGTCGAACACCTCGACGGCATCGACCGCGAAGGCCGCCGTACGGCCGTCCTTGCGCGTGATCTCGATACGGGTGCCCTTCTTCAGGGTGCCGAGGTTGTAGAAGACGGCAGGTCCTTCGGCTGTGTCGACGTGCCCGGCGATGATCGAGGCGCCCTTCGCGCCCGGGGCGGGGCCGCCCCGGTACCAGCCGGCGAGGTTGCGGTTCCCGGCGGGCGGCGCTTCGAGGCTGCCGCCGGCGCGGAGGCCGAGCCGGGTCACCGGGGCGTCGACCCGGATGGCCGGGATCCGGATGCGTACCGGATCCGACGGCGGCAGCGGAATTCCGGCGTCCGGCTCGGCCGCCACCGCCGCCCGGGCGAACGCCTCGGTGGTGGCGGGTTGCGGCGGAAGGTCCATGTCGGAGCCGGTCCGGATCAACCAGATGCCGGTGCAGACGGCGATGGCCACCAGTCCGGCCTTGCCTCGCAGGTCCACGAACGATCAGCCCCGGGTGGTGCCGTATGCGCGGCGGCGCACCAGCAGTTGTACGGCACCACCCGCCGCGGCCGCCAGCACCGCCACTCCGGCGGCGCTCCGGACGGGGTCCTGGCCGACGCTGCCGCCGACACCCGCCTCGACGTGTCCCTTCGGGGCGGCGTCGCTCTGTTCCCCGGTCTTGGCCTCCGTGTTCGTGCCGGTGCGCTCGCCGGCCGCGGCGTCCGAGCTCCCGGTGGATCCGGCGTCCGCCCCGCTGTCCGCGCCCCCATCCGAGTCCGCACCCGCACCCGCACCCGCACCTGAACCGGAACCCGAGCCCGAGCCCGAACCTGGGCTCGATCCCGCATCGGCTTTGGTCACGGACGCGGTGTCGGACCCGGTGGATGCTGACTCAGGGGCGTCGGATTCGGTGGCGTCGGATTCGATGTCGGATTCTGTGGAGGCAGGCACGGCGGGTGCCGAGTCGGTGGTGTCGGATTCGGCGGCCGCCGATCCGGTGGATGCCGGCCCAAGGGCGTCGGATTCGGTGGTGTCGGATCCGGTGGACGCAAGTTTGGTGGGTGCTGAGTCGGTGGTGTCGGATCCGGTGGACGCTGACCCGGTGGATGCCGACCCAAGGGCCTCGGATTCGGTGGAGTCGGATTCGGTGGTGTCGGATCCGGTGGAGGCGGGTTCGGTGGGTGCTTTGTCGGTGGTGTCGGATCCGGTGGACGCAAGTTTGGTGGGTGCTTTGTCGGTGGTGTCGGATCCGGTGGACGCAAGTTTGGTGGGTGCTTTGTCGGTGGTGTCGGATCCGGTGGACGCAAGTTTGGTGGGTGCTTTGTCGGTGGTGTCGGATCCGGTGGAGGCGGGTTCGGTGGGTGCTTTGTCGGTGGTGTCGGATCCGGTGGACGCAAGTTTGGTGGGTGCTTTGTCGGTGGTGTCGGATCCGGTGGACGCAGGTTTGGTGGGTGCTTTGTCGGTGGTGTCGGATCCGGTGGACGCAGGTTTGGTGGGCGCAGAGCCGGTGGACACGGATCCAGTGGACGCCGGCCCGGTACGGGCCCCGGAGCCTTCCACGGGCCCCGGGCTGGTGCCGGTCGGCGCCGGCTGCGGCTCCGGGAGACTCCCGGCGGCGCTCTTCCTCTCGTTGGCCTGCACACTGATCGCGTACGTCCCGGACCGGGCGTCCTCCGGCACCCGGAACTGCCCGGTGGCCGTGTCGAGCTCGCCCGCTCCGGCCGACGAGGCGTTGTCCTTCCTCGTCCCCTCGGAGCCGCGGGCCTCGGTGTGCGTCGTGACGGTGGCGCTCGGCGCGGCGGTCGCGGGGGACGGCTCGAGCGCCTCGGGCTCGTCGTCGGCGTGCGTGGTGCCCGCGCCCAGACCGAGCGCCGTCACTATCAGTGCGGCACAGGTGAATGGGCGGGTGGCGCGCGGGATGCTGCGCATGGTGGTCCTCCGTGGCACGAGTCGGCGCGAGATCCCTGTCCCCTCCGAGGTAAGTGGCGGCGCGAGATCCCTGTCCCCTCCGAGGTAAGTGGCGGCGCGCGCCTCCCGCATGTCGTGCGCACCGAACGAGTGACGGTCAGTCCGCGTTCTTCGCGAGCAGTGCGCACAGCGGCTTGTGCAGTGCCCCGGGGGCGGCCATGAAACCTGAGGCGCCGACCCGCCAGGGTGCGCCCGCCGGATCGGTGACCTCGACGCCCACCTCGGCCGCGATCAGGGCGCCGGCCGGCAGGTTCGGTACGGGCCTTCGCGACGCGGTCCCGGCCGCCGATGTCTTCCTGGTCGGCCATGAAGCGTCCCGGCAGCCTCAGATGACGTCCCAGGGGACGGCCGCGTACGCCTCGGCCACCGTCTTCATCAGTCGCTCGTCGACCGCGAACTCCACCTCGTCGATGAGCCGCACCGGCGCGATGCCCTGCGAGTTGCAGACGAACGCGGCCCGGTAGGCGCCGAGATCCGCGAGTGTCACCGGCCGCTGCGCCGAGGGCAGCCCGTGGTCGCCGAGCCGCGGCTCGAGCAGCGCCATGGTGATCCCGGTCAGCGCAGGCGCATCCGGCCAGACGACCGAAGTCCCTTCGTAGAAAGCGATATTGGCGACAGCGCCCTCACTGATCACCCCGCCGGGCCCGGTCAGCAGCGCGTCGCTGAATCCGGCCTGTGCCGCGAGCCGCCCGTAGTGCGTCTGGGCGAAGCTGCCCAGATGTTTGATGTGCGGGAACGGACGCTGGTACGGCACGGACATCAGGCTCTGCGGCTCCGCCGGCATATCGACGGGCGGCCGTACGGTGACCATCAACGTCGGCTTCAGGTCTGCGCCGAAGTACACGTACACGCGCGCCGCGGAGTCCCGGCGCCCGGCCCTGTCCAGCGCGCCGCGCAGCAGTGTGCGCACCCGCTCACCGTCCAGCTCCGCCCCGGACAGCTCGCGGGTGGCGGCGTCCAGCCGGTCGAGGTGGAGGTCCAGGCCACGCGTCCGGCCATCCCTGACCTGCAGGGCGGTGAAGTGGGCGTATGTGCCGAGCAGCGCGGGGACCAGCAGATTCTCGGCGTCGGCGGGGCGGCCGTCGATCTCGACATGGGTACCGGGCGGAATCGTCATGCGGCCACGGTACGACGGGGTCCTGTCCTGGTTAGGGTACGGACGTGCTCACTGTACTGACCACGACCGACAGCGCGGAGAAGGCGGCGGCGCTCGCACGCGGC
The DNA here is from genome assembly GCF_039536205.1 of Streptomyces sannanensis. Lineage (GTDB taxonomy): Bacteria > Actinomycetota > Actinomycetes > Streptomycetales > Streptomycetaceae > Streptomyces > Streptomyces sannanensis. Next base: position 2,266,392 of record NZ_BAAAYL010000001.1, on the reverse strand, counting down.
GCCGTGGAGGCCCGGCTCGCCGCCTGCGCGCAGATCTCCTCGCCCGTCACCTCCGTCTACCGCTGGCAGGGCGGGATCGAGACCGCCCAGGAATGGCAGGTGCTGTTCAAGACGACGAACGAGCGGTACGAGCGACTGGAGGCCCATCTGCGCGCCGTCCACGACTACGACACCCCGGAGATCATCGCCGTGCAGGTGGTGCGCGGCAGCGGTCCCTATCTCGCCTGGGTCGCGGAGGAGACCACGGGATGACGGAGTGTCTGCCGTTCTTCGTGTACGGCACGCTCCGGCCCGGCGAGCGCAATCACGACCTGCTCCTGCGGGGCCGGGTGACCGGCGAGGAGCCGGCCACTCTGGCGGGCGCGGTGCTGTACGAGGGGCCGGGGTTTCCGTACGCGCTGAGCGCACCGCCCGGCTCGGTGATCACCGGCGATCTCGTCACTCCCCGGCCCGGGACGTACGACGAGACCCTGACGCTCCTGGACCGGCTCGAGGGGTATTACGGGCCCGGCGATCCACGCAATCTGTACGACCGGATCGCACGCGACGTCTGCCGCCCGGACGGCTCCACGGCCCGCGCCTGGGTCTACCTGACCGCGGAGAAGGCCGCCCGGGAGCTGCGCGCCCATGGCAGGGTCATCCCAGGCGGTGAATGGCCGGGCGGCCGCTGATCGCCCGCCGGGGCACCGAGCACGGCTCGGGCCTGGGCACGCAACGCTGGGTCGTGGAGCGAGCATTCGCTCACCTGCACTGGTTCCGCCGCCTGCGGATCCGCTGGGAGATCCGCGACGACATCCACGAAGCCTTCCTCGCCCTCGGATGCGCACTGATCTGCTGGCGACGCCTGAACTCCCGATAGAAGTTCAAGACAGGCACGGCCAACGTTGATGGCCCGGTGGCCGACCTCAGGCTGGCTTGCGCCACACGGAGACGTGCTTCGCGGAGTCCTGGGTGAACGGAGCCCCGTCCCAGTCTGCAACGCGACGTTCCAGCTCGAGCCCAGCGATCCGCGCCATCAGGTCGAGCTCCGCCGGCCAAGCGTACCGGTGTCGGGAGTTTTCGCGGCGGTAGTGGCCGTCGTCGCCGTCGCGGGTGAAGTGGTGCGAGACGAGCATCTGCTCGACCAGGTCGAAGGTGTCAAAGCCGAGATGCTGCTGGGAGACGTCGAACGGCACCGCGACCTGGCCGGGCGGCAGGAGCCGCAGCGGCGGCACACCCAGCTCGATGACGAACCGGCCGCCGGGCTCCAGATGCCGTGCGGCGTTGCGGAAGCACTCGACCTGCTCGTCCTGCGTGAGCAGGTTCGTGATGGTGTTGTAGACGAGGTAGACCAGGGCGAACCCGCCGGGAACGACGGTGGTGGCCATGTCCCCGATGACTACCGGGAGGGTGCCCTCGTCGATCTTGCGCCGCAGCACCGCTGCCATGTGCTCGGACAGTTCGATGCCCACCACCGGCACGCCGCGTTCCCGGAGCGGGACTCCCACCCGTCCTGTTCCGATGGCGAACTCCAGCGCCCGGCCGTCTCCGGCGAGCTCGGCGAGGAAGGCGAGGGTCGGTCCGAGAACGGCAGCCGAGGACGCTTCGGCTTCCTCGGCGTCGTAGCGGTCGGCGGTCGCGCGGGTCCACAGTTCACTGCTCGTCACGGGTGGCCACTGTGCCGGGTGCCGAGGGGCGCTGTCGACGCATTTAAGTTCTCCGCGGCTCAGGGTGCACCGCCCACAACTCGTCGTCGCCTTGCCAGGGCTTCGGCCGAACCGCCCGCACCCCGGATCATCAGTCCCGGAGTGATCCAACCACCTTGGAGATCATTTCGTTAGGAGTTCTTAGTGACGAGACGGACCTTCTGGTCCGAAATGCCCGGAATGCTGAGACCTGACTACGGTCTCGGCAACGGTGTCAGCGCCCCTGTCAGCGGCCGGCCGCCAACGCCTCGGTGACGCTCGTCTCCTGACGCCCCAGGAAACGCGGATCCGGCTCGAACGCCGCGTCCAGTGCCGCCTTGCCTGCCGCGAACAGCTCGCGCGTATGGCCGTAGTACCAGGTCGCATCATGTTTGGCGGCGACCCCCACGCCGTACGACTCGATCCCCGCCGCCTGGCAGAGCGCGACGGCACGGCGTATGTGGAAGCCCTGGGTGATCAGCAGCGCCCGCTCCACGCCGAAGATCTTCTTCGCCCGTACACAGGAGTCCCAGGTGTCGAACCCGGCGTAGTCGCTGACGATCCGCCGGTCCGGCACCCCCCGCTCGGCCAGATAGGCTCGCATGGCGTCCGGTTCGTCGTACTCCTCGCGGCTGTTGTCCCCGGTTACCAGAACCACCCGGACCTTGCCGGTGCGGTAGAGCTCGGCCGCCGCGTCGAGGCGGTGGGCGAGATACGGCGACGGCCTGCCCTGCCACAGCCCGGCGCCGAAGACGACGGCGACATCGGTCGAGGGCGCGTCGGCCGTCGTACGCAGCCGACCGTCCGCCACGGCGTGCATCCACGTCGCCGGGGCCAGCGCCAGCACACAGCCGAGCATCAGCGCCTGCACCGCCCGCCGCTGCCCGCGCCGGGTGCGCGGCAGCCTCGGCAGTCGTGGTCTGCGCATGAGATACCTCCTGGTCGTCCATGTCCCCCACCTCAACCGACGCCCGAAAACCCTGAAAGGTTCGCCCGGTTCCCCCCTCCACGCCGCTGCCGGCAACGACCGGGTCGCCGTTCCGGTTCCGATGTGGATCACTGTAGAAGGAACGTCCGACAACGCCTCCCACCCGCCGCCCTCACCGCGGTGAGCCTGTGGAAAACACCCGTCACCCTCGCGCAACGACACGGCAACCTGCGCGGGCCAGGATCGGTCCATGACGGAGTCGGCACAGCACCGCAAGTCACCGCACCGGGACTCGTTTCCCCTCGACAGCACGGCGCAACTGCTCACCCGCATCACCCACCAGCTCCGCAGCCAGCTCAGCCATGTCCATCTGAACGGAACCCGCAGGCCCATGACCCCGACCGCGGTCCCGTCCGGGGTCCCGTCCGCGGCACCCGCCCTGGTCGCCGTCGCGCACGGCAGCCGCGACCTGTGGGATCTCGGAGTCGATGGACCGCCGGTCGGTTTGTGCGCGAGCGGTCACCCGTTCGTGGAGTTCTTCGGGAAGCCTCGGCGAGAAACGGATCCTGTTGCCATGGTGGGGCCATGACGACGCCGCAGACGGCCGAGGATGCCGGGTGCGCCCGGTACACCTTCCGGCTTCGCGTGTCGTCCACGGACCACCGCGCCCTCATGGCGGAGTGGGACCGCTGCCGGTGGATCTGGAACGAGTGTGTTGCCAAGTCCAAGGCCGTGCACCTTCACCACAAGACGACCAGGGAGAAGACCACGTGCGGTCCGGCCCAGCTCGACAAGATGCCGGCCGGCGCTGAGGGCGTAAGACTCGGTGGGACGCCGTCCCGTCAAGTGGCCTGAGCCGGAAATCCCCACATCAGCCCTGGAGGGTGAGAAATTCCCTCCCCTTCAGGGAGGGGAGGATTCAATGCCAGCGTCTACTGTCGGTGCATGGACGGCTTCGATGGCTTTGGCCACCACCCGGGGTACGACTCGTCCGACATGGAGCGCTGGGCGGCCGAGCCCGACAAACGGCCGGGCCGTACCGCCTTCCAGCGCGACCGTGCCCGGGTGCTGCACTCCGCCGCGCTGCGCAGGCTGGCCGGAAAGACCCAGGTGGTCACCCCCGGCTCGCGCAGCTATGCCTGGGACGCCAGCCCCCGTACCCGGCTCACCCACTCCCTGGAATGCGCGCAGGTCGGCAGGGAGCTGGGGGCTGCCCTGGGCTGTGATCCCGATCTGGTCGAGGCGGCCTGCCTCTCCCATGACATGGGCCATCCGCCGTTCGGGCACAACGGCGAGCAGGCGCTCAACGACTTCGCCAAGGACTGCGGCGGATTCGAGGGCAACGCCCAGTCCCTGCGGCTGCTCACCCGGCTCGAACCCAAGCGGTTCGTGCGCGGTCCCGACGGGGAGCCGGTCAGCGTCGGCCTCAATCTCACCCGGGCGGCGCTCGACGCCGCCACCAAGTACCCGTGGCCGCGCGGCGGCCATCCCACCGATCCCGGCTCGCCGAAGTTCGGGGCGTACGAGGACGACCTGCCCGTCTTCGGCTGGCTCCGCTCCGGCGCCCCCGGGCAGCGCAGATGCTTCGAGGCCCAGGTCATGGACTGGTCGGACGACGTGGCGTACAGCGTGCACGACTTCGAGGACGGCCTGCACGCCGGCCACATCGATCCCAACGTGCTCTTCGCCGAGTCCGAGCGCAGCGAGATCTGGGCCGTGGCCATCGGCCGTTACGTCCCGGACGACACCGACCCCGAGGAGCTGGCCGCCGCCCTCGACCGGCTCGTCGACCAGGAATGGTGGCCGCACGGTTACGACGGCTCGGCGGTCGCCCAGGCCCGGCTGAAGGATGCCACCAGCCAGCTCATCGGCCGGTTCTGCCTGGACGCCGAGGCCGCCACCCGCGAGGCGTACGGTGGGGGCCGGCTCACCCGGTACGGAGCCGAACTGGTCGTCCCGCGCACCACCAGGAACGAGTGCGCGGTCCTCAAGGCCGTCGCCGACCGCTATGTGATGCAGCGGGACGAGCAGGAGCGGCTCCGTGCCGACCAGCGGATCGTCCTCGCCGAGCTGGCCGAGGCGCTCACCGCCCGTGCCCCCGAAGGCCTCGACCCGCAGTTCCGCGCGCTCTTCGACGCTGCGCCGGACGACCGGGCCCGCAAACGGGTGATCGTCGACCAGATCGCCTCGTTCACGGACGCCTCGGCCCGTACCCTGCACAACCGGCTCTCCCGGCGGTCCTGACCGGCCCGCCGCTGAACGGAGCAGCACCCCTTCCGCCATCACGCTCCGTGCGGGACGCTCGATGGCGGCAGCGTAAAGAGGAGGCATCAAGTGGTCGACGCACACCGGACGTTTGTCATCGTCGGAGGAGGACTGGCCGGCGCGAAGGCCGCCGAAACGCTCCGGGCCGAGGGATTCACCGGCCGGGTCATCCTCGTCGGCGACGAGCGCGACCACCCGTACGAGCGCCCACCCCTGTCCAAGGGCTATCTGACCGGCAAGGAGACCCGGGAGAGCGTCTTCGTCCACGAGCCCGCCTGGTATGCCCAGGCCGACATCGAGCTGCACCTCGGCCAGCCCGTCGTCGCCGTCGACCGCGACGCCAAGGCGGTCCGGCTCGGCGACGGCGCCCTTGTGCAGTACGACAAGCTGTTGCTGGCCACCGGTGCCGAGCCGCGCAGGCTCGACATCCCCGGCACCGGCCTCGCGGGCGTCCACCATCTGCGCCGCCTCGCCCACGCCGAGCGGCTGCGTGGTGTCCTGGTCGCTCTGGGCCGGGACAACGGCCACCTCGTGATCGCCGGGGGAGGCTGGATCGGTCTGGAGGTCGCGGCCGCCGCCCGCGGATACGGCGCCGAGGTCACCGTCGTCGAGCCGAATCCGACCCCGCTGCACCGGGCCATCGGCCCCGAGCTCGGGCAGCTCTTCGCCGACGTCCACCGCGGACACGGAGTCCGCTTCCGCTTCGGCGCCAGGCTCACCGAGATCACCGGCCAGGACGGCATGGTGCTGGCCGCCCGCACCGACGACGGCGAGGAACACCCCGCGCACGTCGTCCTCGCCGCGATCGGCGCCGCCCCGCGCACCGCGCTCGCCGAGGCCGCCGGACTGGAGATGGCCGACCGGGCGCACGGCGGCGGCATCGCCGTCGACGCGTCGCTGCGCACCTCCGACCCCGACATCTACGCGGCGGGCGACGTCGCCGCGGCACATCACCCGCTGCTCGGCCTGCGGCTGCGCGTCGAGCACTGGGCCAACGCCCTCAACGGCGGCCCGGCCGCCGCCCGCTCCATGCTCGGCCAGGAGGTCAGCTACGACCGCATCCCTTACTTCTTCACCGACCAGTACGACCTGGGCATGGAGTACTCGGGCTGGGCGCCCCCCGGCTCGTACGACCAAGTGCTGCTGCGCGGGGACGTCGGCAAGCGCAAGTTCATCGCCTTCTGGCTGAAGGACCGCCGGGTCCTGGCCGGGATGAACGTCAACGTGTGGGACGTCACCGAGCACATCCAGGCACTGATCAGGTCCGGCGCCTCGGTCGACACCGACGCCCTCGCCGACCCGGCGACGCCCCTCGGGGCCGTCCTGCCGCACCCGTAGGCCGCGTCCCCCGGTGCGTCCGGCAGGGGTCCGGCCCGGGCCGGACCCCCGGTAAACTTTGCGCGTGGCTGGAAGGATCAACGACGACGACGTGAAGGCGGTCCGGGACGCTCTCCCGATCGACGCCGTCGTCTCCGAGTACCTCCAGCTGCGCAATGCCGGCGGCGGCAATCTGAAGGGCCTGTGCCCCTTCCACGACGAGAAGACCCCCTCCTTCCAGGTCAGCCCCAGCAAGGGCTTCTTCCACTGCTTCGGCTGCCAGGAGGGCGGCGACGTCATCACCTTCGTACGCAAGATCGACCACCTCTCCTTCTCGGAGGCGGTCGAGCGGCTCGCCGCACAGGCGGGCATCACCCTGCGGTACGAGGAAGGCGGGTACAACCCCACCCACCAGCGGGGCGAGCGGATCCGCCTGGTCGAGGCGCACAAGATCGCCGCGCAGTTCTACGTCGAGCAGCTGGACAGCCCCGAGGCCGAGATCGCCCGGAAGTTCCTTGCCGAGCGAGGCTTCGACCAGGCCGCCGCCCAGCACTTCGGGGTCGGCTACAGCCCGGCCGGCTGGGACCACCTCACCCGCTATCTGCGCGGCAAGGGATTCAGCGACAAGGAGCTGACCCTCTCCGGCCTCTCCCAGGAGGGCCGCCGCGGCCCCATCGACCGCTTCCGGGGCCGGCTGATGTGGCCCATCCGTGACATCTCCGGCGAGGTCGTCGGCTTCGGCGCACGCAAGCTGCGCGACGACGACAACGGGCCGAAGTACCTCAACACCCCCGAGACCGCGATCTATAAGAAGTCGCATGTCCTCTACGGCATCGATCTCGCCAAGAAGGACATCGCCAAGAGCAGCCGGGCCGTGGTCGTCGAGGGCTACACCGATGTCATGGCCTGCCATCTGGCCGGGGTCACCACTGCCATCGCCACCTGCGGTACGGCCTTCGGCGGCGACCACATCAAGATCCTGCGGCGGCTGCTGATGGACAACGCCACCGCCGAGGTGATCTTCACCTTCGACGGGGACGCGGCCGGCCAGAAGGCCGCGCTGCGCGCCTTCGAGGACGACCAGAAGTTCGCCGCCGAGACCTCCATCGCGATCACGCCCGGCGGGATGGACCCCTGCGAGCTGCGCCTCGCCGAAGGCGACGAGGCCGTGCAGCAGCTCGTCCGGTCCCGCACCCCGCTCTTCGAGTTCGCGATCCGTCAGATCGTGAAGCGCCACAACCTCGACACCCCGGCCGGCCGGGCGGCGGCCCTCGACGAGGCCGCGCCGATCGTCGCCAACATCAAGAACATCGCCATCCAGCACGAGTCGGCCGTCCAGCTGGCCGGCATCCTCGGCATCCTCGACGAGCAGTTCGTCGTCAAGCGGGTCGCCCAGCTGGCCCGCTGGGCCCGCGAACGCGGCAGCCGCGGGCCCGCTCCCGCCCGCGCGCGCGCCCGTACGTACGAGACCGTCGCCGCCCCCGCCGCCCCGGCCGGCCCCGCGCTGAACCTGCGCAGCCCCGCCCACCGCACCGAGCGTGAGCTCCTCAAGCTCGCCCTCCAGCATCCTGCACTGGTCTCCCCGGCCTTCGACGCCTACGGCGTGGACGAGTTCACCGCCCCGCCCTACGCCGCCGTGCGCAGCGCCATCGAGGAGGCCGGCGGCGCCGCCCAGGGCACCTCCGACTACGTCGCCCGGGTCCGCGACGCGGCCCCCGACGACACGGTCCGGGCCATGGTCACCGAGCTGGCCGTGGAGGCGATCCACTCCAAGACGGTCGACGAGACCTACGCGGGCGTCCAGCTCGTCCAGGTCCGCCTGCGCGCCGTCGACCGCCGCATCCGCGACATCCAGGGCACCCTCACTCGCCTCGGCCCGCACGCCGCCCCGGAACAGCTGGCGGCCGTGCAGAACGAGCTCTGGGTCCTCCAGCAGTACGCCCAGTCGCTCCGCAACCGCGGCGCCGACGCGCTCTGATCAGCCACGCTCGGAGGTGTCGTCCTCCGGCGTGATCCCCAGATGGTCCATGATCGCGACCTGCCCGGCGACGAGGACCCCCAGCAGCTTGCCGTGCTCCAGCAGCGTCTTGGTGTGCGCTTCCAGGGTCTTGCCCTGCTCGAGCTGCGTCTGTCGCAGCGCCTGAAGCAGCTGACATCGTCGCGCCGCTGCTCCTGCAGCGCCGCGACGTCACGGTCCGGGTTCACCGCGAGATGCCGCGTCGCGGCTTGCTGCTCAGCCAGGTCGTCCATGCGTGCCGCAAGGGCTTCCAGGCGCCGGCGCAGCTCGTCCATCTCGCTCAAGTTCACGGACCATCTCTGTGCCCGGGCGTCCAGTGTGTCGTGCTGTCGATATGACGGTCGAACCACATCGACAACCGCGCCGGTAACCGCACGGTCACGGCCCGGCATCAAAAAGTCATCGCACGCCCCTCGTGACAGCGATGTGTCGTACCCCACACTGGGATGCGGTGCCTGAGTCCTCGGAGCGCGGCCGGCCCACCGGCAGTGGGCCCTTCACCCCCGCGGATCCGCTCATCGTGTACGGGACGGACAGCGGCCCGGCCGCCGCCCCCGTCCCGCTGCCGCACGTCCCTGAACCGGCAGCGATCACCCTGGAGGTCGCCCCCGTGCAGACCCAGACCCTGACCGAGACCGACATCGTCGCGGCCGTCCCGCCGCAGAGCCGGGCCGATCACCGCCCCGACGCCGTGCCGGAGGACCCGGTGGACGCACCCGAAGCAGCGGAAGCCGAGGGAGCCGAACCGCCCGAGGGGCGGGAGTCGACCGAGCTGCGGCCCGGTGGCCGCGCCGAGACGGGCGGGCCCTCCTCCGATCTGTTCCGGCAGTATCTGCGCGAGATCGGCCGCATTCCGCTGCTCACCGCGGCCGAGGAGGTGGAACTGGCCCGCCGGGTGGAGGCGGGGCTCTTCGCCGAGGAGAAGCTCGGAACCGCCACCGACCTCGACTCGCAGCTCGCCGTGGACCTCGACAAGCTGGTCGTCATGGGCCGGATGGCCAAGCGCCGGCTGATCGAGGCCAATCTGCGTCTCGTCGTGTCCGTCGCCAAGCGCTACGTGGGCCGCGGCCTCACCATGCTCGATCTGGTCCAGGAGGGCAATCTCGGCCTGATCCGGGCGGTCGAGAAGTTCGACTACGCCCGCGGTTACAAGTTCTCGACGTACGCGACCTGGTGGATCCGCCAGGCCATGTCCCGGGCCCTGGCCGACCAGGCCCGCACCATCCGGGTCCCGGTCCATGTCGTGGAACTGATCAACCGGGTGGTACGGGTCCAGCGCCGGATGCTCCAGGAGCGCGGGTACGAACCCACCCCCGAGGAGGTCGCCGCGCATCTCGACCTCTCCGGCGAGCGCGTCAGCGAGGTGCTGCGCCTCGCCCAGGAGCCGGTGTCCCTGCACGCGCCCGTGGGGGAGGAGGACGATGTGGCGCTCGGCGATCTGATCGAGGACGGCGACGCCGCGTCCCCCGTGGAGTCGGCGGCCTTTCTGCTGCTGCGCGAACACCTGGAGGCGGTCCTCTCCACCCTCGGTGAACGCGAACGCAAGGTGGTCCAGCTCCGTTACGGTCTGGTCGACGGCCGGCCCCGCACCCTGGAGGAGATCGGACGGATCTTCGGCGTGACGCGTGAACGCATCCGCCAGATCGAGTCCAAGACCCTCAACAAGCTGCGGGACCATGCCTTCGCCGACCAGCTCCGGGGATACCTCGACTAGTGCTGTGACCGGAAAGGTTTGCCGGGAAGCTCGCGGCTCCCCCAGCTACCTCCCCCAGCTACCTCCCCCAGCTACCTCCCCCAGCTACCTCCCCCAGCTACCGCTGGGGGTGCCCCCAGGGGTGCCCCCAGGGGTGCCCCCAGGGGTGCCCCGCCGCGGAGCGGCTGCGGTGACATCAGCCGCTCCGCGGCGGGCACCGCAGCCGCTCCGCGGCGGGCCCTTCTCCGCCTTGCGATGCACGGCACCAGCCGCCGCTCCCTGATCCGACCTGATCGGCCGGACAGGACCTAATCGACCTCGGCCACCGCCTGCGCGAACTGCGCCGCGTACAGCCGGGCGTAGGCACCATCCGAGGCCAGCAGTTCGTCGTGGGTGCCCTGTTCGACGATCGAGCCGTTCTCCATGACCAGGATGACGTCGGCGTCCCGGATGGTGGAGAGACGGTGGGCGATGACGAAGCTGGTGCGGCCGTGGGCCAGCCGGGCCATGGCCTTCTGGATGAGCACCTCGGTACGGGTGTCGACCGAGCTGGTCGCCTCGTCCAGCACCAGGATCACCGGATCGGACAGGAAGGCCCGGGCGATGGTGATGAGCTGCTTCTCGCCCGCGCTGACCCCGGTGCCCTCGTCGTCGATGACGGTGTCGTAGCCGTCCGGCAGGGTACGGATGAAGCGGTCGGCGTGCGCGGCTCGCGCCGCCTCCTCGATCTCCTCGCGGGTCACGTCACGGTTCGCGCCGTAGGCGATGTTGTCCGCGATGGTGCCTCCGAAGAGCCAGGTGTCCTGGAGCACCATGCCGATGCCGGAACGCAGTTCGTCGCGGGACATCTCGGCGATGTCGGCCCCGTCCAGGGCGATCCGGCCGCCCGTCACCTCGTAGAACCGCATCAGCAGATTGACCAGCGTGGTCTTGCCGGCGCCGGTCGGGCCGACGATCGCGACCGTCTGGCCGGGTTCGACCTTCAGCGACAGATCCTCGATGAGCGGCTTGTCCGGCTCGTACTGGAACGACACGCGGTCGAGTGCGACCGCGCCGAGCAGTTCGTCGGGCTGTGCGGACACCGAGCTGTCCGCCGTCTGCTCCTCCGCGTCGAGCAGTTCGAATACCCGCTCGGCCGAGGCGACCCCGGACTGCACCAGGTTCGCCATCGAGGCGACCTGGGTGAGCGGCATGGAGAACTGCCGCGAGTACTGGATGAAGGCCTGCACATCGCCGATCGACAGGCTTCCCGAGGCGACCCGCAGTCCGCCGACGACCGCCACCAGCACATAGTTGAGGTTCGAGACGAACATCATCAGCGGCTGCATGACACCGGTCATGAGCTGTGCCTTGAAACTCGCCTGGTAGAGCGCTTCGTTGTGCTCGGCGAAGGCCTCGGCCGACTCCTTCTGCCGTCCGAAGACCTTCACCAGCGCATGTCCGGTGTACATCTCCTCGATGTGCGCGTTCAGGGTGCCGGTGGACTGCCACTGCTGTACGAAGTGCGGCTGCGACCGCTTGCCGACCCGGGTGGCCACGACCACCGACAGCGGCACGGTGACCAGCGCGACCAGCGCCAGCAGCGGCGAGACCCAGAACATCATGGCCAGCACACCGATGATGGTGAGCAGCGAGTTGATGAGCTGGCCCATCGACTGCTGCATTGTCTGGCCGACGTTGTCTATGTCGTTCGTGGCCCGGCTGAGCACCTCGCCGCGCTGGGCCCGGTCGAAGTACGACAGCGGCAGCCGCGACAGCTTCGTCTGTACGTCCTGACGCATCCGGAACATGGTCCGGTTGATCGCCCGGTTGCCCATACGGGTCGCGACCAGCATCAGCAGCCCGGAGGCCACGTACACCGCGAGCACGAGCAGCAGTACGCGGCCGACGGCGTCGAAGTCGATGCCCTGGCCCGGGGTGAAGTCCGTTCCGGAGAGCATGTCGGCGATCCCGTCGTCGCCCTTCTGCCGCATGCTCTCGAGGACCTGCTCCTTGGTCAGCCCTTCCGGCATCTGCCGGCCGACGACCCCGGCGAAGACCTGGTCGGTGGCCCGGCCCAGGACCAGCGGACCGGCCACCGAGCCCGCCACGCTGAGCACCGTGGCGAACAGCATCACCCAGAGCGTGGTCCGCTCCGGGGCCAGCTGCCGCAGCAGCCGCTTTCCGGATCCCTTGAAGTCGATCGACCGCTGGGCGGGCCCGCCGCCCATCATGCGTGCCATGGGTCCGCCACTCATGCGGCCTCCGCCTCCGTCAGCTGGGAGAGGACGATCTCCCGGTAGGTCTCGTTGTCCGCCATCAGCTCGTGGTGCCGACCGGCGCCGACGACCCGGCCCTCGTCGAGGACCACGATCCGGTCGGCGTCACGGATCGTGGACACCCGCTGCGCGACGATCACCACGGTGGCGTCCGCTGTCTCACCGGCCAGCGCAGCGCGCAGCGCGGCGTCGGTGGCGTAGTCCAGCGCCGAGAAGGAATCGTCGAAGAGATAGATCTCCGGCCGGGCCACCAGCACCCGCGCGATCGCAAGCCGCTGCCGCTGACCGCCCGAGACATTCGTGCCGCCCTGCGCGACGGGCGCGTTCAGCCCGCCATCCAACCGCTCCACGAAGTCCCTGGCCTGGGCGACCTCCAGGGCCCGCCACAGCTCCTCGTCGGTCGCGTCCGGATTGCCGTACCGCAGGTTCGTGGCGACCGTACCGGAGAAGAGGTACGGCTTCTGCGGCACCAGGCCGACCGTCCGCGACAGCACCGCCGGGTCCAGTGTGCGCACGTCCACGCCGCCGACCAGCACCTCGCCGTCCGTCACATCGGACAGCCGCGGTACGAGCCCCAGAAGTGTCGACTTGCCGCTGCCCGTCGATCCGATGACCGCGGTCGTCTCGCCGGGCCGGGCGACCAGGTTCACGGCGCGCAGCACCGGCTCCTCGGCACCCGGATAGCGGAACTCCGCGCCCCGCACCTCCAGGTGGCCGTGCGAGGCCAGCTCCCGTACCGGCGCGGTGGGCGGGACCACACTGGTCTCCGTGCCCAGCGCCTCCTCGATCCGCTCGGCGCAGACCTCGGCGCGCGGCACCATCATGAACATGAAGGTGGCCATCATCACGGCCATCACGATCTGCATCAGATAGGCGAGAAAGGCCGTCAGCGCACCGATCTCCATCCCTCCGCTGTCGATGCGGTGAGCGCCGAACCAGATCAGGGCCACGCACGCGATGTTCGAGACCGTCATCACGGTCGGGAACATCAGCGCCATCAGCCGTCCGGTCGACAGCGAGACGTCCGTCAGCTCGGTGTTCGCCCCACGGAACCGCTCCTGCTCGTACGCGTCCTTCACGAAGGCGCGGATCACCCGGTTGCCGGTGATCTGCTCGCGCAGCACCCGGTTCACCGTGTCCAGCCGCTCCTGCATGGTGCGGAACAGCGGTCGCATCTTCCGTACGATCAGGCCGACCGCGACACCGAGGACCGGTCCCACGGCGAGCAGCACCCCCGACATCGGCACGTCCAGGCCGAGGGCCATGATGATGCCGCCCACGAACATGATCGGTGCCGAGACCATCATCGTGAACGCCATCAGCGTCAGCATCTGGACCTGCTGGACGTCATTGGTGGTGCGGGTGATCAACGAGGGGGCGCCGAAGTGTCCCAGCTCGCGTGCGGAGAACGACTGCACCCGGTCGAAGACGGCGCCGCGCACATCCCGGCCGAGCGCCGCCGCGGTCCTGGCGCCGAAGAAGACCGCCCCGATGTTGCAGGCGACCTGAAGGACGCTGACCGCGACCATGAGGCCGCCGAACCGCAGGATGTAGCCCGTGTCTCCTCTGATGACACCCTTGTCGATGATGTCCGCGTTCAGGGTGGGCAGATACAGGGTGGCGCCCGTCTGTAGCAGTTGGAGCGCCACCAGCAGGAGTATCGGTTTCTTGTACGGACTCAGATGGGTCCGCAGGAGTCGAATGAGCACGCGTAGTCTCTCGGGGTCGTCAGGATCGGGGGGCTTCAGCCCATCTTCCGACAAGCACCCGCCGGAACCCCAAGTGATTTTGCCAAGTCCCGGTCAAGACCGGTGTGCGCCAGGCGGATTCACGACTCCGCGCCGAACGCCCCGGGGTGGATCTGCTCACGTGTCGTCACGTACTGCTGCCGCACCGCCTGTCCCGCCGCCAGCTCCTCGCCCGGCTCGAACACCTGAGCGGCCGCGCCCTGCCAGGCCGGCGGGGTCTGCGGGGTCAGTGTTCCGTGCGCCACACCCAGCGCCCAGGCCGCCTGCCGGGCCGCGCCCAGCGCCGTGTAGTCCGCGGGCTGCGGTACGACGACCTGGCCCCCGAGCAGCGCCGGTGCCGCGGCCTGTACGGCAGGAAGTTCGGCGGCCTGCCCCAGCAGGAACACCCGTCGCACCTCCACCCCGCGTCCCCGCAGCACGTCCAGGGCGTCCGCCAGCGAGCAGAGCATCCCCTCGAAGGACGCCCGCGCCAGATGCTCGGGCTTCATCGACTCGCGCCGCAGCCCGGCCAGCGTGCCCGCGGCATGCGGCAGCCGCGGGGTGCGCTCACCCTCCAGATACGGCAGCAGTACGAGGCCGCAGGAGCCCGGAGTCGACTTCAGCGCCAGCTCGGACAGTCCCTTCAGGTCCGTGCCCAGCATGTCGGCCGTGCCGCGCAGTGCCCGTACCGCGTTCGACGTGTACACCACCGGCATATGCATTCCGGTGGCGTCCGCGAACGAGGTGATCATGCCGCTCGGGTCGGCCAGCGCCTCGTGGTGCACGGCCATCACCGAACCGGACGCGCCCAGCGACACCACCACGTCCCCGGGCCCGACCCCCAACCCCAGCGCGGCGGCCATCGTCTCGCCCGTACCGGCGGAGATCAGCAGCCCCTCGGGGGTCATCCCGGCCGCGTCGGAGGGGCCCAGCACCTCCGGCAGCGCCGCCTGGTGGCCGAGCGCCAGCTCCACCAGGTCCGGCCGGTACATGCCGGTGGCCGCGGACCAGTAGCCCGTACCGGACGCGGCTCCCCGGTCCGTCGTCCGCCTGACCGGCCGGCCCAGCAGCTGCCACACCAGCCAGTCGTGCGGCTGCATCACCATCGCGACCTGCTGAGCCGCCTCCGGCTCCGTCCTGGCCAGCCAGCGCAGCTTGGCCACCGGCTGCGCCGCCTGCGGCACCGACCCCACGGCCTCGGCCCACGCCTGCCGCCCGCCGAACGCGTCGACCAGATCGGCCGCGGCCACCTGCGCCCGCTTGTCGGCGCCGGTCATCGCCGGCCGCACCGGAGCACCCTGTCGGTCGAGGGCGACCAGGGCGTGCTGCTGGGCGGCCACGCCGATGGCCTGGACGCCCTCCAGCAGACCGTCGCCCGCGGCCTCACCGAGCGACAGCAGCCAGGCCTGGGGATCGACGTCGGTCGCCTTCGGATCCACCGGATGGGGTGCGTACCCCTGGCGCAGCACGGCACCCGTATCGGTGTCGCAGACGACGATGCGTGTGAAGGCGGATGAACTGTCCAGCCCGGCGACTATCCCCATACACACGATTCTGCCGCACCGCGAGGAGTGCTACCGGCACGTAGCGCCTCAGGTGTTGCTGACGCCCCAGTCGTCCTCGGCGCCGTTGTTGCTGCGCTCACGCAGCGACCGCACCCGCGAGGCCACGGAGTCCGGCATCCGGTTCCCGACCCGGCTGCTCACCGAGGTGAACGCCTTGCCCGCCACCTGGCGGCCGGTGTACGCCGCCGAGTCCACGGCATTGCGCAGGGCCGGGTTCTGCGCCACCTGCCGCGCGGACTTCTTCAGCTTCTCGTAACGCTCCCGCCCGGCCCGGGTTCCCAGTACGTACCCGACGGCCATTCCGGCGATGAACGTGAGGCGGTACCGCATCGCTGCCACCCTTCCCTGGTGTCCGGGGTGAACCGATTGGCGGAGCACCCCCCAGCTTGCGCTAATGTATGTGTCGCAGCGAGCGAGCGCCGCCCGGGAAACCCCAGGTAGGTACGTTCGGTGCAACGAGGCATTCCCCTGTAGCTCAATTGGCAGAGCAGCCGGCTGTTAACCGGCAGGTTACTGGTTCGAGTCCAGTCGGGGGAGCTTCGATCCCCTGTAGCTCAATTGGCAGAGCAGCCGGCTGTTAACCGGCAGGTTACTGGTTCGAGTCCAGTCGGGGGAGCAGCGGAAGAGGACCCTCCGGGGTCCTTTTTCATGTCCGGTTCCGGGCCTGGTGGAACCGTGCAGGCCGCAGCGCAGTCCTCATGGTCGTGCGAAGCCGACCACGCGAGGCAGGAGATCGTATGAGCGGCTATGCTGCGGCACACGGCGCGTACAAATGTGCGCGACACGCCGCATGGGGCGGTAGCTCAGCCGGTTAGAGCAGCGGACTCATAATCCGTCGGCCGTGGGTTCGAGTCCCACCCGCCCCACCGCGAGGCCCCAGGCAGAAACGTTCTGACCTGGGGTTCTCCTCTTCTTGCGATCTTGGATGGCGCCCCGACCCTAACGGAGTACGGGAAAACCAAGATCATGGGGACGAGATGGGGACGCAGCGTCAGGCGGCACGCGTCGGGGCATCGCCGCCGCCCTCCCGGTTGTCGCTGTCGGCGCCCGGATCGGCGGCCGCGTCCTCACCCCGGTCCGGCTTCTCCTCGGCCGCAGCGGTGCGTGGCACGATGCTGCTCAGGGCCTCCGCCTCGGCGTGCATCAGCTCCGGCAGCACCGAGGTGTAGGTGTCGGACGTGATCTGCCGCGAGGAGTGCCCCAGACGCTCCTGCACCACCTTGATGTCGGTGCCCGCGAGCAGCGACAGCGTCGCCGAGCCGTGCCGCAGGTCGTGGAGCCGCACCGGCGGCAGGCCGAGGACCTCGACCAGCCGCTTGAAGCGGCGGCTCATCCAGTCCGGGTGATACCCCGTGCCGTCCTCCTGGGTGAACACCCGGCCCGACTCGGTCCAGGCATTGTCGCCGGACCACTCCTTGCGTTCCTTGGCCTGCGTCTTCTTCCAGACGCGCAGGGCTGCCACGGTGTCCCTGTCGATCGGGATGGTGCGCACGCTGTCGGCCTTCGGCTCCTCGCCGAAGGTCTTGTAGGCGACCTCGACGATCTGCTGGTTGATGTGGATCCAGCCTCCTTCGAGATCGACCTCTGACCAGGGCAGCGCGCATGCCTCACCGCGGCGCAGGCCGCGGAACACCAGAAGGTGCCATAGGGCGTACAGCCGGTCATCGGCCACCTGGTCGAGGAACGAGCCCGTCAGCTTGGGTGTCCAGACCATCACGGGCGAGGGGCGGGCGCCGGTGCGCTTCCACTCCTCGATCCGCGGGGCTGTCCACACCAGTGCTCGCGGGCGCTTTGCGGAGGGCAGCTCGACCATCGCCGCCCAGTTGCGGCTCATCTCGCCCTTCTTCACCGCCGACCCGAGAGCCGAGGACAAGGTGGCGTTGATCCGTTGGATGGTGGCCGGCCCCGTCGGCTTCCGAAGGCCCTTGCTTCCCTCACGCAGCGCCGCATTCGCCGCGATCCAGGCTGCCCTGGCCGGCCTGCGCTCCTCCTGGGTCTCGGCCCGCACCCACGCGGCCTTCTTGGCCGCCGCGTCGGCCTTGAGCTCCTCGATGCGGGCGAGGTGTGTGAGTCGCTTCCCGTTGGCTTCTTCCAGGGCGTCGTACATCGCCTCAATGTGGCGAGGGCGCAGGTCGCGGCGCTTGATGTGCCCCAGGTGCGGGATCAGGTAGTTGTTGATGTGCTCCTCGTACGAGTGCACCGTGGTCCGAGCCAGCTTCTTCTTCCGGCGCAGCCAGGACTCCAAGAACTGCTGCATGGTCTCGTCGGACAGGACGTCCGCGCCGGCGTTGGCCTCGTCGTAGACCTCCCTCGCCTTGATCTTGGCGTCGTCCTTGGTGGCGTGCCCGCCGCGGCGTACCCGGCGGCGCTTGCCGTTCTCTCCCGGCTCAAGCTCGAGGTAGAAGTACCAGGACCCGTGGCCGCTCTGCTTGAGCTTGGGACAGTCGGAGCCGAGCTCCTTGAGCTTCGGCTGCCCGTCCGGGCCGAGGATCGGCTGACCGTCTTCGCCGACCGCCTCTGTCTTGCAGGCGCACCGCTTGTAGTACGACGGCTCGAACATGCGTCATCCCCCCTTGGATGGCGTGTTGGTCTCACTTCATGGTGAAACGTGCATTATCTTGCCGCAGTCAGCTTGGTCTGTGGCTGTGTGTGCGGGATCTGGTGCAGGTGGCTCCGTGTGTGCGCTGGGGGCTCATCCTTGCCGCATGAGGGGCCATCTGGCATATCCTGTGGGGGTGTTGGCGCGGGGGAGAACGCGACAATCACATGACACACACCGCGCAGGTTCCGACCAGTTCGCAGATGACCCGTCAGGAGTTGTTGGAACTGCCGCTCACCGTCAGCATGGAGACCGCAGCTCGGGCGCTGGGCATCGGGAAGAGCAAGGCCTACGGGCTGCTGCGGTCTGGCGAGTTCCCGGTGCGGACGCTGAAGCTAGGCTCAGTGGTCAAGGTGCCCACTGCAGCTCTTTGGGAAGTGCTGGGCGTGACGCCCCACCCCTGATCGCCGGAGTGTCCTGTCCCTTGTCTGCACTGTGCTCGGCAGCGGGCGGCCCTGCAGGCATCGTCCTCCACAGTGGCTGCGAAGGGTCACCTTACGGACTCTTATTGTTCCCTCCCTTGCGTGCATCCCGGCGTTCTTGCGTATCCTGTGCGCGGTTGGCGCGGGGGAACGCGACGACTGAGGTGACAACGGCAACAAACAATCCGGGCTCAGGTGTCCGGCGCATGACGTTCGGAACGGCTGGCAGATCGCTCAAGCGGGATCTTGACGGCTCGACGGAGGTCCCACAGCTGCGCTGTGGCAGGTGCTGGGTTCACGCCGGCTGCCCATCGGCCGTCTGAAACTAGCATGCGTCTCACTTGGACGTGGGTAGAACTGTACGGACTGTTCTACCTACGTCACGGCCCGCTTCGATTTGGGGGGCAAGGGGTAATGGATGGCACGGCTCTACGGGTTCGATGACTCGGCGCGCACCCGCCTGCGCGACGACGAGAAACAAGTGATCAGGCTCGCAGCCAGCCGTGTCCGTGAAGGCCAGTCGCTGGCGGCGGTCGCCAGGTGGATGAACGACCAGGGCTACCGGGGAACGCTCGGCGGCGCATGGGCTCCCGTGTCTCTGGGCCGGCTGCTGGACAACCCGGTGATCGCCGGGCTCGCCCAAGATCCCAAGACGGGGGAGCTGTACGAAACCGGCCTCCCGCGGATCATTGAGCCGGAAGAATTCGAGGAGCTGCGGAAGCGCCAGCGCCGCCCGGAGCGCACCACACCCGACTTCGACTACATGCTCACTGGCGGACTGTTGGGGACGTGTGGCCTGTGCGGCCATGCCCTCGTCGGCGCCCGTTCCAATAGCTCCACCCCCGGCTACCGGTGCCAACCCGATGAGGAGGGCGGCTGCGGAAAGGTCCGTGTCGCAGCCCATCTGCTCGAGGACTACGTCGGCACCCGTGTCCTTGGCGAGCTGGCACGGCCCGGCGCGTTGCTTCGGCTCCAGGAGGAGAAGGCCCGCATCGAAGCCGAGGCCGAGCAGGTCCGGAATCGGCTTGCTGCACTCGAAGAGCAGCGAGGCAACCTTGCCGAGGACTACGCCAAGCAAGAGCTCGGCCGCGCCGCCTACAAGGCGGCCAACCAGAAGATCGACGATGCCGAAAAGGAGCTTCGGCAGACGCTCCGCTACGCCGAGCAGGTAGCAGCGGCCCCGCTTGGCGGGATCGACGACGTCACGGGCCTGGTGAACTGGTGGAACAGCGCGCCGGCGAAATCCCGACGCGCCCTGTGTCACCTGCTCCTCGACCAAGTCGAGGTGTATCAGGCTTCGGCGCGCGGCATCCGGCACATCGAGGACGGTCGGGTAGTGCTGCGATGGAAGAGCGCCGGCGGCCAGGTGTCCTGACCGTCGGCGCACGGGTGGGTTCCTACCACTGAATGTCGCTGCTGGTGGCGCTCGCCTCGGGCGTCGGCGAAGTCGTGCTCTTCGCGGGCGCGGTGGGTTCGGTCGTCGCGGTCGGCGCGGTGCGCCACTGGATGTCGTCGGCGTGCGCCACGCCGGCCGTCAGGGCGACGGCGGCAGCGAGTGCGGCGGTGGTCATGGCGGCGCGGGTCAGGCGCTTCGACATGTGGTTCTCTCCTGCTCAACGGTGACGTGGGTGGGTCCCCTACCACCCCACGGGATTCGAACTGGAGAACGATTATTGTCTCTCCCGCAAGCTATGGTGCGTCAGAACACTGCGGTGATCAACGGATTGGTTACCGGTAGAAATCACATCGGCAGAAATACCGGAAACCGGGGGTACGCATGCTGAACTTGCCACAGCGCGGCGGGCAGGATCCTCTGCTGAAGGCCTTGGAGGCCGCCTACCACAGGGCCCTGGCTGAGGGCGGGATCCATGTGGACGAGCCCAACGCCCGCCTCCTTCTGCAACTCGGCTTGCTCGACAAGAGCCCCATGACCGACTGGTGCACGCCCGTTGACCCCAGAGTGGTGCAGCGCAACATGTCCAACCACGTGATTCATGTCGTGGCCAAGCTCGCCCAGCAGGCTGAGGACCTCGAGTCTCTCGCTGAGACTCTTGCCCCCGCCTTCGACGCGACTCAGCAAGTCAGCGGCCCCGCTTACGAGTACCTGCCCACCCCGGACGCGGCGAACGCCCGGATCAACGGACTGCTGCAGGAGGTACGCACTGAAGTCCTCGTCGCCCAGCCGGGCCAGCGCAAGGCCGAGCAGCTGGAGCGCGTCATGGAGCGGGACTTAGAGGTCATCAACCGCGGCGTTCGTGTGTGCCACCTGTACCCCAGCGTGGCTCGCCGGGATGCGGCAACCCGCGAACATGTCGACGCGATGTTGGCGGCTGGCTCGCACGTACGCACGCTGACCCGTCCGTTTGCCAAGTGCCTCATCTTCGACCGTACGTACGCGCTCGTCACGGATGAAGGGGACCCCGCCAGGGCGGAGAAGGCGGGACCGCGATTGATCACAGATCCGTTCCTCGTGAGGCTCATCGCCGCTGACTTCGACCGCGACTGGGACACAGCCGACGACTGGGCGAGCACACCTGCGGTCGGCGCCGACCAGATCGTGACCCCGACCCAGCTGGCGATCCTGCGTGAGCTCGGTGCCGGCCGCACCCAGGCCGAGGTTTGCAGGAGGCTGGGCATGTCCCAGAGCACCTTGACGACGGCGCAGAAGGACCTCAGGGGCGAGCTTGGCCTGGAGACGAACCTGCAACTCGCGTGCTGGGCCACAGCCGAAGGACTTATCCCGTCGCCGCTTACAGACGGCTACAAATCGTGACTGACAGGCCCTGACCTGCACGGCTCCAGAGGTCACAGAGTTGACATGAGTAATTACCCACGTGAAACATGACGCCGGACGCGTACCGCATTGGTGGGGGTATGAGGCGACGGTCGCGTAACGATCTTATGCAGGTTCGTGCCCAGGTCGGGCTGACCACGGCCTGCTGCAAGGGGAGGGCTCTGTGGTTGACATCGAGGCAGTCCTGGCGGCCGCTCGCGCGGCGGAGGAGGCTGGGCGCACGCTGGCCGTCGAGGGTGCTGTGCGCGACGTGGTGTGCGTGCTCGCTCTACTGCCTGCCAGTGATGTCATAGAGCCCAGGCCGACGGCGATCCTCTCTGCTGCCTGATCTGAAACGTACCTGTGCGCCCCTCCCTCTGGAGGGGCGCAGGCGTTTGGCCTGCGGAAATTCCTCACGTACGGGTTGCTCCTGCAACCCGATTGCCATAAAATATAACCAGGAGGTGAGGGGAAAGCCCCCACCGGAAAACCCTCTTGGAGCGAGCGGTGATCAACAAGACCCTGAAGATGGCCCACGTTGTCCGCAACGAGAACCAGCCTCGCGAATACTTCGACGAGGACGCCCTTCGGGAGCTCGCCGCCTCCATCCAGCAGTACGGCCTCATGCAGCCCGTCGTCGTCCGCAAGCTCGAGACCAATCGCTACGAGCTCGTCGCCGGCGAACGCCGCTGGCGCGCCCACCAGTTGATCGACGCCATCACCATCGAGGCCCGCATCGTCGACGAGGCCGATGACCTCAAGGCCTTCAAGCGGTCCATGTCGGAGAACGTCAACCGTGCCGACATGCTCCCGCTCGAAGAAGCCCGCGGCTACCAGCGCATCCTCGATGAGGAGGAAGATGCCACCGAAGAGACCGTCGCCGCCGACTTCGGCAAGACCGTCCAGTACATCCGGCTCCGCCTCGCCCTGCTCAACCTCACCGACGAGGTCGCCGAGCAGGTCAACGCGGGCAACATCGGCACCCAGGCGGCCGTCCAGATCTCCCGGCTCACCCCCGGCAACCAGCGCGCCGTCCTCGCCAAGTGGACTCGGGGCGACTTCCATGGCGACAACGAACTGGTGCACTTCGCCTACGCCCTCAAGCAGCAGCAGAATCAAGAGGTCCTGCTGATCGTCGAGGACATGAGTCCGGAGGAGCGCGCGGAGCGCGCCCGCACCCAGACTGCAACGAAGAACACCCTCGACGGCATCGAGCGCATCTGTGGCCTCCTTGAGCGGATCGTCAAGGCCGACCCGGCAGAGCTCGCCCTCGCGCTGGAAGGCGAAGTCGGCTCTCGACTGGACCAGTTGGGACGTGTGGCCGACACCGTACAGAAGGCCCGCTTCAACCTCCGCCAGGCCAAGGCGCACGCCGAGGCCCGCGAGATCGTCGTCAACGAGCGGGCCATAGCCGCAGCCTGACCAACCATCGGCCGGGCGTCGCACGGCGCCCGGCCCCTTCAAGGGAGAACACCGTGACCGATCCCCAGCTCACCTGGCTGGACGTACCTCCGAGTGCCTACGGGCACATGCAGCCCCCGCAGCAAGACGCCCTGTTCCCGGAGCCTGACCCGTGTGGAACGCCGCTTCTCGAGGTCGACTCAGGCACCGAAAGATAGATCAGAACAGTCAAGCGTGCTACTGTCCACCTCAGTTGATCGGATTCAGCTGAGCTCGATCAAGCCGTGGAATGCGGCACCCCTCCGGTGTCTGGCGGGTGGACGAATCCCCCGCGCCCTGCCCGCCAGACGCCGGCCCCGCCCGATGCGGAGCACCGAGGGCAGCACCCGCATCCGGCCGACCCGCCCCGCGTCCGTCAGCGGCGGCGGGTCGGCCATTCACGGAAGGAAACCCACCTGTGCAGTACGAGACTTCCAGCGCCGTCGACCCCGAGCTGTACCGACAGCTCCTCGAAGAGCGGTACGGGCCCCTCAACAAGCTCCTCGCCGAGCAGCGCAGGCGCACCCCGCCCTACAGGCCCAGGCGGACTGGTCAGCCCAGACAGCTGACGCCCACCCCGCCTGACGAGGCCGCACGTCACTACGTCCAGCTCGCCGACGCCATCGGCGCGCCTTACCGCAACCACCAGGAGACCCACGCAGCATGACCACCACGACCGCCACCAAGCCGGACGACGACACCTCCCCGCGGCGCATCCCGCCGGTACCCGGCGCCGAGTGGTGCGACGGCTGCAACAGCTGGTGCATGCCCACCGGCATATGCGGATGCAACAACAGGTGACCTACCAACCGGCGTTGCGCACCGCGCTCTACCTGACGGCCGCCGCCCTCGCGGCGGCCTTCACCATCCTCCTGTGGATCCTCTTCGTTCTCGACGCCTTCGAGCTCTACCTCGGCGCCCTGCTGATCCTCATCAGCCCACTCCCAGCCGCCGCGACGCTGGCCCGCTGGGACAACCGGCGCTCCCGCGCCTGACCGGCACCACACCCTCTTGGAGAAGCTCATGACCAGCCGCACGGACACGCCGCCGCGCCGCCATGCCGACGGCACCACCTACCGGATCAAGCGCCCCTGCAACGGCTGCGGGCAGAAACTCCGCGACGCCAACGAGGCCGAGATCCTCGCCGTCGTCGAAGGCCGCACCCTCCCCGACGTCCGCCACGAATGCCCCAACTGCCGCTCGCAGGAGACGCGATGAAAACCGCTCGCATCGTCGGCGCCGGCCTACCGTTGCTCTACTTCGTTGCCCTGCTCGCACTGCCCTGGGTCCTCGCTGCTGACGGGCGCCGCCACACAGCCGGCACTGTCGCGAAGGACGAGGCAGCCCTTGAACACGGCGCCCTCCTGCAAGGCTGGCACGACGTCGGAGAGGACCATGCAGCATGACCACGCCGCTCACCCCCGAGCAGCTCCTCCACCTCATCGACCGAGCCCGCCGCGGCGCACTCCTACCCGAGGAAGCCGACCTGCTGGCCAAAGAGGCGCGTCAGATGGCGGCCGAGCGTGAACGCCTGACCGAGGCCCTGAACAAGCAGCACATGGAACTCCTCCGGACGCGTACCGCACTCGAGACGTATCAGTGCGTCCGCGGCTGGTCGTCCCACCGGCACGACCGCGCCACGGCCGCCGAGCTTCGCAACCCGGGCTCGGAGTCTCGGTGCAGCTCGTGGCGCATCCACCGCTTCCGGATCGTTCGGTGCTCCTGGCCAGCCCCTCACGCCACCACGTTGAAGTGGCACTGCCACGAGCCATCCGGAATGGTGTGGCGGACAAGCCACCGCATATGAACCCGTCGCATCGGTCAGCGTGTTGACCGCCTGGCCGATAGCGTCGAACCACAACCCCATACACAAGCGGGCCCCAAGCCTGGAGATAGCAGCTCCGGCCGGGGCCCTGACCGATGAGGAGAGTGCACTCCCCATGGCTGAGCCGAACCCTACCCGCACCCAGAAGCAACCCACGCCGGCCCCCGGTACACGGGTGAGCGTCCGCGTCGACAAGACCCTGTCCGACGACCTCGGGGTGATCCTGCACAGCGGCTGCACCACGTCCGACGCCGTACGCCACGCCGTCGGACTGCTCGCCGCGATCTACTACAGCGAGTGGGCGACCAGCCCCCGCCCTGACGGCACTCCGCCGCTGCTGTCCGACGTGGTGAAGAAACACAGCAACCCCGACGACCAGCAGGTATGACACGCCCCGGACACGGCGTCCGCCATCGGAACCAGATGGCGGACGCCGTGTCAGACACAACACGCTGCAATCATCTACGCTGTCGGACGGGCGCGGGGGCGCACCGCACGGAGGCACAGGGCGTGTCCGACAGCACTACCCGTATCCCGCCGTCCCTCGCTGATTTGGCCGTTCCGATCGGCGACCTCACCCCGTACCACCGCAACCCCCGCACCGGCGACCTCGCCGCGATCTGCGAGTCGCTCAACACCAACGGCCAGTACCGGGCCATCGTTGTCAACCGCGGCACTCTCACCAGCCGACCGAACGAGATCCTGGCCGGCAACCACACCTTCAAGTCCGCACTCGAACTCGGCTGGGACCAGATCGCAGTCACCTGGGTCGACGTCGATGACGAAGCCGCCGCCCGCATCGTCGTCGTCGACAACCGCACCTCCGACCTCGCCGGGTACGACACCGCGCTGCTCGCCGACATCCTCGCCGAACTCCCCGACCTCGACGGCACCGGCTACGACCAGGACGCCCTCGACGCACTCCTCGACGACGGCGACCTGCCTGACCTCCTCGACCTCCCGTCCGACGGCGCGGGCACCGGCGAGAAGGCCACCGTCGACTACCTCCAGTGGGGCTACCTCCAGTGGTCCTCCACCCGCGTACGGATCACCGCCGAAGAGGTCGAAGCCCTCGGTCAGATCCACGCCAAGTTCGTGGAGGAGACCAACGGCGACATCGGCTTCGGCTGGCACCTCATGCAGCTCGCCCACAAGGAGGCCGCAGCATGAGCGCCCCCACCGTCACCTTCCACGAGGCCTTCCCGCTGAAGAACCTGCGCCCCGCCGACTACAACCCGCGCCACCTGTCCGCCGAATCGTTCGAACGGCTGAAGGACTCCATCGGCAGGCACGGCATCGTCAAGCCGGTCATCCTCAACCGCGACGGCACTCTCGTGGCCGGCCACCAGCGGACCAAGGGCATGACCGCCCTCGGTCTCACGCATACGCCCGCAGTCATGCTCGGCTCCAAGGTCCGGCTGCAGGACGAGATCAAGTTCAACCTCCTCCACAACAAGGTGGAGACCGAGGCCAGCGTCGTCTACGCGGACCCGGGCGAGATCGGCACCTGGTCCTACATCCCGTGGCAGTCCATCCGCGTCACCGACCGTCGCAACGCCGCGTTCATCAACGCGATCGGCCAGATGTGCGCCGCGCACGGCCCGTGGGGCTCGGTGGTCATCGACGACCAAGGCCGCATCGTCCTCAACGCGGAGTACGCGGTCGTCGCCGCCGCGCACCGCTTCAACCTCCTCGCCTGGACCATCCCCACCCCGGACGCCGGCCAGCTCGTCACCGACCTCACCGGCGAGTACGGCGTCTACGACTGGTCCGCTCTCGAGGACCAGGCCCCCGTCTACAACCAGCACATCGTCCAGCCCAAGCGGCTCCGCCAGCGCAGCTCCAAGGCCAAGACCGGCCTCACCTACGGCTCCGAGACCTGGGACCGGCTCGTCCTACCCTGGCTGAAACCCGAGCAGCGCGTCATCGACTTCGGCGCCGGCCACGGCGACTACGCCAAGATGCTCCGCGGCAAGGGCTACGCCGTCCTTGACTACGAGCCGTACCGCACCGCGCCCGGCAAGTACGCCGTCGACATCCGCGCCGTCGTCGGCATGATCCGCGACATCAACCGCAGCCTCACGGCCCACGGCCTGTTCGACGTTGTTGTCCTCGACTCTGTCATCAACGCCACCACATCCCTCGACTACCAGCACTGGGTACTGACCACCGTCAACGCACTCTGCGCACCGGATGGTGTCGTGTGCATCGGCACCCGCAACCTCCTGAAAGAAACCAGGGCCGAGACCGCGAAGTCCGCCACCTCCGGCACCGGCGCAACTGGCATGGCGTTCCTTGACGGCCACAACGTCGAAATGAACTTCGTCCAGGGCAAGTGGCAGAAGCTGCGCTTCCACAGCGCCGACACCCTCATGACGCTGCTGACGTCCTACTTCAAGGACGTGCAGATCAGCGACGTGTCCGACTCCAACCTCAAGGCCGTCTGCCGCCGCCCCCTCGCCCTCGACCAGTCTGACTACGAGCGGGCATTCGACGAGGAATTCAATATGCCGTATCCCGATGAATACCGGCACGGCAAACATCGTGAATTGGTGACCAATTTGATAGAATTGGTCACGCGGAGAAATATCGAAAACTAGCGAAATTGGGGGGCGGAAATGAGTGGCTCAATAGCCGTCACAATTACAGCCGCGGCCAGATATCAAATCATGTGGCTCGCTGGCGTCAGGCACGTCGACCTCACCCAGCACTGCCTGAAGACCTTCGGCCGGCCAGACCGCCCACCAGTCAACCCACGGGCCCGCGTCCAGACCGTGCACCTGCCCCCCGAGAACCCGCCGTACGCCTGGTACCTCTGCGCACTGCCCATCCCGTGGAACTGGTCAGCCAACGGCCACCTCGCCTTTGAGCCTGCGGTTGGCCACACCTGGGAAGGGCCGGCGCTCGTGGGTGGTCTTACCGTACGGCTCACCGGTGCTCGCCCCATCCACGGATGGGGCGAGCACTCCATCCCCGCCGACGCACCCCTACGACACTCCAGCCGTTACCGCACCTGCCGAAACTGGCAGTTCGCCCACTGGCTCAAGCAGAACAGGCACGTACCCGATACGCCCTTCACCGCCCCACCGCGGCGTGACCATCCAGATGGCCAGATGAGACTTCTATAGCGAGAGGGGCCGGGTTCACCTGGCCGCCAGATTAGCGATCGCGGTCGGCGTCCTCCTCGTCCTCCTCGTCGCCCTCTCGGTCATGGTCACGCCGCAGCAGGTCGCGCAGCCGTTGGATTACCGCGATCCAAGCGGCGATGAAATGCTCAACGTCGCTGGCCAACTTTGTTCCCATCACGCACACCAGGCTGATGAACCCGATAAACGCGAGTGCCCACAGAGTGGGACCGTCCACCGATGCACCTCTCGAAATACGGGCGGCAGCCGCCCAGATCCGAGACGATCAGGCAGCAAGCGCGCAAGAACTGGAAGAAACCGGCAAACCTGCCGGCCCTCCCGGCGCGCGAGGCACAAGCGGAGAAGCGAGCCGTATCACGCCACAAGGAGACGATTCGTGGGGTGGTGGATGCGCTCCAAAGACGAAAACGTGAGAGCCGAACAGCTCGACCAGCAACCCCAGGGTGATGAGCCACAGCTGTTCGACTTCGATGGCAGCCTCGGCCATCTCGTCCATCGATGGAAGCGCCGTCCCCCAGTTGGGAGATGCCTCGGCGCAGATGACGGCGGATGTGATCGCTGGACGGTGGGTCGCCTCTTCAGCTGACGCGAGCAGCCGACGTGCCAGGTCAGCGACGGCAACTTGCCTCTGAGTCTTCCCCAGAGACTCCCTGAGGCGCTTGACCCGAAGGAACGTCCAAAGCAGCGTGCGCGACTTGCCCGACCCCAGCGACATGACGAGGTCGAACGTCGGCGATGCCTTGCCTACATCATGGAGCCCGACAGACAGCCTCATATTGTCGGCATTAGGGCGGATCGTCCGCAGCCGCTCGTCCAGCTCCACGAGCCGGGTGCCGACCATGCCCCGCTTACGCCCACGCAGCCAGAGCATGGGGTCGGCGGTTTCCGTCATGTGGCGCAGTGTAGTCCGTCGCCCCATCTGTGAGGGCGCGTCTCGCCTGATCCGCCAAGTGGGATCATGGACTTGGCGCGGGGGCGCACCGCACGGAGGAGTCCGCGGATGGCCCGCCCCACCAAGGCACAGCGCGCAGCCATCGCCAAGCGCCGCGCCGACGCCATTGACCTGCGTCTTGCCGGCGTCGACTGGCTCACCATCGCCCGCAAGCTCGCCGCCGACCCCTCCATCAACTCCGACCGGGCCGCCTACCCCCAGGGCTACGGCTGCGAGCGATACGCCAAGGGCCAAGAACCACCCACCGACGACGCTCTGATCCGCGCGGCCTGCAAGGACGTCCGCGAGGCTCTCAGCGAGCGCCGCGCCGTACTCAACGAAGAAGTTGAAGAGCTGCGCTCCGTGGAAGCCGAGCGCCTCGACCGCCTCTGGTTCGTCGCCTACAAACAGGCAGTCCGCGACGGGAACCTCGCCGCCATCGACCGCGCCCTGCGGATCATGGAGCGCCGCGCCAAGCTCCTCGGCCTCGACCAGCCAGCCCGCACCGAAGTCACTGGCGCCGAGGGCGGTCCGCTCCAGATCGAGACCGCGGACCTGGCCGAGCTGGAAGCCCTGATCGCGATCACGGAGAACGCCGCCCGTGGCAGCGAATGACCTCCAGCGCCTCGAAGAAATCCTGGCCTTCTACCGCACCCAGCCCAACGACGTACGCCGCGCCCTCGCTCAGCGCGCCACCCCGCGCATGCGTGCCCGCCTCCTCGACGTCGAGCGGCAGATCGCCATGGACCGCTCCCCGGGCGCACTCGCCGCCGTACTCACCGACCGCCGCGAAATGCAGGCCCGCCACCTCCACATGGTCGACCAAGCATGGATCGACATGGCCGAGGGCCGCGAAGACCGCGTCATGCTGTCCATGCCGCCCCGACATGGCAAATCGCGCCGCGCATCCCGATGGGGGCCGCTCTGGTTCCTGCGGAAGTACCCCGAGCGGCGCGTCATCATCGGCTCGTACTCCGCCGACCTCGCCGACGAACATGGTGCCTGGATCCGAGACGCCATCGCCACCTGGGGCGACTTCCTCGGCATCCACCTCAACCCCGGCTCCAAGGCACGCAACCGCTTTGACATCGCCGGCCACGAGGGAGGCTTCGTCTCCGCTGGTATCGGCGGCGGCCTCACCGGCAAGGGCGCCACGATCGCGATCGTCGACGACCCGGTCAAAGACATGGCCGACGCCGACTCGCCGACGATCCGCAAGAAGACCTGGGACTGGTGGCAGTCCGTACTCCAGACCCGACTCGAACCCGACGGCGCCGTTTGCGTCATCCAGACCCGCTGGCACGAGGACGACCTCTCCGGCCGCATCCTCGCTGAAGCCGAGGCCAACGAATGGCGTGTCATCGAGCTACCCGCCATCGCCGACAGCCCTAACGACATCCTCGGCCGCAAGATCGGCGAACCCCTCTGGCCCGAACGCTTCGGTGCCGACCACCACGCCAAGACCCGCAAGCGTGTAGGAGAACGCGTCTGGGCCGCGCTCTACCAGCAAAAGCCCCGCCCGCCCGAGGGGGGAGTCTGGCAGCGCGCTTGGATCGACCACCACCGCACCTCGGTCGTGGCGTTCGGCGGACTCGACATGGCCCGCATCGTCGTCGCCGTCGACCCCGCCGGCGGAGAATCAGCGGTCGGTGATGAGACGGGCGTCGTCGCGGCAGCCCGCGGCTACGACGGACACCTGTACGTCCTCGATGACCGCTCCGCCAGCATGGGCGCCAACGACTGGGGCGTCACCGCCTGCCGCCTCGCCCTCGAACTCCGTGCCGACGCCATCGTCGTGGAGTCCAACTACGGCGGAGACATGGCCAAGCAGATCGTCCGCCAGGCCTGGGAGCAGCTCCAGCGCCAGGGCATCACCGCCGGACTCCTCATGCCCATGGTCCTCGAGGTCACCGCCAAGGTCGGCAAACGCCTCCGCGCCGAGCCCATCGCCCAGCTCTACGAGCAGGGCCTCGTCCACCACGTCGGCACCTACCCCAAGCTCGAAGACCAGATGGTCACCTGGGTCGCCGGCATGGACAGCCCCGACCGCATGGACGCCGCCGTACACGCCCTGACCGAACTTGCCGACCCCGACCAGCTCGACACCGGCCTCCACACCGGCGCAGACCACCGCCTCCACGGACGCCGCTGAGGTTCGTAATGGCCCCAGTAGCAATACGGCTTCCGCCGCTGGCAATGCCGCATGATGGCATTGGGAATGTCGCATTTGGAATGTCGCATGCGGCAGACAAAGTTGAGCGTGGAGAGCTACATTGGCAATGACGTCAACGCACTAACCAGTGCGTTGGGTTGGGCCCGACCGCCAGCCTGGCAGCATCGACGGTCGGACCCAGGGTGCACGGCCTCGGCCGGTCAGAGGTGGTCCCAGACCCAGAGTGCAATCTGGATCAGCAGGGCCCAGAGTCTCAAGCGGCCGGGGCCACCTCCACCCCCCTCAGGGGGCTTTCGATGACTCCCCATCGCGTCCTCCCATCACTCAGGCCCTGCGCCCCCGAATAGGACACAGCGACCTGAGCAGTAGAAGGCGCCGCTCGTGCGGAACCGACTGTACGCCGTGGCGCGCGAACTCGGGGAGGCTTGTGGATAGTTGGCGTCTTGTGGATAACGGTGACTGATACTGTCCGCCCTCATGGGGAGACAGGGGAGATGGGCCATCAGCAGCACTGCCGTGGTGCTGGCCATCGCAGGGGGGATCACCGCTTGGCTCGTCGGCTCCAGCGGCAACGAGCGGACAGTGCAGGAGCAGGCCCAGCGCCAGACTGACGTGGTGATCCAGGCTCATCGCGCGGGGGAGAGGTACGGCCGGCTGCTACGAGACAAGAACCTGAAGCGCGGGTTGGCGCCGATGGCCGCAGTGCCGGACGAGGACCAGTGTCGGGAGAAGTGGGACTCGGCAGGGCTCGCAGAGGAGTACGGGGAGAAGAACGAGTACCAGTTCGTGGGCGCTTGTACGTCGGTGCCGTGGCAGGACTGAGCTGGGGCGTGCGTCAGCCGGCCAACCCTGAGACCGCTCCGCGCCCGGAACTGGGCCACGATACCTGTGCCACCCTGTGTGGGAGTGGCCAAGGCTTCCCTGTGCCGACGTGATTGTGACTCAACTCGGTTACCGTTGGCCGGATCTCATGGCAACCTCGCACCACATGCGCCAAGATCCCCGCCATGGTGAACCCGAGCCACGAGACCGAACTTCGGCTCGTCTTCTATAGATGCCGCCTCGGCCGCAGCGAACTTGACCGCATCTTCAACCAGGCGCCCGATGGCATCCCTGCTGCATCGGTGTCGGTCTCAACCCAGCGAGAAAGCACCAGGTACAGCGCCGGCGCTCTTGCCGACCTCATTGACTCCATTCGAAACGCCAACGCGCCTGGCAACCTTGACATCTGGGACAACGTGACCCTGGAAGCCGCAGACCCGGCGGGCGACCGCAAAGTCACTGTCGCCATAGATACAGAACGAGTCGAGGTTCAAGTCTCAGGTCGCGACGCCACCTGGGCCCACGGGCAGGCGGCACGCCTTGAGCTCCTCCTCGAAGGAGCAGGCGGGCAGAAGCAGGGCAAGATGGTGCTGAGGAGCCGGAAATATTGGGCCCAGTTGATTGCCGCGATGGCAAGTTTTACTGGGGCGATGCTGCTCGGCAGCTACATCGGTAGCCCAGAAACGTTCCTGGCAGACCAAACACGTGAGAAGACGCTTGCGAGCCTCGGGAGTATCGCGGGCATGCTTGCCTGGTTGCTCGTCGCCACGCTGACGGTTGCGATCATCAGACGTGCCAACCGCGCGCTCCTCCTTCCCACCGCCGAAGTACCGCAGGGTTCTTGGTGGCACCGAGCCAGCCATGCCGACAGGATTGCTCTCGGGAGCCTCATCGTGGCGACTCTCGCGTTGGTCGTGGCGGCCGTCACCCTCGGCAAGGAGCTCACTGGCGACACCGGAGAACCGCCGGCCAAGAAGACGACCGCCGCGGTAGTCGACGATGCTGCAGTCGTCGCATGGTTGGTTTGAGCAGGTCGCGGATCTGCTTGTGTTTTCGCCCCTGGACACACCCGGTGCCGCCAGACACTGGAGGTTCGGAGTGCTTAGCGTTGCGTCCTGAACGTCTACGCTGAACTCGTATGGGCGCGGGGCCTGTCGAGGAGGCCCCCGTGCGTCTGCGTGATCTGGTCATCGATGCGTGGTCCTGGCTGAACTACAAGCCGGCCATGGCTCAGCCGAGCCGCCCGGGCGGCAACACCTTCGCAGAGGTCACTGGTTCGTGGGTGCCCGACGAAGACTTGCGGCGCCTCGCCTCGTACAAGCTCACCGCCGCGTACGACCTGAACCAGGCCGGGCAACTGGCCGCGGCCACGAGCAGCGATGAAGGGCACGCCGACCGGCGCGAGCTCGGCGACGCCTCCAAGCTGATCGACACGGCTCTCGGCTACCTGCTCGGCTCGGAGCAGACCATCACCGTGCCCGGAGCCGAGCACGCCGACGACGACAACCCTCCTGAGGGCGCCGCGGCCGCAGCCGAGTTGCAGGAGCAGCTGCGCGGCTGGGCGGAGAAGGAGCTGCTGGCGCTGCGCATGCAGCAGGCCGAGCGTGTGGCCGTACGGTCCGGTGATGCTGTGTACACCTTGGCGTGGGAGCCGTCGAAGGGCCGGCCGATCCTCCGTACTTACGATCCCGGGTTCTTCTTCCCCGAGTGGGGAGAGGACGGAGAGCAGGACGGCGCCGAGTTCCCGCGGCGCATTCACCTCGCATGGGAACTCCCCGAGGACCGGGCGAAGGGCACCAAGGTTAGGGTGCGGCGCATCACCTGGGAACTGGGGCCGATTGGCGCCGCCACGAAGCCCGGCACCAACAAGGACGGCCACCCGGTCCGGGAGTGGATCTACGGTGCGGACGGCGACCCGGTGCTGATCGTCGGCGACAAGCTTGACGCCGACACCGGTGCCGTCACCCGCGCCTACCCGTGGGCGCCCAGTCGGCCGTCCGGGATTACCTGCTACCTGTCGGACGCCGAGTGGCTCCTCGACGACCTCAAGGCCGGGCACGACGTGTACAACCTGCCGCCCGACAAGGCCGCCTACCGCGTTCGCTCCGATGGAGAAGTCCTCGACCGGCTCGACCTCATGTGCGACTTCATCCCGGTCATCCACGTGACCAACAGCATCCCCGACGCAGGGGAGCACTGGGGCCAGCCCATCCTCGCCCACGTCATGCAGGCCCTGGACGAACTCGCCGCGACCGACACCGACGCCGCCGGAGCCTCAGCGACCACCGGTACACCGATCATCAGCCTCGCCGGGGCCCGTCTCCCGGTGAACCGCGCCACCGGCCAGCCCGAGCCGGTACAGGTCAGCGCCGGCCAGGTGTGGCAGCTCGCCGACGGCGGCCGCATGGACGCACTCGACACCAGTAACCAGCTTGCCGAGCTCCGAGCCCGCACGGACCACCTGCTCGACCGCATCGCCGGAAACTCCCGACTCACCTCCGCCGGACTCGGCACCCTCGACCCCACCGCCCTGCCGTCCGGCTACGCCCTCGCCCTGGCCCTCGGGCCGCTGGACTCCCTCGTCGCCTCCATGCGGCTCGCGAGAGCCCACAAGTACACGGTGCTCCTGCGCATGGTGTGCCGCCTCCACCAGGCTGGTGCCGCGTGGCCGGTCGGGGAGACCCTGCCCGCCCGCATCGTGTTCGGCCCGCACACCCCCACCGACCGGGCCGCGATCCTCGAGGAAGTCGTCAAGGCCTACGGCGCCGGCGTCATGTCACTGGAGACCGCTGTACGGATGCTCATGGACGCCGGATATCCGATAGAAGACGCCACCGAGGAGATCGAGCGCATCCAAGCCAGGGCATTCGACGCCGCGGTCCGCCTCGCTGACGCCACCGGCGACAACGCGGCCGTACGCGAGTACCTGGGGCTGCCAGAGGCCGACCCCGATATTCCGCCGGTACCGGTCCTGCCTGGACCTCGGAGCCCCGCGGGTGGCAGCGACCCTGAACCGGAGCAGTAGCTGAAGGCATCTATGGATACGTGGCTTCGTCCATGAGAATGACAGCACTTTGACACTGATTTGGGAGGCGCGAGGCCCCCAGGAACGGGGCGGGATGTCCAAGGGTTTCGGCAGCACCCTGCCTTCATCGCGGGCCGACTGGGTTGTTCACGCCCGCCGGACCATTCCTACCTCTGTTTCGTCCGCCAAGAGACACATAAGCGGAGCCGCTACCCCATGAGCACACCACCAGCGCCTGTTCTCTCGGCGCCTTCCTGGCCGCACTGCGCGCAGGGCGCAGATCCCGACACCGACCCCGTCGGCTGCCGCGGCATCCACGTCCCTGGCCACACCGCATGCCTCGCCCACCTGGAGGACACCGACCGCGACGCTTACCTGGCCGGCCTCACCCCCGGTAGCGACGTCGACCAACGCGGCACCCCCTTCACCGCACGGCTCCTTCAAGCCCTCCTCCAAGCCCTCCACGACCCCGCCACCGGAAACCCCCACCTCGGCACCGCGCGGTTCCGCGAGGCGCAGTTCTCTGGCGAGGCATGGTTTGGCGGGGCGCAGTTCTCCGGCACCGCCCGTTTCGACCAAGCGCAGTTCTCAGGCGACGCCTGGTTCGACGCGGCAGAGTTCTCCGGCGACGCCTGGTTTGGCGGGGCGCAGTTCTCCGGCAACGCCGGGTTCGACGAGGCGCAGTTCTCCCGCAACGCGCGGTTTGGCGGGGCACAGTTCTCCGGCACCGCCGGGTTCGACGAGGCGCAGTTCTCCGGCAACGCCTGGTTTGGCGGGGCGCAGTTCTCCGGCACCGCGTGGTTCGACGAGGCGCAGTTCTCCGGTGACGCGTGGTTCAACGCGGCGCAGTTCTCCGGCGACGCGCTTTTTGGCGGGGCGCAGTTCTCCGGCGCCGCGCGGTTTGGCAGGGCGCAGTTCTCCGGCGACGCCTGGTTCGACGCGGCAGAGTTCTCCGGCAACGCCTGGTTTGGCGGGGCGCAGTTCTCCGGCACCGCCCGTTTCGACCAAGCGCAGTTCTCCGGTGACGCGTGGTTCAACGCGGCGCAGTTCTCCGGCGACGCCGGGTTCACCAGGGCACGGTTTGCGGTGACGACGCAGTTCGGGCCGGTGGTGTGTGCGAAGGAGATTGATTTGTCCGCTGCGGTGTTCGAGCTGCCGGTGACGCTGGAGATTGCGGCAAGTGCGTTGCGCTGCGAGAGGACTCGGTGGGAGTCGACGGCGACCCTGCGCCTGCGCTATGCCACAACGGACCTCAGCCACGCAGTGCTCTCCTTCCCCGTGGCGGTCACCGCCCACCCCGCCCCCTTCACACCCGGCAGCACCGTGCTGGACGAGAGCCTGCTGACAGACCACCCCACCGGGGTGCGGATAGCCTCGGCCCAGGGCGTGGACGCCGCACACCTGGTCCTGACGGACACCGACCTGACTGACTGCCTGTTCTCCGGCGCCTTCCACCTCGACCAGCTCCGCCTGGAAGGCCGCTGCACTTTCGCCCCCACCCCCACCGGCCTCCGCCGCCGCCACTTCATATGGCCCTGCTGGTGGACCCGCCGGCGCACCCTGGCCGAGGAACACCACTGGCGCGCGCAGAGCGTCGGCCAGCCCGCCCCGCCCCCGGGCCTGGAACCCTCACCCCGGCACTGGCGCACCGGACCGCACCACCCCGACCCCGGTCTCACCCCTGACCCGGAGGACGTGGCCGCGCTCTACCGGCAGCTACGCAAGGCCTTCGAGGACGGCAAGAACGAGCCCGGCGCCGCCGACTTCTACTACGGCGAGATGGAGATGCGCCGCCACGACCGCACCGGTACCTCGCGCAGTGAGCGCGGCCTGCTGTGGGGCTACTGGCTGCTCTCCGGCTACGGCCTGCGCTCCTCCCGTGCGCTCGCCTGGCTGCTTACCGCCATGTCCCTGACTGTGCTGCTCCTCATGGGCTTCGGTCTGCCCACTCATGACCCCGATCCCGCCACTACCGGAACTCTCACTCACGGCAGGATCGCCCTCAAGACCAAAGCCCCCGACCCCGCCTTGAATGGCGGTTGGCATCAGCGCATGACCTGGAAGCGCGCCGAGAAGGCGACCCGCGTCGCCGTCAATTCGGTGGTCTTCCGCTCCTCGGGCCAGAACCTCACCACTGCCGGTACCTATATCGAGATGGCCTCTCGGCTCCTCGAACCCACTCTGCTCGCCCTGGCCGTCCTTGCCGTACGCGGACGCATCAAACGCTGACCACGAAGGCCCCCGTGTGTGGTGAGGGTTCGACATTCCACCCCACACGGAGGCCCTCGCCATGATTAATACCCACGAAGGTCAACAACGCTCGTGATCGATACACCTAGTCGATCCCGAGTGCTGTGTCTGGTCGGCAGATCGGGCAGGCATCCACGCCGTCTGCCAGCATCACGCGCGCGCGGTGGATGTCGATGGCGACGCTCTTCCCGTCCATGTGGCAGTCGCCCTTGTGTACGCGGCCGGGAAGGGGGCCATCGCTGGTACGCATCTGCTCTACTTTCCACTCCGCCGAGGTCGTATCGATCGGCCGGGTCGCTGCTGGCGCCGCCGCGGCGGTCGGCTGGCCTGCGGCTCGGGGCTCCGTTGCGGCCAGGCGGTGTCGGACAGCGGCTAGCTGTAGCTCCAGGTACATGCCGATGGTCTGGTTCTCGGCGAGCTGCCGCTGGAGGTGTGCCTCGATGATGCGCATGCGCGCAGGATCAGGCGGCAGCATTTCGGACACATATTCGAGTATAGGTTTGTTTCGGCACTCTGGGCCGGTCAGGGGTGGCCTCGGCCAGCGACGTACGATCCGGACGTGGACATTCCTGACAGTCTGATCGAACTGAAGCGCGCTGCCGAGGACGGGCGGGCCAAGCTCACCGGCCTCGTCGGCGACGCGCACGCCGCGCAGTGGACGGCCTGGTACGAGGCGACCGTCGCGGTGCAGGCTGCGATCACTGCGCACGCCAAGGAAGCGGGCGTGAACCGCTACGAGCTGGAGCGTGCTGTGAAGGCTGCCGTACTTCACCCTGCACCCGCAGCCACGGACGAGTGATCCCAGGGCCTGGAGGCGAACCGCCGCAGTAGCTTCCTCGTCATGCCGATCATGACGCACAACGATGAGTCCCGGCCCGGCCTGATTCAGGTGGAGATCAATGGTGCCGACGAGGAGACCGTGCTGCGGGCGGCGCAGCAGATCGCCGGCCTGTGGCTGTCGTCCGGCCCAGGCCGGGTACGACGAGTACCCGGCGAGGACGGCGTACGAGTCACAGTCTGGGCCGACACGCATCGCACTCGCGAAGAGGGCGGCCTCGACATCGACATGCCGCACCCCGCCGAGCCTGGGGACAAGGCGGGGTGGGGTGAGCAGTCCACCAGCAGCCAGCAGGGTGGATTGGGACTTGATCAACGTTAGCCGCCGAGTACACGATCTGCCCTGTCGCTCAGTCCGCCGCCCCGGCCAGTGGGCGACGAGAGGCTGAACTAACTGCTTTCTGCCTGACCGGCGTAGCTGCGAGGATCACCGTCATGCGACTGAAGCCTGGTGTCACCCTTGACCGCGCCGAGGACGAGCTGCGGAAGGCCGTCATGGCCTTCGAGAATGCTCAGAGTAGCCAGCCGTACGAAACGCTGTGGGATGGCTACCTGAGGGCATTCGATCAGGTGCTGCGTGGGCTGGAGCAGACGTTCGCCGATCCGGACCTAGCGGGCGGTCTGATGTCGCCGGCGTTTTGGAATCTGTTCCAGGTGGGCGGGATTGGTCCAGCTGCCAACCGAATAGTCCTCGGTGAGGTCGAAGCGCAGCTGCGCGTCTTGCGGGAGGCTGAGCAGGACTTGGCGGAGTTGAAGGCGCTTGCCGAGCGGCCCGGCGTGCCGGTGGTGGTCGATACGAATGTGCTACTGCGCTGGGACCAGCCGGATCACATCAACTGGCGGACGATCCTGAAGGACGACGGGGCGAACGATCCGCAGACGCGGCTCGTGGTACCGCTGGTCGTGCTGGATGAGCTGGATCGGCAGAAGTACGGGGACGGGGTGCTGGCTCGGCGTGCGGCAACAGCGATCCGGTACCTGGACAAGGCCTTGGCGAACGGCAACGCAGGCGCCACAGTCCGGGTGAAGGACGGGGTGACGCTGGAGGTTGGCGGGCTGGCCATGCGTCGCTCGACGAAGGACGTGGACATGCAGATCCTGCTCTGCGCGGCCGACTTGGACCAGCTGAACCCACACGCCGGAACACGGGTGTTGACCGGGGACATCGGTATGCGCCTGCGGGCCGCACAGATGGGCCTGCGGACATTTCAGCTGCCGGAGAATCACCGTAAGCCCGGTACGGCGATGAGCGACGCCCCGTCGGCTGGGTAGGACTCAGCGGGCCAGGCCGTGGCTAGACTGATCGTCGGCGCGGGGGCGTTGAAGACCCAAGGGGTTTCCGCATGGCGCGCCGTACGCTTCCTGACCCGCTCGTGCCGCTCGGCTACCGCCGTGACGGCCGGCCGATCTATCCGATCCTCGGTGCCGATGGCCGGGACCCGTCGAACGACCCGTCGAATCAGCCGCCCGCCCCGGCGCGGACGTTCACCCAGGACGAGGTGTCGCAGCTGCTCGCCCGCGAGAAGCAGCAGGGCGGCCGGTCCGCGGTGAAGGAGCTGCTGGAGCAGCTGGGCTTTGACAAGGCCGACGACCTCTCCGCGTACCTGCAGCAGCAGCGGGACGCCGAGAAGGCGTCGCTGTCGGAGGTGGAGCGCCGCGAGAAGGAGGCGAACGATCGGCTGGCCGCGGCCGCGGCCCGCGAGGCTGCGGCGGCCGCGGCGGAGAGGTCCGCGCAACGCCGAGTCGCGCTGGTGGCGCTCGGTGCGACTGGCGATGATCTCGCCGACGCGGAACGCCTGCTCGCCGTTCCGGACGACGCCGACAGCCAGGCCCTCGCCGAAGCCGCGCAGCAGCTCACGGAGCGGCGCCCGGAACTGTTCGGCGGGCAGCGGCAGACCGCATCGCCCCCGGCGCCGGGCGGCTCCCCGGCCGGCGGCCCGCCGCCGCGCGGATCCAACACGCCAAAGCAGGGCAGCGCCGGGCTTGACATGGCCCGACGCCGCGGGTACATCTCGGACTGATCAACTTCGCTCCCACCGGCGGGACATGGCCGGACAGGGGACCACGCCCCTCCCAACTCCGTGGACGGCGCCACCGCTTGGTGAGCGCGCGGATACCGCCATCGCGTCCACGAGGGAGGGGCTTTGTCCATTCAGCCCATCACCACGTCGTCGTCGTACACCGCGAACCGCTCGTGGCTCGCGTCGTTGCACGGCAC
The DNA here is from genome assembly GCF_039536205.1 of Streptomyces sannanensis. Classification (GTDB taxonomy): domain Bacteria; phylum Actinomycetota; class Actinomycetes; order Streptomycetales; family Streptomycetaceae; genus Streptomyces; species Streptomyces sannanensis. The sequence continues at coordinate 2,226,497 of NZ_BAAAYL010000001.1, read as the reverse complement.
CGACTCCACCGACACCATCACGCTCGACATGTCCACGCTCACCGCGGGCACCCACTACATCGCCAGCACCGAGAGCACCCAGCCGTATTCGCGGGTCCTGTCCGGCATACCGGTCGGCAAGATCACCGCGTCTGGCCTGTACGGCCTGTACGCCACCGGCGCGACCGACGGCCGTCAGGACCTGGCTGGCTTCATCTTTGCCGAGGCTTTGTTCGCGCCCGGCCAGGCGAAGGTTCCGGCCGCGCTGCTCTGGCACGGCTCTGTGATCACCGCGAAGCTGCCGGTCGCCGTCACCCCCGTTGCCCCGTCCGCCACCTGCCAGATCCGATTTGTGTAAGGAGGGTGGCAGCAGATGACCATCCAGGACCTCATCAAGGGCGTCTCGACGCACGACCTCACGACCTTTGCCCGCACCATCCCCACCCCGGCGGACTTTCTGCTCACCAGCACGGTGTTCCCCACGCTTGTCTCCCGCGACGTGAAGTGGAAGCTCAAGGACGCTGGCCGCTACGTGAACACCGCCAAGTACCGCGCCTATGACGCGAGCGTGCCGTTCGCGACCCGCGAGGCGTGGCAGAACACCCGCGAGGGCATGCTCCCGGCCCTCGGCCAGAAGCTCGTCGTCGGCGAGCAGGAGCAGGTGCTGCTTGAGCAGTCCCACGGCGCCGACCAGGACCGCCTCATAGAGCTGCTCTACGACGACGTCGAGCGCCACGTCGAAGCGATCCGTTCCCGCCTGGAGCTTGCCGCCGGCGACGTCCTCCTCGACGGCAAGTTCACCCTGACCAACGAGAACAACCTCACCACCGAGGTCGACTGGGGCGTACCGGCCGGAAACATGCCGACCGCCGCGAAGCTCTGGTCCGACCCGACGTCGGACCCCATCGCGGACGAACTGGCCTGGATCCAGTACCTCGACGACCTTGGCGCGCCCGAGCCCGCGATGGTCCTCACCTCCCGCAAGGCCTTCTCCTACCTGGCGAAGAACAACGCCTACCGGGCCGCCTACTACGGCAGCGTGAACCCGTCCACCACGCCGACCGCAACGCTCACCCCGCAGCAGGTCAACGTGGTGCGCGGCAACTATGGCCTCCCGGAGATCACCTTCTACAAGGCGCAGGTCCGAGTCGACGGCGTGTCCACCAAGGTCCTGCCGGAGGACCGCTGGATCATGCTGCCGCCCGACCGGCAGAAGTGGGGCCAGACCATGTTCGGCGTCACCGCTGAGGCGCTGGTGCTGTCCCGTGGCACCAACCCCGAGATCGTCCGCGAGGAGGCGCCCGGCATCGTGATCACCCGCGGCGTTCGGGACGACCCGGTGCAGATCTGGACCAAGGGCGCCGCGGTTGGCATGCCCGTCCTCCACACGCCGGACGCCCACATCGTGGCGAAGGTGCTGTGATGGGGCGCCGTCTGGCCGCCGCCGTGCACCTGGATCATCCGGTCACCCGCGAGCGGATCGTGCTGCAGCCCGGCGACGAGCCGGAGTCCGAGGTGGCCGAGCTGATCACCCACCCCGACGCGTGGGAGGCGGATGTTCCGCCGGTGGCGGATCCGGATCTGGGCGACGAGGAACCGGAGGCGCCGACGCTGGACCATTCCGGCCTGGATGACGAGCAGCCCGAGGCCCTGACCTACGAGGAGGCCGAGGCTGACTCGGAGCCGGAGCCGGAGCCGGAGCCGGAGCCGGAGCCGGAGCCTGCCAGGCCGGCCCGCCGCCGCACCAAGAAGGCCAGCGAGACCGAGTAGCCCAGCCCCTGGCCCGGCTCGGCACCCGCACGGGTGCCGCGCCGGGCCGCATCTGGAAGGAAGCCTGCTGTGCCCCCTGCCGTCCTTGCCTGGCTGCTGGCGCAGCTCGGCCCGTCCACCAACACCAGCGACCTGGAGGCCCGGTACACGCGGCTCGGCAAGGCACGAGCGGTGGCCGCCGAGGTGCTCGCCGAGCGCCGCGCTAAGCTCCTCGCCGACCCGCTGCGCATCACCGTCAACGGGGTCGTCACCCTCGACCAGGCGCAGAACCTCGCAGGCATCGAACGTCAGATCGCTGATCTCGCCGACACCCCCGCGCCGGACGACGTAGCTCAGGGCGCCGCGATGCCCGAGGCGATCGTGTCGCACCTGACGCCGGCCCGGTCGACGAGGTGAGGGGCAGATGCCGTACGAGTGGCCGCCGCTGACGCCCGGCGACCCGGACGAGGTGGCGCGCCGCGTCGCCCGCGTACTGGAGGATGCCTGGCAGCGGCTCGCCGACAAGCAGACCACGGTCATCGCGAGCATCGTCGCCCGCTGGCGGCTGCCGTACGTGCTGGCCACGTTGGAGGAGTTCAAAGCCGCGATCGCCGATTTTCGCGGCCGTGTGGATGCGGAGGCACGGGCGTTCGTACAACGCCAGCTGCCGCACCTCTACCAGCAGGGGGCGCAGCGCGCCGCCGCGGCGGTCGGACAGCAGTTCACCTGGACGCAGGCCCACGTCGACGCGCTCCAGTCCCTCGCCTCCGACTCGTACGAGGATTTCCTCCGGCGCTCCCAGGAGGCCGAGCGGATGGCGGAACGCTGGTACCGGACGGTCAGAGCTGCGGCACGTGCGGAGGTGCCGCAGCTCGCCGCTGGAAACACCACCGCCAGGCAGGCCGCCAAAGCTCTCGCCGACAAACTGGCTGGCCAGAGCCTGACCCACGTCGTGTACCGCCACGGTGCCCGCGTACCTGTACGCGCGTGGGCGGAGACTGCCACCCTGGCGAAGAGCGCCGTTGCCTACAACGCGGGCACCCTCAACCGCGCCAGGGAGGCCGGCGTCGGAGTGGTCGAGGTCTTCGACGGTGCCGACTGTGGATGGACCAGTCACCAGGATCCCGACAAGGCAGCACGGACATTGCGCAGCGTCGACGAAGCTGCGGAGTGGCCGATCTCCCACCCGCGGTGCCGGCGGGCTTTTGGCCCACGACCGGACGTTGTTCGGCCCTAGAGGCGTGGTGGCGTGGGTCACAATTTGTCCGAATGGGGGCGCACCTGACGGATGCCTGGAGGACCATTTCAGACGGTGCGGTATTGCCGGGTCCTGTCCTGCCGCGCCACAGTCGCGATCTTGGGCTGTTCGTCGAGATAAGTCTGCTTGAGGAGGGGCAGCAGGGGCGACAGGAGCTGGGGAACCAATTATGTTGGCCGACTCGTAGGAGTCGAGCCTTGGGGTGAAGCCGTGTGCTAGGAGGCGCGGCCGACCAGTGCAAGAGGGTCGAACCCGACAGCTCACCTTGCAGGCACATCAGGTGAGGACTGCTGACAACGCGGTCCGGTTGATCGCTGAATCATGGCGGTCTGGTTCCTGATGTCGTCATGCGACAAGCCAGACCGCCTTCCCCGGGGAGGAAAGGTCGCGGTGAGCGTAAGGGAACGCAAGATCGTCTACACAGTGGTTGCCGCTCTTATCTCAAGCTGTGTGGGCCTCGTAGCAGCCATGCTCAAGCTAAGCGAAGGGGCGGCCTTCGCTGACTGCCTCGTCGCTGCGGGTGTTGGCTTCGCAGGTTCCATGGCGGTCTGCCTGCCAGTGCTCATGTTCTTGCTCGCCTAGCTGGCGTGTGCTGGTTGGCGGCGAGGCCGCGGTCTGGCTCTGCCTGTTACTCGGCCACTCGCCGCCAGCCAGAACGACTGCTCATTGCAAGTAGGTGCGCTGCCACTCAGCGATCGACATGGTCAGCGCGGCCTTGGCAAGAGCCTGGGCAGACGGAGTCTTCAGCTTGGCGCGGGTGCTGTCGACCCACTCCTGCGCGGCCGGGTATCCCTGCTGCAGGTACTCCAGCCCTTGGATCGTGCACTCCAGCCTGTCGGCGTCGTGGGCGACCAGGACTTCGAGGGACTCGCCGTTCTCGTATTCCTCGATGATCTTCTGGATGCCAGCGGCAACCTTGGGGTGAGCGTCGGCGACCTGGTCGGCGGTGACGGCCTCGTTGTTGGCGGCGGTCAGGTAGCGGCGACCGATCCATGGGATGTCGCCGACGCGGGTTTCCTGCGTGTCGTGAAAGGTGCACAGCAGTGCCACTCTCGCTGGGTCGGCGCCTTCCATCATTGCAAGGACGGAGCCGATGACTGCGGTGCGCCAAGAGTGCTCGGCGATCGTCTCTGGGTCCTTGACGCCGGCGATCCACCAGCCGCTGCGCTTGCCGCGCTTGAGGGCACCCATCTCCAGCAGGTACCCAACGGTTCCTTCGTCCATGGCAGTGTTGTCGGCGTCCGTCATGCCGTCCCCTCCTGGCCGTGATCAGGTATGCAAGGTCAGACCGTAGTGCACTTCCTCCAGCTCGCGCCTGGTCTGTGCGGAGATCGTGCTGCTGTCCAGGAGGGTAGTGACGCGCTCGTCGAGTACGCGATTGAGATTCGGGTCGGCGGCCAGCAGGCCACGGCGCGCTGCGAGGAGCGACCACACGGTGTGTGCGTTCAGGTCGATGCAGGCGAGGTTCGGGGCGAGGCGGTCGGTGAGGCGCCGGAGTAGCGCGAGGCCGTCCCATGCGGTGTGGGACTGCTCGACCATGAAGGTGTCATTGGCGTGGGTGGTGAGGTCGACGCCGAGCCAGTTCGCCCAGTAGTTGAGGTTGGCGATCTCGCCGGTTTCGTCGCCCATGCCCTGCCTGATGAACGCGTGCAGGGGATCGGGGTCGCCGTGCCGGGTGAGGGATGCGGCGACAGATCGGGTGTCGGCCCAATGCGGGGTCCACTGGCCGGCGCGTGGAGGGCGGCTGCGTCGTCTCATGTCGGCGAGCCAGTCCCGAGTGTCTGCTGCATCGTCGTAGGAGCACACGTACAGAGCTTGGCGGCGCAGCAAAGCTCCGGACTCTCCTGCATGGTCGCCGAGTTCGGCGGCGCGGCGCATGTGATCGTAGAAGGCGCGCAGCTCGGTGTGAGGGAGAAGCGGTGAGGCAGGGGACGGGCCGCGGCGACGGGGGAGTTCGGCGGAGGGTAGAGCTTCGGGTGGGGTGCCGGTCAGCGCCCAGGCGAGCATGTGCGTGGTGCTGCGGGTGAACACCCAGTTAGCCAGGGGGTGCGAGGCGATGTCCTGCGCTGGAGGGCCAGCTAGGGCATGGGCGATGACAGTATCGGCGTCCATTGCCTCGTTGAGCAGGGCAAGCATGTGTGATGACGCGCCCAGGCGCAGCAACGTTCTGGATACCGTGCGCAGCTTCCCGGCCTGGGTGGCGGTGAGAGGACGTCGCCCTGACTCCCAGCCCTGGATGGTCGCCTTGTCCACGCTGAGTGCCTCGGCAAGCTCTTGTTGAGTGCGGGGGATGCGCTCGCGGATCACCTTGAAGAGGTGGCCGGTGACCGTGCCTTCGCGCGGCCGCACAGCAGGGCTGCTGCCAGTCAGCGTTGCGAGGGCGGGCCTGTCGCTGTGAGCGGCCATTTCGCCTCCCCGTGGCGTTGGTGGCCTGTCCTTACTCGTACCCGCAGTCCGTCGCCTCCGCACCTTATGCGGCATAGCGTCATGGGTAATCCGGCACACGGGCAGAGCCGTTGAGGTGCAGATTCTAGGGCTAGTCCGCCATTCCCCGGGCAGACCAGGCTAATTGGCATATGCCCGTGTGCTGGTGACCTCTTGGAGAAGCTGACCTCAGGAGTCCCGATGGACGCTAGGAGATCTGAGCGGCAGGCAGTTGACTCAGCGATCGCCGGTCAGCGGGTTGTGCTGTACACGATCGCCATCGATTCGGGCGTCGCGGCGGCAACCCTGAACTCGCTGCGGAAGTTTGCTGAATCGCTGGGGTGCGATGTTGCTGCCGAGCTGTACGACATGGTGCCGGTGGGCACCCCGCGCAGCACCCGCACCGGCTGGCTGGCGATTGAGCAGTACATCGTCGACGGCAAGGTGCAAGGCGTGATCGCGACCACCGAAACAGAGATTGCCTTCTACCGGGCAGATCGCACTGCCCTGCGTTCTTGGCTGCTCTGCAACAAGGCGCTGGCGTGCTACCTGCTTTCCGAGCACGGGCCTCGCTCTGAGGGTGGTGTCCGCGCGTGAAGACCGAATCCACAGCTTTCCCGGAACTCGTGGCCGTCGTGGAGCCGCGCGAACGGCCCAAGATGCCGGCCAGGTCACAGATGTCGCTGGGGCTTGTCGGCGAGTTATCTGAGGTGCCACGGGTCCGCAGGGAGCTCCGGGCGATCCTTTACGCGTGGCGCGTCCCCCGAGCCATTGACGACGCGATGCTCGTAGCAGGTGAACTCATTGCCAATGCCGTGGTGCACGCCGGTGGGCGCGACATCGAGCTCGTCGCCTCATACGGCGGAGGCCTGCTTCTCATCGAGGTACGCGATTTCAGCGAGAAGCCGCCCCGCCCTGTGGCCGATCCGGGCGAGGCGACAGGCGGCCGCGGCCTGGCCTTGGTTCACGCCCTGACCTCTGACTGGGGGTGGACCATTCTCGCCGGCGGGGCCAAGTGCACCTGGGCTCTTCTCGCAGTGCGAGGAGCGACCGCGTGAATGACATCGGGCGGTGAACGCCACCTACGAGCTCACTCCCACTCTGGTCCTGCCTCATCCCGCGGGCGCCAGCCGGTAGGCAGCACGGCTCGTTACGGGGGCGCCCTGCGCCAGGACACCCCGCCGTATCGCGCACATCACCCGTAAGGGGCTCTTGTTCGGATAGCCGCGTGACCCGCGATGGTCCCGAGGCTGGGCGAGCACGCCCCTCAGCCCTCTCGCACCCGCTTGAGAAGGACGAGGAGGAGATCGGATGGACTTCCGAAAGCTGCACGGAGCCGGGAACGACTTCATCCTGCTCACTGGCCCCGCCGGGGTCCTGGGAAAGGACTGGTCGCATGATGCCCGCGACCTGTGTGCCCGGCGGACCGGCATCGGCGCGGACGGCCTGGTCGTCAGTGCCCTGATCGGCTCCGCCCCGCCCGTACTCGGGGTCACCTGCTACAACGCCGACGGATCGATCGCCACCATGTGCGGCAATGCCTTGCGATGCGCCGCATGGTGCGCGGCCAGCGACCACCACTTCAGGGACATGACCCTGGTGATGGCCGGCGTGGAGCACCAGGGGCTCGTGCACGGGCAGAGCGTAGAGGTGACGGCCGAGGTCGGCGCGGTCGAGATGCGGCGCGTTCAGGCTGTGTGGAACCACCGGCCGTTCTGGTTCGACTCCGCGCACACCGGCACTGAGCATGTCGTCGCTGTCGTCGATGACGTGGACGGACTCGACGCGGAAGCCTTTGGCCGCATCGTTCGCCACCACGACCGGCTCGCACCGCTTGGCACGAACGTCAACTTCGTCCAGTCGGTCGGTCGGCAGGAGCTGAAGATCCGCACCTACGAGCGGGGCGTCGAGGCCGAAACCCTGTCATGCGGCAGCGGAGCCGTTGCTGCCGTCGTCATCGCCGCGCATCGGGGCCTGGTCGGCGCTGCCCCGGTCACCGTGCACAACAAGGCCGGCACACCCCTCACTGTCCGTCCCCACACCGATCGCCCACGGGCCTTCTGGGTTGGTGGGCCCGTCACCCACTCGTTCGAAGGAGTGATCGCATGACCGTCTTCCTCGACTCCCATAACATCGCGGCGGTGCAGGAGTCCGTCGAGACACTTCGCACCTGGCAGCGGAGCCAGAAGGGACTGCACGTGGCCCTGGTCTACGGACCGGTGTCCGCAGAGGACCAGCTCTACGCCGCTAAGTGCCCGCCAGAGCAGATGTCGGTCACGGCACTGTCCGAGGCACTCACCGAGATCGGCGCGCGGTTCCAGATCCTCGATCCGTGCGAGCCGCAGTTCGTTCAGGAGCTGGCTTCGTACCAGGTGGCGCTGTCCAACCTGCACGGCCCGTTTGGGGAGGACGGCCGGCTGCAAGGGCTGCTGGACTACCTGCGCATGCCGTACTGCGGAAGCGGTGTGGCTGCTTCTGCAGTGGCCGCGGACAAGATCCGGTGTAAGCGGTTCATGGAGAGCCTGGGCATCCCCACGCCGCTGTGGCATGTGTGGTCCGCCAACCCGGTGGAGTGGCTGGGGTGGCCGGTGATGGTCAAACCGACCCTCGGCGGTTCCAGCGTGGGGATGAGTCTGGTGCACAACCCGGAAGAGCTGGCGGCAGCCCTTGGGGACGCCGCCCGTGTGGACGCCTCCCCCGTCTTAGTGGAGGAGTACCTGCCGGGAACGCCGGTGACGGTAGGCATGCTGGAACTGCCCAACGGCGTCCTGGTCTTCCCGCCCCTGGCCACGAACGTGCACTCCGGCGAGTTCTACGACGCGGAAGCGAAGCTGGACGCCGATTCCGTGGGTACCGTGTCGGTTACAAAGGCGGGTCTGACGGGGGACCTGCTATCCGCCGTGACCGGGTATGCCAAGACGCTCTGGGACGGCCTGGACTGTCACGGTGCGGCACGGGTGGATTTCATCGTCACCGACAGGGAGGCATACGCGCTGGAGGTGAACACGACGCCGGGCATGTCCCGAGACAGCAACTTCGTCGTCGGTGCGGCCCTGCATGGGCTCACACACACTGATGTCGTTGTGGCCATGCTCCACGAAGCCATGGCCCGGGCCCCGTACGATGTGCCTCTGCCCAGGCCCGTCTTCACTGGCCTCTTCTCCGAGCGGGAGGCCACTGCCTGAACGACCGGAGTGCTGCCATGTCCCGCGTCCACGATGTGCCCATGTGTCGTCAGCGCATCGAGCCCGATGAATGGGACCTCCACGGAGGGTGGGCGCTCGGGGACCGCATCGAGTGGTCGGATAGAGCGTGCGGCATGGCAGCACTACGGATGATCCTTCTCGCCTACGGCCGCGAGGCCCCCTCAGTGACCGAGCTGCTGAAGCTGGGCGTCAAGCGCGAGGCCCTGACCCCTCGGGGCTGGCTTCACGCCGGCATCGCCGACCTGGCGACTGACTTCGGAGTGCCAGGCCGCGCCGAGCCCGTTGCGGTCGACAGCCTCGTGAGCCGACTTGCTGACGCCCCCCTCATCATCTCGGTCACTGAGCAGCTTCCCGACGACGGGCGCCGTGGCGGCCACCTCATCATCGCCCGCGGTTACGAGGCCGGACCGGACCCCGTCATCCTCATTCGCGACCCGTCCGCCTGGGGCCAGACGCATGGTCGGGTGCCGCTCAGCAGGGTGGCCGCCTCCTATTCCGGGCGCGCGATCACCTTCGCCCCCCTCATCGCCGGAAGGATCCCCGCGTGATTACGTTGACGCTCACCGAGATCGCCCAAGCCACCGGCGGCACCCTCCACGATGCCCCCGACCCCCTTGTGCGGGTGACCGGTCAAAGTGCCAGCGACTCCCGGAATGTAGACCCTGGCGGCATGTTCGTCGCGGTGTCCGGCGCCCGCGTCGACGGACACGACTTTGTCCCCCAGGCCATCACCGCAGGCGCCGTATGCGTCCTGGCTTCCCGCCCCGTCGGTGTGCCCGCCGTCGTCGTCCCCGATGTCACTGCGGCCCTCGGCCGGCTCGCGCAGCACGTTCTCACCCGCACCGCCAACGCACAGGTCGTCGCCCTGACCGGCTCCGCGGGGAAGACAACCACCAAGGACCTCCTCGCGCAGGTCCTCAGCCGCCATGGGGAAACCGTCGCTACGCCGGGCTCGTTCAACACGGAGATCGGTCTGCCGCTCACCGTGCTGCGCGCCAGCGAGTCCACCCGTTACCTCATTCTGGAGATGGGCGCGCGACATCAAGGCGACATCGCGTACCTTACCTCGCTCACCCCGCCGAGCCTGGGCATCGTCCTCAACATCGGCTCCGCGCACGTCGGGGAGTTCGGCAGCCGGCGAGCCATTGCCGACGCCAAGAGCGAGCTGGTTCAGGCGCTCCCTCCGGTAGCCGAGGGCGGCGTCGCGGTCCTGAATGCCGATGATGACCTGGTCGCCGCGATGGCCCACCGGACGGTGGCCGCCGTTGTGACGTATGGAACCGGCGGCAGCGCCGACATCCGGGCCACCGATATCCGTATCACTGCTGGCCGCGCCACGTTTGTTCTGCACACACCGCAGGGCTCGGCCTCCGTCGCCCTGCGCCTGCTGGGTGCGCACCAGGTTCACAATGCGCTCGCGGTGGCAGCTGCTGCCCACTCGCTTGGCATGGCCACGGCCCAGATTGCCGAGGCGCTGTCCGCCGCCGACCCCGTGTCGGCCGGCAGGCTCCAGGTTCTCGAACGCGCCGATGGCGTGACGATCATCAATGACGCCTTCAACGCCAATGTCGAATCCATGCGTGCCGGACTCCACTCGCTTAAGTCCCTTGCCCAGGGGCGACGGAAGGTCGCCGTGCTGGGCGAGATGAAGGAACTCGGTGATGCCTCGCGTGCAGCCCACGCGGAGATTGGACGTCTCGTCGGCGAGTTGGGCATCGATGTCCTGGTGACGGTGGGCACCACCAGCGAGGCCATGGCACTCAGCGATGCTGCGCGTCTCAGCTCCTCGCCCCCGCAGATCGAATCGGCTGCCGATCCGGACGGCCTGTTGCCGGTTCTGCACGGCTTACTCAAGAGCGGTGACGTGGTTCTCGTGAAGGCCTCGCGCTCGGTTGGCTTGGAGCACTTCGCCGACGTCCTTCAGGCCGATATGACGGCCGCGTAGGCACGCCGCATCGGGTGGCCCTGGGCCGCGAGAGGAGAACAGATTGGGTGTCGGTGGCAGCCTCTACGCTCGAACACATGAGTACACCCACTGAGGGGCTGACTCTGGGGGCTGTCAGCGACATTATCGAGCGCAAGATCCTCACCGACACCGTCAAGATCACCCGGCCGGGGGAGCCGGTATTCAACCCGGACACTGGCCAGTACGAGCCCGGCCCGCCCATCGCCATCTACGAAGGCAACGGCGGAGTTTTCCCCGACGGCGGGCCGGGGATCGTCCTGCACCTGGAGGGCCAGGCGTACTTCGACGACTCCACGTCGAAGTACAAGCTGTTCACCCCGCTGGATGCGCCTGTGGCCTCCCGGGGGGACACGGTCAGCGTCACCCAGGCGGCCGACCCCGCCGCCATCGGCCGCACCTGGCGCGTACTGGACATCGGACAGACGTCGACTCTCGCCGTCGTCCGTACGACCTTCCTCGACCAAAACACGCAGACCACGGGGTCCTCGTGACGACGCCGATCGATAAAGAGGCCGAGCGGCAGCGCCTCGAGTCCGAAGTCCTGGTGGACACAGTCCGCATCACCAGGCCGACCGGCACCCCGGTCCTCGATGCGGATACCGGCCTGCTCGGCCCGGTGCCGGCCACGACTGTGTACGAGGGGACCGGCGCGGTCCTCTCCGGCCACGGCCAGGTCACCGCCCAGCACGTCCTCGGGCGCGAATGGCTCGACGACACGGTCTCCTGGTACCGACTGCTCACACCGATCTCGGCGCCCGTGCCCGCCCGCTACGACCGAGTGGAAGTGATTGCCGCAGCAGGCCAGCATGCGGCAACAACGGGGCGCACCTGGCAGGTCCTTGACCCGTCGGAGGCATCCACGGTGGAGATCGTGCGAGTCACCCGCCTGGACGAGATCACCCCGCCTGGGTGACAACTGCTTGAGATACGGGAGCCGCGTAGGCTGAGGTAGGTGATAACACATCAGAGTTCTGCACCTACCTCAGCCTCAGGGGTGCGGCGGGTCCGCATCCAGACGAACGGGCCCGGAGGCGGGCCCGGAAACCTACTTGAGGTCGACGGCCATGACCTGACGTCGTCGGTCGCGGCCTATGCCCTCACCCACGTCGCCGGCCAGTTTCCCCAGCTGCTGGTGGAGCTGCCGCCGAGCACCACGGCACAGAGTGTGTTCGAGGGGGAGGCGTGGGTCGTCGTCGGAGAGCAGCCGGACCCCGGCCAGGCCGCCGCCGCGTTCCTGGCGGCGATCGACGCGGCCGAGCTGGAGAAGGCGGCGCTCGCCCGCCATGACCTGCAAGATGGCGGCCCGCACGAGCTGACGCGAGCCATGCTCGCCCAGCTCACCGAGTGGGCACTCGGCAAGGAGCCGCCCATCCCCGAGGAGAGGGGCCTGTAGATGGTCTCGCCGCTGAACCCGCATCCGAACGCGCACCCGCTGGCCGGCGCCTATTCGAATGCGGTGCAGATCGCCGCGGCGCTGGATGCTCGGGCCGCACTGACGCTCCCGCAGGCCACAGCGGTCGTGCAGCACTACGCGATGCTGCTGGAGACCCGCATCAAGGCGAAGGCCTCCGGCAGGCCGGGGCCGAACGCGCCCACGGGCGACTACCGGCGCAGCTGGGCGCACGAGGTCTCGACCGATGGCGTGACCGTCACCGCGACCGTGGGCACCAACAAGCCCCAGGCCAGGCGGCTGGAGTACGGCTTCGTGGGGGCTGACTCGTTGGGAAGAGTCTTCAATCAGCCGCCCTTCCCGCACGTCGGCCCGGCGGTGGAGGAGATCAGGCCCTTGTTCGTCACGGCGCTCGCGGACGCGATCGGTGACGGCTCATGACTGCGCCTGACCTGGCCAGCGACCTGCACACGGCGATCGCCGATGTCTTGGACCGGCACGGCTATGGCCTGCTGTCCCGGATGATCCTCGTCGCGGAAATCGTGGACGAGGACGGCGCGCTGGGGCTCTTGCTGGGGTCCTCGCCCACAGACCTGCCGGTGTGGGACCGGGTGGGGATGCTGCGCTACGCACTGCACGACACAGAGGCCGACGTCATCGCCAGCCGCATTACCCAGGACGAGGAGTAACCATGCCGGTGTCAGGGCGAGTGGTATCGCTTGCGGTGCAGACGATGCTCGCCACCGCGACTGGCCGCTCCTGCGGCTACGGCACCGCCCCCACTGCGACGAGCACACCGACCGGGGCCACGGTGCCGTACAGCGTGCTGTACCCGCTGGGCATCACAACCTCCGGGCCGGTGTTCGGTGATGGTGACGCGGATGCCCGCGTCCTGCTGCAGGTGACCTCGGTCGCTACAACCGCCGAGCAGGCGGAGTGGATGGCCGACAAGGTCCGTGCCGCCCTGGTGGCCCGCACCACGGTGGGCGGGTACGCGAATGCGATCACCGTGACTGGATGTGCCGTCATCGGACGGGAGTTGGACAAGGAGGAAGGCGTCTCCGTCAGCAGCGGCGTATACAGTTACGTGCAGCGGTACGTCCTCACGGTGACCTCTCTCGGGTCCTGACGTCACTGCTACCTCACCGCGGAGGCCCCTCGCGGACGCCCGGCCAGCACCGGTACGGGCCGCATCCCCTGTCGTATGACGTGCGACGTGTCGGGGACGGGCCTCCGGCGCGCGCCACTCTCGGAGGCAGGGTCCCCAGAGAGTGAGACCACCCACTTGGCTACCACCCAGCGGTTCATGCGCCGCGGCGTCACCAAGTTCTACTTCCTCAAGGCCATCGCGGCCGAGACCAACATCCCGACCCGCACTGAGCTCGGCGCCGCCAACGGAACCGACCTGTCCGGCGCCATCTCCGACATCGAAGGCTTCGGCCTGGAGAACTCCCCGATCGACACCCCTGACATGGGGTCCGCGTTCACCTCGAACATCCCGGGTGAGGACAAGGCCGAGAACTCCGCGCTGACGTTCTACGAAGACAAGACCGGGGACACGATCGAGACGCTCCTGTCGAAGAACACGGAGGGCTTCGTGGTGATCCTCCGCAAGGGCGACCAGCCCGATTCCAAGTCGATGGACATCTTCCCGGTCCGGGTCGGCTCCCGCAGCCCGAGCTACACCACGGGCACCGAGCCGGCGAAGTTCAAGGTGTCCTTCGCGATCACTGCGCTGCCGACGCTCGACGCCGCCGTGCCGACGGCCGGCGCCTGAGCGGGGAGGGTGCCGCATGTCCATGCATTCCACCACTGTTGAGCCTCCGGCCGCCGCCGTCGCCAAGGACGCCCACTGGGCGGCCAAGATGGCGCGGCTGCGGGCCCGCAAGCTGCCGGAGCGGACGCTGTCGATCTGCGACGACCCGGCGGCGAAGACGGCAGTCACCGAGGCCTCGCTCGACCTGGCGAAGGCCCGCACACGGGCGCAGGCCGCCTCCATCGAACTGGGCGTGCCAGAGGAGCAACGCGAGGACTGGGTGCAGGCCCACCCCGAGGTCCTGGCCGCCACGGGCGCGCTCGACGACGCGCAGCGCGCACTCGCCGAGGCCACGCTCACCCTGACGTTCCGCGCGCTGCCCAGGCCTGCCTGGGAGCAGCTGCTGCGCGAGCACCCGCCGACCGAGGCCCAGGCCGACGCCGGCATGGAGTACAACGTCGAAACGTTTCCCCCTGCGCTGATCTCGGCCTGCCATGTTGAGCGGGATCAGGAGGGCCGACCGGTCGAGGGGATGAGCGAGGAGGAGGCGCAGGAGCTGCTCGACGCCTGGCCGGACTCCGAGGCGAAGGCCTTGTTCACGATGTCACTGCTGGTGAACCAGACGCTGAGGGCGGACCTGGGAAAAGGCTGATCACCGACGCCGCGTTCCGCGCCGAGCTGGAGCTGTGCGCGGCGTACGGCATCCCGCACTCGCAGTTCCTCGGGGCGGGTGACGGACGGTGGACGGCCCTGGACCGCGCGAAGGCGCTGGCCTACCTCGCCTACACGAAGACGATGTGCGAGGGGTGCGGCACCAGGGCCGCCGAGTGGGACGAGCAGGCAGGCGGAGACCGGTTCGCGTACGTCTCGGAGACACACCGCTGCCCAGGGTGCGAGCTGATCGCGATGGAGCAGGAGCAGGTTCCCGAGGGGGCCGAGGGGCGCGGGGTGAAGATCGGGCTGCGGCCCAGAGAGAGGTAGCGCGTGGCCTCCGGCTACAACCTGTACGTCAACTTGATGGCGAACACGGGCCCGCTCGCCGCCGGGCTCCGCCAGTCGGCGGGCCAACTGCGGGCCTTCGACGGCCAGCTCGCCGGCACTGCTGGGCGCCTGGGGCAGATGCAGGCCGCAACCCAGCGCCTGGCCGCCGCCCAGCAGACAGCCTCCGCACAAATGGTGGCCGCGCAGGGCCGCGTCGCCCGCGCGACCCAGCAGGCCGCAGCGGCCCAGCAGGCGGTGACACGCATCCAGCGCGCCCAGCAGATCGCGACGACGCTCACGGCCCGCGCCCAGGCCGCGCAGGCGACGGCCGCGACCAGCGCCGCCGCCGCCCACGCGAACGCCGCCCGCATGACCGCTGCCGCGCAGGCAGCCCAGGCCCGCGGCGCGACGAACGCCGCGGCGGCGGCACAGCGCGCAGCACGCGCGCAGGCGATCTCCGGCCAGTACACGCAGGGCACGGCCGCCGCGCAGCTGCGGGCCGCCGCGGCCACGGACGCAGCGGCCCGCGCGACGCGGCTCGCCGCCCGCACCTCCACCGGCCTCGCGGACGCGGAAGCCCGTGCGGCAAGCGCGGTTGCCGCACGGAACGATGCACAGCAGCGCGCAACCCGCACCGCAGCCACTACGGCGCGCACGGTACGGCGAGCCGAAGAAGAAGTGGCCGCCGCCCGGCAGGCCAGCGCCGCCCGTTCCGCGCAGGCCGGTGTCGCCCTTGCCGCGGTGCTCGGCCTCGGCGTCGCCAACGCCATCGCCCTGGAGCGGGAGATGGCGAACGTCATGACGATCTCGCAGCAGATCACGGGCGACAACGTCGCGTCGTTCACTGACCAGATCGTTCGACTGTCCACTGAGCTGCCGCAGACCGCAGAGCAGCTCGCCCAGGGCCTGTACCAGATCGTCTCCACCGGGTTCGACGGCGCCCAGGCGATGAGCATCCTCGAGGTCGCGGCACAGGGCGCGGCGGCCGGCCTCACCACATCAGAGACCAGCGCCCGCGCCCTGCTCGGTGTCCTGAAGGCGTACGGTGTTCCCGCCTCGCAGGCCAGCGACGTGATGGACACGATGTTCCAGACCGTCAACCTCGGTGTCATCTCGTTCGAAGAGCTCGCCCAACAGCTTGGCGACGTGGTGCCCATGGCGGCCGCGGCCGGCGTCGAGTTTGACGACCTCTCCTCCGCTCTGGCCGCGATCACGCTGGCCGGTATCCCGGCCGCCGAGAGCGCCACCGCGCTCAACATGCTGATGACCCGGCTGATGAAGCCGACCGCGGAGCTCCGGGAGGCGATCAAGGGCCTCGGCTACGAGTCCACGGCGTCGGCGGTGCAGCAGGACGGCCTCTATGTGGTGATCAACAAGCTCAACGGGGTCACCAAGGGCTCCGCCGAGGCGATCACCGGCATGTTTAAGGACATCCGCGCTGTACGCGCGGTCCTGGCGCTCGCGGCAGCGGACGGGAAGAACTACGCAGACACCTACCGAGGGATCGCCAACGAGGTCGAGCGGGCCGGCGCTACGCAGAGGGCATACGAGATCCAGATGGACACCACGTCCGGGCAGTGGCAGCTGTTCGCCAACCAGGCCCGGGCGCTCGGCATCGACCTCGGCAGGGCGCTGCTGCCCGCGCTGAAGGCGGTCGGCGAGGTCATGAACGTCGTTGCGGGCGCGCTCAACGACCTGCCGGGCCCCATGAAGTCGCTCATCGGATGGACGACGGCGCTGGGCGCCGCTGCGCTGCTGATGCGCGCGGCATTCATCAAGGTCGGGGCACAGCTGACGACGTTCCGTACGCAGCTCGCTGCGGCGCGGTCGGGCGGTGCGGTGCTGCCGGCGGTCCTGTCCGGCGCGGGCCTGGCCGTCTCCGGTCTGACTGCCCTGCTGGCGGTCGGCACGCTCGGCTACGCGGCGTACAGCGCGTCCAAGCAGAAGGCGAAGGACGCCACCGAAGAGCTGGTGGCCGCGCTGAAGGCGGAGCGGGAGGAAGGCGAGTCCGGTGCGGGTATCCGCAAGCTGACCGAGCAGCTGACGGGCGGCAATTTCGCGGAGTACATGAAGGCCATCGGCGCCGACGTGGACGAGGCGGTCGAAGCCATCACGAGCGGCGGGGCCCAGCTGGACGCCCTGTACGCCAAGGCTGACCAGCTGAACAGGCAGGGTCTGGGGCTCGTCCCTGGCCTGTCGCCCGACGAGAAGGAACGGGCCCTGTCGGACGCGCGTAACGCGCGCAACGTCCTCAAGGAACGGCGGAAGATCTGGTCGGACGCGGTGAAGCAGGAAGCCGCGATCGCAGAGCAGATGGCCATCGTCGACGCGAAGATCCGCGAGCAGCAGTCGGTGATGGGCGGCGCGTGGAACCTGGACATGCTCCTGCCCAAGGACAAGAAGGGCGCCCCCCAGTACACGAAGGAGATGGAGGCCCTCGCCAAGGCCGTCGGTGACGCCGTGGACCCCTCCCGGGCCTTCAAGGACGCCCAGTCCGCCGCCGGAGAGGCGATGCGCAAGGCTGGCAAGGACGCCGACGACGCGAAGGTCTCCCTGCGCGGCTACATGGAGGAGCTGCGCAAGCAGGTCGAGTCGCAGCGCGACTTTCAGAAGAACCTCTCCGAGCTGGCCCTGGCCGGCTACTCGCCGCTCGTCGATCACTTCGCGGATCTCGGGGTGGAGTCGGCGCCGATGCTTGCCGAGCTGGTCACCGATCTGAAGAAGGGCAAGACGCAGATCGCGGACGAGATGCAGGCGATCGTGCAGGAGGACGCGGCCCGTTCCACGGAGGCATACCGGCTGGGCTTGGAGCAGCTGCCTGCGATCGCAGCGCGGTACGGCGATGAGACCGCGCGGGCCTGGGCGGAGGCCTCGGAGACCAACGACCCGTCCAAGTTCGCGAAGATCACACAGCAGATGGCGCTGCTGGACATCGGCCGGGCGGTGAAGCAGTCCAGCCATGAGGCGCGCGACGAGTTCGACCGCGGCATGGACCTGATCGCCCAGGTGGCCCAGCGAAAGGGCAAGGACGCGGCCCTCGTCCTGAAGAAGGCCCTGCTCGACGGCGACGTGCAAGGTGCGATGACCCAGCTGCAGGCGGTGTGGGGCGCGGACACACCGATCAGCGCACCCGACCTCTCGCAGGTGGTGGCCGCTTTCCAGACGGCCGGGCAGCAGGCGAACACTGAGTGGTCGGGAATGCTCGATCTCATCGCCCAGGTCGCCCGGGAGAAGGGCTCGGCAGCTGCTTCCGCGCTCACCTCGGCGCTGCTGTCCGGCGACATGCAAGCCGTCGAGGCACAGCTCAACGCGATTGGGGTGTCCGTCAACAACATCCCCGGAAGCAAGTCCATCACCGTCAGTGTGACCGCGAACCAGCCGCCGCCCATCGTGGTCCCCATCTACTTCAAGCGGACAGGGTGGGACAAGGACGCCAACGGCACCCCGGACTCGATTCAGCGACCGCAGGCCAACGGCAGCGTCCTCGACTTCTTCGCCAGCGGCGGCATCCGTCGGCGAGAGCACCACGTCGCACAGATCGCCCGTCCCGGCGACTGGCGGGTATGGGCCGAGCCCGAAACGGGAGGCGAGAGCTACATCCCGCTCGCGCCGAGCAAGCGGACCAGGTCCCGGGCGATCGCCGAGGAGACGGTGCGCAGGCTCGGCGGCCAGGGCATCCGGTGGTACGCCGACGGCGGCCTGACCGGCTGGAACTACGAAGCGCCCTCGCTGTTCAGCCTCTCCGGCCTGGCGTCGGACTCGAAGGACAAGAAGGGCAAGTTCAGCCTGGCCGCGTTCGGCAAGAACCTTGACAAGGCAGTGAAGAAGGCCCGGCAGTGGCGTAAGGACCTCGACACCGTGGCCCGCCGCGCCGGCCAGGACGTCGCCGACGCGCTTGCCGACATGGGCGAGGACGGCATCGAGCTGACACGGAAGATGGCCACGGGCAGCTCCAAGTACATCAAGGCCATGGCCGCCGACCTTCGGGCGCTCGCCGAGGCGTCGAAGGCCTCGCTCGGCTCCTACACCAGCCAACTCAAGGCCGCGGTCAAGGACCAGCAGGCCTTCGAGCAGAACCTCGCGCGGCTTGCCGCATCCGGCTACGGCGACTTGGCGAAGATGCTTGCCGAGCAGGGCGACGCTGACGCCGAGGACCTGGCCGCTGAGGCGGTGAAGAACAAGTCGAAGGCGAAGGCTGCCAACGAAGCAGCGAAGAGCGCCAACAAGGTGCTGCCGGACTCGGACCTGCCGGACCTGGTGGCCATCATCTCCGCAGTCAAGAACTCCAAGACCGGCATCCACGAGGTCGCGGAGGCGACCAAGCTGGACGAGGACCACATCATCGAGATCGCCAACCTGGCCTACGCGCGCATCAAGTCGGCACTTGGCACCAAGGGCACGAAGTTCCTCGCCGATCTCGCCAAGGCCAACAAGGGCCTTGCCTATGCCTCCGGCGGCATCCTCACCCCCGGCATCTACGCCACCAGCAACGGACTCGTCCGCTTTGCTGAGCCCGAGACGCAGGGCGAGGCGTTCATCCCGCTCGGCGGCGCAAAGCGAAGCTCGGCCACGGCCGTCCTCGAGGACGTCGCGCGCCGCTTCGGCTACCGCCTCACCCCGGCAGGCACCAGCCCGGCCCGTGTGGTCGACGCCCGCCCGGCCGGCGCCGTGCAGGTCGTCGTCGTACGCGAACAGCCCGCCGCGCTCGTCGGCTCCATGCCCGTCACCGTCAACGGCGCCGCCGACCAGACCACCGCCGACTCCGTGGGCACGGAGATCATGCGTCGCCTGCGCAACGCCCAGCGAGGAGGCCGCATCTGATGGCCACGCTCACCACCGACTACCAGATCGACTTCGCAGGGCTACTCCTAGGGCCCGGCACCCCTTACGTGGTCTCCGACGTAGTGGGACTGGGCGCGCCTGAGCTACGCACCCAGGACGTCGACAACCCAACGGACGACGGTGCCTTTCCCGGCGTCGACTACTACCGGCCCCGCGTCGTCCGGATCGAAGCCGCCATCCGCACCCCCGGCGACCCCAGCGCGGCCGCCGATGCACTGGCGCGGCTGCACGAAGTAGCCAGCACCCCGTCCATACGGAAGACCGCCGGCAAGCTGGCCGTACTCCGGCTGCGCTGGCCCGGCCGCGGCGTGCGGCGCCTGTACGGGCGGATCCGCCGCGCCGACGCAATCAGCACGGCGCAGAGCATCTTCGGCTGGATCCCCCTCGAGCTGGAGTTCGCCGCTACCGACCCACGCTTCTACGACGATGTGCAGCAGACCCTTGTCCTGCCCCTGGATGTCTCCCAGGACAGTCAGGGCTTCCAGGCCCCGCTCGTCGCCCCGATCACGACCGGCGTCGCTGACCCCCAGGAGCGCCCTGGCTGGGTCACCAACTCTGGTGACCTTCCTGCCTGGCCGACGATCACGATCACCGGGCCCGTCACCAATCCGCGGGTCTGGATCGTGGAAACCGGCCGCGTCCTGGAGCTCGCCCTCACCCTTGGGGAAGGCGAGCGCATCGAGATCGACACACGGCCCGGTACCCGCTGGGTGCTGCGCAACGGATCCGGCAACGCCTCCGCCGCCCTCACCTCAGCTTCCCGGCTGGACCTCTTCACCATCCCCGGCACCGAGCCGGATGCCCCCGCCCGCCGCTCGGAGCTGCGCTGGACGGCCACCGACTACACCAACACCGCACGCTTGTCCGTCTCATGGCGCGACGCGTACACGGCCCTGTAAGGAGCACACCCCAATGGCGTTGATCCAGCCCCCGCTGATGGTCCACGGCGGCACCCACCCCGCCCGCGCGCTGCGCATGATGATCCGCGACATGTCTCGTGGCTCACAGGGCGTGACCGAAGGCAACGACCTCAAGGTGCGGCAGCTGGCCACCCCCGGAGCCGGGGTCCGCGTCGGCGACGGCTCCGCAGTCGTGCGCGGCGCGGCCTGGGGTCAGGGCTCCTACACCCAATACAACGTCGGCGACGCGACCGTGCCTATCGCACCGACCGGCGCCGCGGCCCGGTCCGACCTGCTGGTGCTGCGCATGGAGGACCCCGAGTACGAGGGAACCAGGAACCCGGCCACGCAGGACATTGGCTACTTCCATGTGATTAGCGGCGTCTCGGCAACGACCACGGCCGCGCCGGCCGGAATGACGGCCGTACCGCTGGCCCGCCTGGACATTCCCGCCCAAACGGCGACCATCACCGACGCCATGATCAAGGACCTTCGGGTCATCGCCAACCCCCGGCGCGAGCGGACGCTGAACACCGCCTTCCCCGCAGCGTCGTCCACCCTCGGCTACTCCGACAACAAATGGCACGTCTGGCCTACCAACGCCCGCTGGAACATCGCCGTACCGCCGTGGGCTGCTACAGCGAAGATCGTCACGACCATCACCGGGCTGTCCCTTCGCCGTGCGAACGTCTTCGCCCTGATACGCAATGTCATCGGCACCACCGCGGGCCAGCACATCGCGATTGACGACGACCAGGGCAGCGGCTTCCGCCGCAACACCGTGGTGTTCGCCGACTCGTTGGCCATACCTGCGTCCCTGCGCGGAACCACGGTCCCCGTCTATACCGAGACGTACATGTACAAGTCTGAGACAGGCGACTTGGCCGTGGACGGCGCCACGACGTTCATTTGCGACGTGGAGTTCACCGAGGGCGTCATCTGATGCCGTCCTACCGATACCTCACACAGAACGCTCTGACCGGCGACATCCTGGCCTGGGACCTGCCCCTGAGCGGTGTCGAGTTCGGCCCAGAACTGAACGGCCCCGGCAGCTTGACCGCGGTCGTCGAGCCGCGTCTGGCCCACCTGGCGCGCGCCCAACTCGACCCGGGCAACACGTTGATCTTCTCGGAGCGCGACGGGACCCTGCTGTGGGGCGGCATCGTGTGGCGCGCTGACCCGGAAGGGCAGCAGCTGCGCGTCGAGGCAGCCGGTGTCGGCTCCTACCCGCACCGTCGCCATGACCTCCACGGCAACCTCAACGGCCGCGGGCCCTACGTCAATGCCGACCCCTGCAAGGTCATCCGTGATGTGTGGGCGTATTGCCAGGAGCAGCCGGACGGCGACCTGAGGGTGGTCGTCGACTCCACCACGTCGAAGGCCACCGTGGGCACGACTGCCGAGCCGTACTCCGTCGACTGGTGGGAGGCGCCAACCCTCGGCCAGGTCATCGATGACATGACCGCGGTCGAGTCCGCCCCCGAATGGACCGAGTCGGTTGCCTGGACTGGTGGCAAGCCGGCCACTCGGGTCCGAATCGGGTGGCCCCGCCTCGGGACACGACGTACGGACATCAGCTTCACGTCCGGCATCAACGTCGCCAAGACGGTTGCAGTCGAGTACGACGCGGACAGCTACGCGCAGGTCGTCGTCGCGCTCGGCGCGGGGGAGGGCCGCAGCCGCCGCCGCGCTATCGACGCAGTCCGCGACAGTCGGCTGCGCCTCGAACACCTCCTCGAGCTCCCCTCGGAGAAGGGCAACGACCGGCTGGCGACCCGTGCCCGCACGGAGCGCACCGCCCGGCAGGTCATCGGCGAGGTCACCGAGATCGTCGTCCGCGACCACCCCGCGGCCCGGATCGGCTCATGGCAGATCGGAGATGACGTCCGCGTCCGCGTCCACGACCAGTGGTCGGAGTTCGACGGCTGGGGTCGGATCGTCGGCTGGCAACTCAAACCCCCTACGGGTGATGAGCAGGAGCAGGCAGTGGTGCAGCTGCAGCGCGCCGACCGATTCACCTACGGAGGCTGATGTGACCACCCTCGCCCATCTCGCCGCGCGCCTGGCCCAGGTCGAGCGACTGCTCGCTCGCACCTCGCGCACCGCCCAGCTTGCCTACTCGTCGATCGAAAACGGCGCGATCGAGATCCATGACGAAGACGGAGGCATCCGGGGCATCGTCGGTCAGCAGCCCGATGGCACCACAGGAGTCATTGCGGTCAACGGGCCGCCGCCACCCATGCCCACCGATCCACTAGTGGAGCCGTCGCTTGCCGGGCTGAAAATCACCTGGGACGGCGCCTTCGCCGACGCTCCGGCTGCGCCGCTGGACCTCGCTCGGGTACAGGTGCACCTGCTGCCGGATGACATCGGTATGCCCGACGTGCGCTGGCCCACCACCACCATCGAAGCTGCCTCCGGCGCCTCGGTCACGATCGCCCTTGCCTCGTACGACAACGTATGGGTCCGGCTCGTTGCGGTGAATACGTCCGGCACTCCAGGCACTCCGTCTGCCGCAGTGCCCGCAGCCGCCCGGAAGGCGAACGGCGACGACCTGACCGACGGGATCGTCACCGACACCAAGCTTGCCCAGGCGGCGGTCACCGGCCCGAAGATCAAAGCCGGTCAGGTTACGGTCGACCACCTCTATTTCGGCGCGAACGGGAACATCATTCCGGACCCCTCGTTCGAGACAGGCCTGATGGCCGAACGCATCGCAGGTGTCGACGGAGTGGCGGTCAAGTCCGGCGGCAACGGTTCATCCAACGCCCTTTGGCTGGACGGAAATCTTTCCGCAAACCAGTACCGCTACCTGCGCTACGGCATGATGCCCATCACCGCCGGCGACAGGTACTGGCTCGGCGGCGACTACAAGGTCACAAGCGACTACGTGGGCGGAGGCCTCCGCCTCCAGATGCGCTGGTACGACGCAGCGAAGCAGCCGCTCGGCGGCGACGGCATCGTTTCGGTGGACCAGCCCACCCCCGATAACACCTGGCGCCGAATGTCCGGCCAAGTGCTCGCCCCGAACGGTGCCGCCTACGCCGCGCTTGAACTTCGCGCCAGGGCTGGCGCCGCGGCGGCCACCGGCGCGGCCTGGTGGGACAACATCGAGTGCCGCCCAGTGCTGTCCTCCTCGACCGCCGGAGGGAGCGCCGAGATATCACCCGCGGGTCTGCGCCTGCTCGACGCAGACGGTGAGGAAGCTGTCGCCCTGGTCACCGGCCGCCCCCAATACCTGACCCTGTCCACGGATGGCGTGCCCGTTGCCACCATCGACGACCGCGGCGCCGCAGGTTTCGCGGACCTCTCGGTTGCCGGCCGCCTGACGGTTGGCGGCGACCCCATCGAGACGCTTCTCGCCGACTCCAGCCGCGGCATCGTCGCATGGAGGCTGCTGTCCACTTCCGTGACGACCACGAACACAGAGATGGGCCTGCTTGAGCTGGCCTTTACCGCCGACCCCGCCCGCCTGTACCGCGTGGTCCTGGACTGCTACGCCTCCGCCTCCGCCGTCGGTGGCGACGCCGTCCTCTATCTGCGCGACGGGGGCGCAGCGGCGCCAACCCTGTCCTCACCACAGGTACAGTCGGCCATTTACCCGATGTCCAATCTGCTTACCCGTGTCCGCATGGAAGACGTGCGAGGCGGATCGCTCTGGGGCGCAGGAACGCACCGGGTTCTCTGTTCCTTCAGGAATCAAAACGGGCCGTCTGGTCAGACTCTGAAGATGCTCGGCGCAAGCGCGTATCGAGGAATGTTCTATGTCGAGGACATTGGTCCGTCTCTCCCCGAGACCGGCGTGTTCAACAACGGCGGCGCGAGTTCCATACCTCCACCGCAGAAATACCAGAAGACATATAGCGCGGCATGGTCCGGTTCGTACTCGAAACGTAGCTCGTACAACAACAACTGGGGCAACAAGTGCTACCAGGGCTACTACAGCTCTGGGAACGGAATCCAGGCATCACTGATTGGGTTTCCGTCGTCGCTGGCCACCGACCTGTCAGGGGCCACGATCATCAAGGCGGAGGTGTTTCTGTACTTCGATCACTGGTTCTACAACAGTGGCGGAAAGGCCGTCATTAAGGCCCACAAGCACACGTCCCGCCCGTCGTCGTTCTCCTGTGATGCGGAGTCTCAGACGGTGGACTGGGGGAAGAACGTTGGGAAGTGGGTCGACATCACTGCCATATTCGACTCCACGTCCTGGCGGGGTATCGCTCTCGACCCGAACAGCTCCTCCAGCACCTACTACGGCCGTGCTCGCGGCTACGGAGAAACGTACGCGCCGAAACTCCGCGTGACCTACACCAAGTAGAAGGAGCCCTGATGCCCGCCCTTTCCCTCATGCACAGCCTCGCCGCACACAAAGGATTCCAGACCCGAGTGCACATGGGATGCGCAAACGTCGCCCGCGAAGTCTTCGCGGAGGATCCCGCTACCGATGGACACTGGCTGAGAGAGTCTCTGGCCCTCGTTGTCTACAACCCGGACCTCGCGTCTGCCGGATACGCGCCGGCCGTCGCGGCCGACCCGGCCGTGGCCGCAGCTGCCGAGGCTGCCTACGACCCGGCCAACCCGGACGCTGCACCGAATGCGGTCACCGACGAGCTGGTCCTCGCCGCTGTTCGCCGCTTGTGGAACTGGGCCTGCGGACACCGCCCGCAGCAGCAGCCTGCGCAAGGACTGTCCGTAGACTGATCGGTGGCGTGGGGCTGCTGTGTGGAGGAGCGACGTGACCGCGCCGACCCAGGACCCCACCCCGTGGGAACTGCTGCGAGCAATGCAGCAGATGCGCGACGATCTCCGCGCCGACTTCGCGGCCTTCACGGCACGCCTTGCCGAAATGGTCACCAAGATTGAGTACGACGCGGATCGGCGCACCGACGATATCCGGCTCAAGGCGATCGAGGACGACCTTGCCGAGGTGAAGCGGGCACGGGAGTCCGAGGCCCAAGACGCGCGTGCTGTCCGTCGGTTGGCGCTCACAGCCCTGATCTCGCCGATCGTTGTGGGGGTCCTTGTGGCCGCGATCGTTGCCAAGCTCGGACTGTAGGCTCAGTCTCACCATCACCAGGCGCGGGGGAGAAGCTGGAAGCGCCCGATGGCAACACCTCTGACAGCGACTCGCGCCCTGTCCGCCCTACGGGCCGCAGGCATGGATGTGGTCGAGGTCAACTCGTGGGAAACGCATAACCGGAACCACATGGGTCCGTGGGGCCCCGTGTACGGCGTGATCATCCACCACACCGGCCCGTACTCGTCCCAGGCCCAGATGGTCGGCATGTGCTACAACGGCCGTTCGGATCTTCCGGGCCCGCTGTGCCACAGCGTGATCGACAAGCAAGGTACCTGCCACCTGGTGGGCTGGGGCCGTGCCAACCACGCTGGCCGCGGAGACGCGGGCGTACTCGCGGCGGTGAAGGCCGAGACCATCCTCCCCGCCGACCGGTCCGCAACCGCTGACGGCAACCCGCACTTCTACGGTGCCGAGCTCATCAACCGGGGCGACGGTGTAGACCCGTGGCCGGAGGAGCAACTGGACGCCGCGGCACGCTGGGCGGCCGCGCTGTGCCGCGAGCACGGCTGGAGTGAGCGGTCCGTGATCGGCCACCTGGAGTGGCAGCCCGGCAAGATCGACCCCAGGGGCTTCTCCATGGACGACTTCCGGGCCCGTGTCGCCAAGCTCATCAAGGAGGATGAGACGGGCGGAGCCAAGCCGCCCGCGAGCGGCACCTCGCCGGCGAAGCCCTCGACGCCCAAGCCGATACCGCCGCCCTACCCCGGCGCCCAGGCGTTCGGGCCGGGCAAGTCCAACGAGTCGATCCTGCTGCTCGGCAAGCATCTGGTGAGGAAGGGCTTCGGCAGGCACTACCGGGTGGGCCCGTCCCGAACCTGGGGTGAGGCGGACCGGCTGAACGTAGCCGACTTCCAGCGCGCCCAGGGCTGGACCGGTTTGGACGCGGACGGCTACCCGGGCCCGGAGACGTGGCGGCGGCTGTGGAGCTGATCCCGGCCCGTGTCCTCGAGGTAGTGGACGGCGACACCTTGGACGTGGAGCTCCGTCTGGGCTTCGGCTTGCTGCTGCACCAGCGGGTGCGGCTCCTCGGCCTGAACTGCCCGGAGCGCGGCACCGAGGCCGGAGGGACAGCGGAGGCCTTC
Source organism: Streptomyces sannanensis (assembly GCF_039536205.1). Classification (GTDB taxonomy): domain Bacteria; phylum Actinomycetota; class Actinomycetes; order Streptomycetales; family Streptomycetaceae; genus Streptomyces; species Streptomyces sannanensis. The sequence goes on along the minus strand of NZ_BAAAYL010000001.1, from coordinate 2,199,882 downwards.
ACTCGCGACTGGGTGGAGCGCGCCGAGGGCGCGGTGTCCGTGGAGACCGACGAGCGGCGCGAGAAGTACGGGCGCCTCCTGGCGCGGGTCTACAGCGGCTCCATGACCTGCCTGAACGACGACCTGCTTACCCAGGGCCATGCGGCCCCCTACGACGGCGCGGGGCCACGAGAAGGAGCAAGGAAGTGAATCTGTACGTGTCGCTGATCCGTACCGGGGTGCCGGCGCTGGTCGGCTGGCTGATCGCGGTCGGAGCAGCCTGGGGCCTGCACCTGGACGAGGGTGCGCTGACCGGGGTCCTGACCCCGGTGGTTTCGGTCGTCTACTACGCGCTGTTCCGGCTTGCGGAGGAGCACGCCAGCCCGCGGTTCGGGTGGCTGCTCGGCTACGCCAAGCCCCCGGCGTACGACGCGAAGTAGACGGAAAGACGGCGAGGCCCCCACCGCTGGTGGGGGCCTCGACCTCTTGGAGGCCTCCAGCGTAGCGCGACTGGCCCTGCCATGCCCACCACGGCGGCTATATTTTATTCACTCGTGCGTTGTCGAACAGTAAAGGGGTGCGGGATGTCAGATGAGGTGATCCCCTACCTGGCGGGGACGCAGGAGTTCGCGGCCGTGTGCGGGGTGGCTCCGCAGCAGGTGTCGCTGTGGGTCAAGCGCGGTCACATCGACTACAGCAACGCCGTGATCATCTCGGGGAAGGCGTACTGGCCGCTCGCCGAGGCTCGTCGGCACGCCGGCGCACCCGATGAGGCGGCGCTGAAGGCGGTGATCGCGGAACAGGAGCACGGGCGTTGGGCGGACGACGTCTCCGAGGTGCCGCCGCTGGTCGGGCTTCAGGAGATCGCCGAGCTGCTGCACGTGACGCGCATCCAGGCCGGCGCGATGTACCGCAGCAAGGGGCAGCTCGGCGAGGCGGACCGGCGTGTGTCCGGTGCGCCGCTGTGGCTGCTGGACCGTTTCGTCGCAGACGTGGTGCCGGCGCTCCGAGAGAAGTCGCGCACCAAGGATTGGGTTGTGGACGCCGAGGTCGAGGCGGCCATCCGGGAGCGGCGGTACGAGGGCCCGGGCTCATGCATTCTTCCGCGCGGACGGGCCGCTAAGTAGGACCAACCTCCGGTCTCCACAGTGGATTTCCCCACCCCCCTGCTATAAGATATAACCATCCAAACAGGGGATCCTGAAGGGGGATTCATGCGCATCGCCAAACAGGCCGACGGCCGCCCGCTCGCCGCCGTCACCGGCTGGGACCTGAAGATCTTCACCGACGCACTCCGCGTCTACGTCGAGACCGGTGGCGCACCCCGGCGTGCCACCGTGCTCCTCGCCGCGCTCGACGGTATCGCCTCTGTCAACCGCGTCGAGCCCTGCATCTGCGGCAGCAGTGACCATCACTTCGCCGACTGCGCGAAGCGCACCTCCCGGCGCCATCTGCGCCTTCTCTGAATCCACCCCTTCCTCGCGAATCCCGGAAGGATCTTGCGATCGAAAGGTAGGTCAGAACAGTATGGGGAACAACTACACACCTTGGGGGAGTCGTGACCCACCTTGCGCAGCCGCTGCCCGGCCTCGACGACATTGCGCCGCTCGTCGCCCCGGCCAACGTCCCCGGCCAGTCCATCCAGGCCCAGTTCGAGGCGTTCCACCACCTCAACCCCTGGGTGCTCCGCCACCTGGAAAGCCTGACCCGCGACGCCATCGCCAAGGGCTTCACCCGCATCGGCATCGGGATGCTCTTCGAGCTCCTGCGCTACCGCTACGGCGAGGCCACCCGCGGCGACGAGTTCCGGCTCAACAACAACTACCGCTCCCGCTATGTGCGGTTGATCGTCGACCGCCACCCCGAGTGGAGCGGCCTGTTCGAACTGCGCGCCCTGCGCGCAGCCTGACCCGTCATGAACGCCTCTTGGAGAGAGCTTTGAGCAAGCAGACCCCGGCCCGCCCGGCCGGCCCCAAGCTCAAGACCCGCAAGCCCACGGGCATCGTGCCCTGGCCGCTCGTCCTGATCGAAGGCGAGGAGGGAAGCGGCAAGACCTACGGTGCGGCGCTGTTCAGCGCGTCCGAGCGGATCGGCCAGATGTACTGGATCGACCTCGACGAAGGCAGCGCCGACGAGTACGCCGCCATCCCCGGCGCCGACTACCTGATCATCGACCACGACGGCACCTACCGCGACATCCTCGAGCAGATCGAAGCCGTCCACGCCGAGGCCCGCCGAGCTGCCGCCGCCAAGGAGCCCCCGGTCGTCCTCACCATCGACTCCGCCTCCGCGCTGTGGCGGATGCTGACGAACTGGACGCACGAGCGCGCCCGCCGTTCGAAGCGCGGAGCCGAGTTGTTGCAGCGTGACCCGGACGCCGAGATCGACGTCCCCATGAACTTGTGGAACGACGCCAACGAACGCTGGCAGCGCGTCATGTACCTGCTGCGCACCTTCTCCGGCATCGTCGTCCTCCTCGCCCGCGGCAAGGAGATCACCGCCATCGGCGACGACGGCAAGCCGGTGAAGGACCACCGCGGGCGCGTGCTGCGTGACTGGCGCGTCAGCGCACAGAAGGACCTCGGCTACGACGCAACGGTGTGGGTCCGCCTCAAGCGCGACGAGCACCCCCAGGTCATCAAGGCCCGCTCGCTCAAGCTGCAGGTGCGCCCCGGACAGCCGCTCACCGTCCCCGACTTCACCATCGAGGGCCTGGTCTTCGACGGGCTCGGCTGCTCGGTCGAATCGCAGCCCCGCGTCATGCCCGCACTCGCAGGCGACCGCGTACAGCCGTGGCTGGACCGCGTGGCCGAGGCCAAGGACAAGGGCGCCCTGACCGCGCTGTGGCATGCCACCCGGCCGGAGGACTCGGGCCTGACGCGCGAAGAGGCCGCCACCGTGCAGGCCGCCATCACCCAGCGCGTCACCGACATCGAGCACCCGCGCAAGGGCCCCGACGACGCACTCGCCGACGACCCGGCCGCCAAGCTGCGCGCCGCCGCCGCGGCCAAGGCCGAGAAGGACGCGGCATGACCGCCCCCTACAGCAGCTGACCACCCATGCACCGCCGCTGCGGGGCCGCTTGAGGGCGGCCCCGCAGCCCCGGTGCCCCCTCGGGTGCCGGGGATCTGGAAGACCTCTTGGAGACCTTGATGACCGCACAGCCTGTGGAGAGCACGCCGTCCCTGTGGCCGGCCGCCCACGCCATCGACGCGAGACGCCCCCGATCCCTTCAGCGCCAGCTCGGCGCCTCGGACACGGTGTGTGAGCGCCGCGCCGCGTACATCCTGGCGGGGACCGAGCCGACCGACACGAGCGACAAGCGCGCAGCGATCCTCGGTACGTACGCGCACGAGGGCCTGCTCGCCGCCGCCAAGGAGGAACACGGCTGGCTGATCGAGACCAGCGTCGTCGGCGCGGACGTGCGCGGCCACATCGACGCGGTGCACATCGACGAGGTCACCGCGGCCCGGCTGCCCAAGCGCCTGCGCCCGAAGTCCCCCGCGTCTGTGGTGACGGTGGAGGACGTGAAGACCAAGTCCACCTACGTGTGGGACCGGGTGCTGCGCTACGGCGCCTCGGAGGCCGAGCTGCGGCAGGTGTACCTGTACGCGGACCTGCTGCGCACCGTCGGCTGGGAGGACAAGCCCGGACAGCGGTACCTCGCCCGTCTCGGGCCGATCGACGTGCAGGCGATCCGGTTCCGCTTCGTCAACCGCGACAACGGCGAAGAACACATCCAGGAGTTCCCCTTCGACCCCATGGAGGCAACGCGGGCCCGCTGGTGGGTGCAGCGGGTGGTCGAGTGCGCCGACCCGGAGGAGGCACGCCGCTCGTTCGACGGGCCGGGCCTGGACGCCATCTGTGACCACTGCGTCTTCCGCACGGCCTGCTGGGGTGAGCCCCGGGTGCCGGGCGCGCCCGTGCAAACGGTCCTCGTCCACGACGATGCCGACCGGGAGGCGGCGCTCGCCGACTACGTGCGCGGTCACGAGCTGGAGACCGAGGGCAAGCGCCTGAAGAAGAAGGCCCGCACGATGCTGGACGACTCCAAGCCCGGCGTGTACGGGGCGAACGAGCTGAAGTGGACCGGCGGCAACCCGGTCGACGAGGTGGACCAGCAGGCGATGATCGACCGCTTCGACGCGCTCGGGGTGGACGTGCCCGAGCTGGCTGGCCCCGACTTCAAGCGCATGGAGGCGCTGCTCAAGGAGGCCGGGCTCGGCGTCCCGATGAGGGCGACCACTAAGAAGACGGCGCGCGCCATCAAGGTCAAGCCCGCGAAGCAGCCCTGACCGCCTGCTCCTTCACCACCGTGAGCCGCCGCGCCCTGGTCCGGGGGCGCGGCGGCGCATAGCCGCCCCGCCCCACCCTTGCACCGCACGAGAGGTCCCTGTGTCCATCCGCCTGATGATCGCCGCCGCCTACCTGCCGCCCGAGGTCGTCAACCCCACCGAGAAGTTGGCGCTGATGAAGCTCGCCGACTCCGCCGACGAAGACACGCGGCTGTCCACACCGACCCAACGTCGCCTCGTCGCATGGGTCGGCGTCGGCGAGAAACGCGTCTCCACGGTCCTGACGCACCTGGTCGCCAAGGGGCTCATCGAGCGCGTCAACGCGGCGCGCGACGGCCGCGCTGCCACCTACCGGATCTTCCCGGACGGGGTGCCCATCACTCCGGAGCGCGAGCAGCTCGACGAGCGGCTGCAGGAGCTCCGGCGAAGGCCCACGAATCCGAAGCTGGCCCGCAAGCCGGACAAGCCTCGGCGCAAGCCTGCCGCGCCGGCCCGTACGTACGTGGACATACAGAAGCGGCAGCTTGAGGAAGCCGCGCGGAACCCGGACCACGGGGCTGGGGAGAGCCAGGCTCCGGCGAGTGAGGCCGCGACCAGCGCGGATGAGCGAGGGTTTCGCGAGGGGAACCCTGAAGAGAGCGACTCAACCGAGGAGGCGAGGGTTTCGCCGGGGGAACCTTCAGGGTTTCCCGGGGGCAACCCCCAGGGTTTCGCCGGGGAAACCCCTTCCTTTCCTTCGTTCCGTTCCTCTCCTCCTTCCTCAAGCCCCCCTACCCCCACGGCTGACGCCGCGGGGGAGCCCGCTCCCGCAGAGACCAACCAGCAGGCGCCGGCCAGCGGTTGCCCGAAGCACCGCACCCGTCCCGGGGCGAACTGTCGGTCCTGCGGCACGACGCCGCGGGCAGCCAGGGAGCGGCAGCGGCGTGCCAACGAGGCGGCAGCACGCGAGACGAACGGCCAGTGGTGGGAGAACTGGCACGAGGAGTCGGAGATGCGCAAGCTGCGGGCCGAGGTGAGGGCGGACGAGCTTGATGTGGCCAAGTGGGCGGCGCGGGAGGCGCTGCGCCGGGGCCGGGAGCAGAGCCCTGAGGAAGGCTGCAGGCGCAGCCAGGGCGAGTGAGCAGGTCACGACTGTGTGACGTCGTGTTGATCTTCCCCACAGATGGCCATAAGATATAACTAAGAGGTTGAGGGGTTGGCTGGTAAGCCCATGCATGGGTGACCCGTCGATGCTCGCTCGCCGCAAGGTGATCACCTCTGGAAAAGATAGGCCAGAACTCTGTACTGTTCAGAAACCTTCTTGGAGGATGTTGTGCCTGTTGCCACCGCGCCCATGCCCGACCACGGACGGGTCAACGACCCGCTCTGGCAGCTGCTGTGGACCCGCTACTCCCGCGTCATCACCCCGCTGCGCCGGTTCGGCCTCCCCACCGACATCGAGACCTGCGGCGGCGAGTTCGTCATCTACGCCGACCTGCCCGACGGCACGCACCTGACCCTCGCGTCCGAGCACAGCCTCGCCATGGACCCCGACGCCAACAACGGCTGGGTGCTCTCCCGCGATCACCGGGACAACCCCACCGTCCACGAGGTCCTGTACGACTCCAGCGACGCCGGCCCCGACCACACCAACGGCCTCGACCGCGGCCCGCTCCTCGGTGCAGTCCTCGAGCTCCTCGACCGCCTGGGGGTGGCCTGGTGCTGACCGCCCTGCTCATCGTCATCGCCTTCGGCCTGGCCGTGCTCGCCGCGTTCGTCGTCGGCGTCGCCGTCGACCGCCGACGGGACCCCGTCCGCCGCTGCACCACCTGCGGCCGCCATCACGCGCGGCACCGCGCCAACTGAACTGCCTTTGCAACCTCTTGGAGACCGCAATGACCACGACTCCCGACCTGCACCACGTGATCCTGACTGCGATCACTGAGTACACCCGCGAAGCCACCTCAGACCTGTCCCAGCACGCAACCCGCGACCACCTGGCCGACCTGGTGACAGAGCGCCTGGCCGAGCACGGCCTGGCGCCCGAGCTGGAGAGCGAGCCCACGGTCATGCGCGCAGGCGGCGTCTACGAGCTCCAGACGGTCTTCGGCGGCACGGAGCACGTCCACACCTTCCGCGCCGAATACACCACCCGGCACCCCGAAGACGGACATCTGGTGGCCTTCGGCTGGACCCGAAACGACAAGCCGGGAGCCCAGTGGGGCGCCCACTACGTCGACGAGTTCGAGATGCCGGAGTGGACCGAACGGCGAACCGGCTACGAGACGGACCCCGGCGAGTTCACCATCTACCGCGTCAAGCGCGGCACGATCACCCTCGGCCGCTACACCACCCGCAGCGAAGCCCAAGCCCACGGCTGGGACGACTTCCTCAACAGCACGGGACTCGACGGCGGCCAGCCCCTGTGGAGGCCCAACCGCGGCAACGACGCCATCGAGCACCTGTGGTTCACCTCCGACAACGGCAACTGCTTCACCCCGTACACCGTCACCGCGCTGACCGTCGCCCACCGATACGACCCGGAGGCCGACCAGTGACCTCCTGGATCAACCAGGCACCGTGCGGCGGCCGCGAGGAATTCGTCCACGCGCCCAGCACCCGCAACACCAGCCACCAGGCCCGCGTGCTCGCCTCCGGCGACGAGCTCCTGACGTGCACCTTCTGCCCCTTCCGGGCCGCCTGCATCCAGCTGGTCAAGCCCGCCCAGTCCTCGTTCGACGGTGTTGCCGGAGGACGGCTGTGGATCAGCGGCCGCGTCTACGCCGAGGCGCCCGGTGTCGACCCGGACGAGCTGGAGGAGTCCAAGCTGCGCGCCGTGTGCGGCACCGACACCGGATGGCGCCAGCACCGGAGTTACGGGGAAGAGCCCTGCCCCAGCTGCCGCTCGGCGATGGGCCTGTTCAACGAGGCCCGGAAGTTCACCACTGCGGCGCAGGCCGCCTAGCAACACCCCGATCCGGCCCGCCGCCCAGGCGGCGGGCCGGACTTGACCTCTTGGAGACCCACCATGCTCACCGTCACCGACTTCTTCTGCGGCGCCGGCGGCTCCTCTCAGGGCATGCACTGCGTGCCCGGTGTCGAAGTGAAGATCGCTGCGAACCACTGGGACCTCGCGATCTCCTCCCACGCGGAGAACTTCCCGGCCGTGCAGCACGACTGCGCCGACATCAGCCAGATCGACTTCCGCCGCTACCCGCGCACCGACCTGCTGTGGGCGTCGCCCGAGTGCACCAACCACTCCATAGCCCGCGGCATACGCACCGACGCCGACCGCCAGCCCGACCTGTTCGGCGAGATCCTGCCCGACGCCGCCGCCGTACGCTCCCGCGCCACCATGTGGGACGTCCCCCGCTACCTCGAAGCGATGATCCTGCGCGGCAAGCCGGTCCTCGGCGGCGTCACCGAGAACGTCGTCGACGTCCGCAACTGGATCCTGTTCGACGCATGGGCACAGGCGATACGGGCCCTCGGCTACGAAATGCGCATCGTCTACCTCAACTCCATGCACCTGCGCCCGCGTTTCGGCACCGCCAAGGCCCCGCAATCCCGCGACCGCGCGTACATCGTCTACTGGCTGGCCAGCATCGGCCGCGAACCGAACTGGGAGAAGTGGCTCAGCCCCGAGGCGCACTGCCCGGACCACGGGGTCATCGCAGCCCAGCAGGCATTCAAGGGCGCCGAGTGGGGCCGCTACCGCGCCCAGTACCTCTACGTGTGCCCCGTCACCGGCTGCGGCAAGACCGTCGAACCGGCCGTACTTCCGGCAGCCGCCGCCATCGACTGGAACGTCCTCGGCACCCGCGTCGGCGACCGCTCCCGTCCGCTCGCGGAGAAGACCCTCCAGCGCATTCAGGCAGGGCTGGACCGCTACGCCGGCCGCCCCATGGCCGTGCCCATGGAAGGCCGCGAAGGCAAGAAGCCGTGGGCGCTGGACGAAGCACCGATGCGCACCATCACCACACGCAACGAGACCGGCATCGCCTACGCCCCCGAGTTCCTGCCGTTTATCGCCGAGATGAGAGGCGGCGGCTCCGAGAAGAAGGCGCGCGGGGTCGACGAGCCGCTTGCCACCTTCACCGCCTCCGGCACCCACCACGCCCTCGTCACCCCGCCCATGCTCGTCCCGGTCGGTGGCACCTGGAACGACACGGCACAGCCGGTCAGCGAACCGATGCGGACCCGCACCACCCGCGAGACCGACGCCCTCCTCGTCCCCTACTACGGCAAGGGCCAGGCCAAGCCCGTCACCGACCCCATGGGCACCGTCACCACCGTCGACCGACACGCCCTGGTCACCACCGAGCCCACGCCCGCCATCGACATCAACGACTGCTTGCTGCGGATGCTCAACCCCGACGAGATCGGCCGCGGCATGGCCTTCGCCGACGACTACACCGTCCTCGGCAACCGGCGCGAACAAGTCCGCCAGTACGGCAATGCCGTCACCCCGCCCGCTGCCGAAGTCCTCGTCTCCGCCCTCGCCGAGGCCATTTACGGCGAAGACCTGCTGAACCTGACCGCCTGACCACCCCTCGGGTCCACCCCTCGGCGGGCGGACCCACCCTCTTGGAGACCCCGATGCGTTTCCCGATTACTCGCCTCAGGTGGCGGCCCTTCGCCCTGACGCTCCAGGACGAGCCGCACCCCGACTGCGCGTCGTGCAGCGGGACAGGCGATGCCTCGGAAACCTACGCCGGACCCCCAGAACGGCACCCGGGCATCATCGACTGCCCCTGCTTTACCCCTGGCCGGATCATCCCGCTACGCCTCCGCCTGAGGATCGCAACCGCAGACAGCCTGCACGGCCGCTGGGACCGGCCGGCCCTCGTGCTCACCGACACACCCCGTCCGGCCTGCACGCAGTGCCGGGGAGAGGGCGGCTGGAACGAGGACCACGGCCACCCCGAGACCGGCGAGTACGACGGCACCGAGTGGATCATCTGCCCGTGCTGGGAGCCCAACGTCACCTGGCGAGTTCTGCCCCTGCCCCACCGGTCCCGCCGTCCGAGCTGGCCCGTGAGCGACGAGCCCCCCTTCTAGACACCCCACGCCCGGCCCCATCCGGGGCCGGGCCCTGCCCCCACTCTTGGAGAACCACCAACATGCTCCAGCACGACGAGATCCAGCGAGCCGAACAGGCCGTCCACCACATCGGCCGCCGCAACCTGCCTGCCGCCGCACGCCGCATCACCAACCTCATGAACGGCCGCGACTGCCAGGGGCAGTACGAGGTAGCCGTAGCGATCACCGAAACCTCGGCATCTCTCATGCGCCTCGCTCGGCCCTGCGAACACTCCTTCTTCACGGTCCATCCCGCCCTCGCCCTGGACACCAGCCACAACGGCCGCAGCCGACTGTGGGCCGCCCGCTTCCACGCCGCCATCACCAACGACGACCACGAGACTGCCTTCGCTCTGTGGCACACCATCGCGCACGGCGACCGGAGCACCGTGAGCAAGGCCATCGGTTGCTTGGCATGGGTCAGCTCTCAGTACGTGGCCGGCACCGCTCCCACGGCCCAGCCGCACCCCTACCTGTAGCCGCCCCACCTGGGCCGCTCTGCGGGCGGCCCAGGCCCAACCCCAAGCGGAGAAACCCGTGACCGACCAGACCACGCCCGACCCGCTCGCCTATGACCCGACCGGATACCGCTGCGGCTGCGGCAAGGACGCCCACTCCAACCTCGTCCCCTGCCAGCCCGACACCTCGGCGGTCACCGAGTGCCCCGGTGTCGGCGAGTACGGCCACAGCCTGACCGGCCGGACCGTGCACTGGGGCTGCTGCCCGGCCAGCTCGTGACGCACGACGGCCGCCCCGGACATAGCGGGGGCGGCCCTCACCCGCATGGCCGCGCAGCCTCGCTCGCGCTGCGCCTGGCCCGCGCCGAAGTCCTGGCCACCCAGCTGATCACCCCGCCCGACAAGGAGCCCTCATGACCAACGAGCCCATACCTCCGGCCGCCACGGACCAAGCCGACACACCGCAGCGCACCTTCCTCGCCATCGTCCATGTGATCGCCGTGGAGACCGGCGGCAAGCTCGACTGCTGCGACACGGACACCGCCCATGCGTGGGTGACGGCTACCCACTGGTTGCCGCGCCGCGCCTACCTCACGGGCGCCGCTCCTTTCGCCGCGGTGGCCGGCTGCGAGCCCACCGGGCTCGTGGATCGCTTCTTCACGGCGCAGCTGCCCGCCGACCCGCCGGGGGACACCGACACCAACGGCGAGCGCCTGGAGTGGCCAGAGCTGGAGGAATGCCCACCCCTCCCCGACGACTGGATGGGCGGCAGCCGGTGACCGCCACCACCGAGCAGGTTCCCGCCCCGGCCGGATGGTCGGCGGCGGGCCCGCGCCCTCGAGTCCTCGGGCTTGACCTCTCCCTGACCTCCACCGGCATGTGCCTTCCCGACGGCACCACCCGCCGGATCAAGACCCGCGCGGCGGACGGCGACCGCCGCCTCCTCATCATCCGCAGCGAGATCCGTGCCGCCATCACCAACCACCGGCCGCACCTCGCGGTCATCGAGGACCTGCCCAAGCACGCGATGGCCGCCGGCATCACCGCCCACGTCCACGGCGTCGTCAAGGCCGAGCTCATCGACGCGGGCGTGCCGTACGCCCTCGTGGTGCCGGCCACGCTGAAGTCGTACGCCTGCGACCACGGCCGTGCCGACAAGGGGCAGATGGCCGCGGCCGCATACCTGGCGGCCGGCGTGGAGTTCGCCGACGACAAGGGCGGGGACCAGTGCGACGCCTGGTGGCTGCGCGTCGCGGGCCTGGAGTGGCTCGGCGCTCCGCTGGTCGTGCTGCCCTCGGCGCAGCGGGCGCGGCTGACCAAGGCGAAGTGGCCCGACCGCGAGGCCATTCTGGCCCGCCGTCAGGAGGCCACCGAGACAGGGAGATAGCTGCTGACCTGCGGGGATATGCGGTCGAGGCGTGGAGTTTCTCCGCAATAGGTGTTGATCTTCGCCACTCGATGACATAAAATATAACCACAAGGAAGGGGGAAGCCCCGACCCACGACCGGCCCCTTCGGGGAGCCTCTTGGAGACCTTCATGCTGGACGCCCTGCGCATCGACCCCGACGGCACCACAACCCGCCTCACGCTCCCCCTCCAGACTGCGGAGCAGGCGCGCGCCCTGCGCGAGCAGGTCGGCGGCTTCGTCGAGGTCGCCAAGTACGGCCGTACCGACGGTGACGGCGTCGCGATCGGGGCGAGCTTCATCGTGCACGAGACCGGCGCGCGCGACCTCCCGCCCAACCCGTACGCCACCCGCCTCGCCGCCGCCCTTGCCCGTCGCCGCCTGCCCTACCAGCTGCACGGCCCGATCGTTCTGCTCGGCCTGCCCAACACTGCAGGGGAGCTCGGAAGCCTGACCGGCAACGTCCGCGACACCGCCGAAGCCCTCTCCAGCGCCCTGCGCGAAGCAGCCTGACCGATCCCATCGGACCGGCCCGGCCGCCGGGTGACAACAACCCCGGCGACCGGGCCCCTCAACCCACCCCTTGGAGAACCCCATGACTCGCCGCCTGGCCAACGCCGTCTACATCAACCTCAACGGCGCCTGCGATCCGCTCAACCTTGCCGCCGCCCCGACGCGGCGCGCCGCCGAGCTCGACAAGCTGCTCGGCTCCGCGCCCGGCCGCACCATCACCCACCGCCTGTCCACGAGGATCACCGCCCACGCCCCGCGCGCTGGCTGGAAGCACAGCATCAACACCCCCGCCATGGATGCGTGGAGGGCGCTCACCGGCGGCAGCCGGCCCCCGCAGCTGCGCGGACCGATCGTGTTCGCCGCCACCCCGCAGGCACCCAGCTGGAGCCCGGCCGACCTCGAGGCCATCTCCGCCGCAGTTGGCGTGCGCACCACGGTTCGCCCGACCGCAGCGTTTGCCCAGCAGTGCGGCGGGCGCAGCGAGCAGTGCGACGCCGTGGCCATCTACCACCACCGCCCCGCCGGACGCTGGGCCTACGTCGTCCTCGACGGCGTCGGCGACACCCCGCTGGTGCGCGAGTGGACCCGCCACTACGCACCGCGCCTGGCGGCCGCCGCCGCACGCTTCGGAGACCCGGTGGGCGCCCTCAAGGACATCCGCCGCGAGTGCCTCGCCGAGATGCCCAAGTGGACGGACGGGGAGTTGTGGGCGGACGAGCCGACTGCTTGCGCGGTCGTCGTCGTGTACGACCAGGCGAACAACACGCTGACCACAGCCTGGTGCGGTGATGCCCGCGCGTACCAGGTGAACGAGTTCGGCATGCACCGCCTGCTCACCCGCGACCACAACGCAGCCCAGTACAAGCGCGACCGCGGCATGGAAGTCGACGACGCGGACCGGCACTGGGTCATGTCGCACCTCGCCAAGTTTTACGGCGAGATCGGCTGGTGGCGCGAATCTGCCGACCAGGTCAGTCGTCTGCTGCTGTGCACGGACGGCGTCTACGAACCGCTTGAGGACGGAGAGCGACCCGGCAGCCTCGATGCCCTGCTGCTCGGCGAGGACGAGCGGGATGCGGCAGGGCTGCTCGTCGACGACGCGGTACGAGCTGCGGCGCTGCTCTACGACCGGCCGGACAATGCGACGGCCCTGGTGGTGACCCTCCCTGAGATCTCTGACCTGTGGAAACTCCGGGCTTTGGTCAAGTTTTCTCAGCGGTGAGGGTGATCTCCAACCAGTAATGCAATAAAATATAACCAACAGGGAGGGGGGAAGCCCCCTCCCGCCCACCTCGGGAGGCACACCCCATGGCCACACGATCCGTCATCGCCCGCCCCCACCCCACCCGCGGCTTCATCGGCCGCTACGTCCACTACGACGGCCACCCCGCCACACGCATCCCGGCCCTTCGCCATCTCCACCTCCTCATTCACCACGGCGACACCGAGGCCGCCATACGCCAGCTCGTCGACGAGCACACCGGTTGGAGCAGCATTCCGCACTACAAGCGGCCCACGGGCGAGTGCTACTGCCACAGCCGCACCCTTCGGCAGGACACCGGGCCCGTCTACGGCGATGACAGCGCCGGCCACGGCCTGGAGTGGGCCTACGTCCTCGAGGCGGAGACCATCCGCGTCCTGCGCCCGGGCGACGACGGCAAGGGCGGCAGCACCTGGCACCTCGACTCGCTCTTCACCTGGAACACCCGAGCCATCTGACCAACTACCTGCGTCGGGGCCGCCGATCGGCGGCCCCGGCCTCACCCGGAAGGCATGACATGGACAAGACCTGGTGGGTCGTCTTCACCGAAGGAAGCGGCGGGCGCATCGACATCCTCAACGTCCACGAAGAACCCGCTGACGAGGACGAACGCGCCGCACTCCACGGTGAGCTCTGGAGCGACTGTCTTCCCTACTGGGCGATCGACGCGCCGACAGCGGAGGACGCCAAGGAGCAGATCCTTCGCTCGTACGCCGCCGATGACGCCGCGCTCGACGTCGTCGCCGATCACTTCGCCGACTTCACCGCCCAGCGCGCCCGCGCGCACGGCAAGCACTGACACCCGCTCGGCCACCACGCCGCCCCCTCGGCCCTCACAACCCAGGCCAGGGGGCGGCCCCATGCCCGGAGGACACCATGCAGCAGCTCGACCTCTTCGCCCAGGACACCCCCGAACCGGCGCCAGTGCCCGCCACTTTCAAGTCCACCCCCGCCCCGCATGCCGAGGCGAGGCCCGCTTCCGCACCTGCACAGCCGCCCCGGCGCAAGCCGTACTTCCAGACGTTGCGCACCAGCGGCGTCGACTTCGGTGAGGCGATCGCCGACGCGTGGTACCGCGCCCACGGCAGTAGCCGCATGGACATACCCGTCGGCATCGTTGCCGCCCTCGCCCTCTGGCCGATCAAGAGCGACGGCGCCGGCCACGCCCAGGCGCTCGCCGACTTCATCGCCAGCCAGCCTGCCGATGCGCTCCCCGCCGGATTCGGTGAAGTCGTCGCCGCCAACTGGCTCCAGCGGCCCGACCTCATCGACACCGCGGCCCCGATCTTCCGCTGGACCGAGGAGAACCACGATGAGCCGACCCTGCGCGCCATCAAGGCCGTCACCGACGCCGCGCTGAAGCACGGTGTCCTGCAGCACACCGGCGACAGCGACCCCTACATGCGGTCTGAGACCGACCTCATGTCCTGGACCATCACCAAGCTCCGCCACCACTCGTCCCGTTCAGGACTCGGCGAGTACCACACCCCGCCCGAGGTCTGCGAAATGATGGCCCGGGTGCTCATCGAGGGCGACCTCGACCGCATGCACCGCTTCTACGAGCCCGCCGGCGGTACAGGCGGCATGTTCCGCGCGGCCGCCCAGATTCTGCGCGAATACCAGCGCGACCCGCACGACTTCGGCTGGATGCTCCAGGAGCTGGACGCCATCGCCGCTGCCGGAGCCGCGGTCAACACGATCATCTGGGACCTCGGGCCCGGTGCCCTCGTGGCCTGTGGCAACACCCTCTCCGAGGGGGATATGACGAGCCGGGCCCTGGGGCATCAGCGGGCGATCTTCGAGCACCGGAACCGCATCGTGGCAGCGGGGGCGACGGCGGCCGCACTGGCGCAGGCGGAGCGCCTGATCAGTAGGGCGGGCGAGGGCATACAGGCCGCCTGACCTGGGGGTATGTCGCCAGACGAGTTGATCTTCACCTCTACGTGTAATAAAATATAACCAGAGCGAGGGGGAAGCCCCTCGCCCAACCAAAGGGGAGGGTCCATGTACACCCGACTGCTCAACACCGTTGCGAACTGCCTCGCCGACACCTGTGACGGCGACCCCAAGCCTGTCCAGGCCTGTGCCCTCGGTGACAGCCTCTACATCCGGTTCGGCGGAAACCCCAACCGTCTGAAGATCACCCTTGCCCAGGTGCGAGGCGACGGCGACATCAAGATCGCCATCTCCCTGATTCACCCCACGTGCGGCCCGATCGACACGTGGACCTACACCTACGGCGCCATCGGCACCACCAAGCTGCTCGAGCTCATCGAGGCCTACGCGGAAATCTGGGGCCCCTGAGGTCGCCGGCCGGGCGCTGATGGGTGCCCGGCCGCTCGGCGCCCGGCAGGCGGCCACACCGAAGCTCTCGATTCAGCATCCGGAGCACGGCGAGACCGACGTACACATCGTCCGCTTCGGCAGCACGCTTCCTTCCGGCCGCGACCTCTACGACCGCATCGAGCTCTACAGCGAGATCAACCCCCGTGGGGGCCGGGCCAACCCCGGCCCCCACAGGTCTGCAACCTCTTGGAGAACCAGATGATCCTCACCACCAGCGCCCTCGGCGACACCGCCGACGCCATCGCCCGCACCCTCGGCCCCGAGTGGCGCATCCTGCCCCCCGGCGGCGAAGACGGCACCGCCATGCTCATCCACGACGGCGACTCCGCGCCCATGATCACCCTGCGCACCCTCTTCTCCGGAGCCGTCGTACAGCTCGCCCTCAACTGCACCGGGACCGCGTACAACCCCAACAGCCAGCAGTGGACCGAAGGCACCTTCTACGCCTGGAACATGGCCGTACCCCTCACCTCCGTCGACGACGACCAGGACCCCGCCGACGTCATCGCCGAGCGCATCCAGCACGACCTCCTGCCCGCCGTCGACCGCAAGCCCCGACACGTCGGCGACCGCCCCTGGGAGACCGAGACCGACACCCCCACCGTCAAGGCCGAACCGGCGCCCAAGCCGAAGGCGCGCCGCGCCCGCAAGAAGCCCGCCAAGACCAACGCCTGAGGCGAGAGGACTGCATCGTGATACCGACCCGCGAGGCTCTGCGCGAAGACACCATCCGCCTCATCCACGACGTCATTAAGAACGACGACGACCCCAGCGGCCTGGACGACGCCACGATTCACCGGATCACCATGGGGCTGACCGACCCCATCGCCCGTGACCGTGCCATGGCGTTCATCTACCCCTGCGAACTGAATAACGCCCGCATCCTGTGGCACCATGCCATCGCGCGCTGCGAAACCACCGGGTACACCGGCTACACCCCGGCCCTTCACACCCTCGCCGCCTGGGGCCACTTCGTTGCAGGCGAACGGCACGGCGCAGCGATCGCCGTACACGCGGCACTCGCGATCGATGCCTCCTACGTCATGGCCCGGCTTCTCCACAGCTTTCTGGACGACGGCCTGGACCCCGACCACCTGATGTTCCTCGTTCTCGAGGAGCGCGACAAACACCCCGAGGGCCAGTCCTAACCCGCTGGCGCGGAGTGACCTCCAAGCCCGCAGCCCGCTCTGGGCAGGCAGCTGAAACCCAGAAACCGGGACGCGGGCAAGTGGAACGGCTACCGTTGCAGCACCGGCAGCGACTGCCGTGGCTCGCTTGAGGCCCTGACCCCACCCGATTGGGGGCAGGGCCTTCGTGCGTCGGAAGGTCAATCCGCTGCACGCGAGTTCCGGCTGGCCCTGCTCGCCGACCCCGCAGCACCACGGCGCCCTGCAGGCCTCTCACCAGGAGTTCTGTCAGCGTGCCGAGGGGACGTGATGGGGACACAGCGGGGACGGAAGCCTGAGTAAAGACAGAACCTCCCTTGGAGTCCTGCGCTCTCGAAGGGAGGCCTGGCCAGCCAAAACGGGCTAGATTGATCTTCCTGGAACCCGAGGCGCACAGATTCCGATGGACTCATAATCCGTCGGCCGTGGGTTCGAGTCCCACCCGCCCCACCACTGCACAGTGGTGCAGAAACGGTTTGATCAGCGGAGACGCTGGTTGCGGCGATCAAGGCAGAGGCCCGCCGGACGTTTGTCCGGCGGGCCTCTGCCCGTTCTGGCCCGGATGTCGCAGTCTCCGAGAACTCACAGAGAACGCGGCGCCGGGAAGGTGTGAGCGGGGCTGTGGCGACGCACGATCAGGCGGCCTGCCCGCCGGTGCCGTCGATCACGCGGAGAGCCGCCCTCGGGCCCTTGTGGCCGTTCCGCGGGCCGATTGCCGCGGCGGCCTCGGCGGCGGCCCGGGACAGGGCAGGGGCCATGCTGGTGTACGTAGCGGCGGTCGGGGTGATCATGGAGTGGCCGAGCATCTCCTGGACGATCTTCAGGTCGGTGCGGCGGGGTGCGTTGGCATCCCACTACCGGTCGTGGAGCACTGTGGGTCGGGTGACGGGGACGACGGCGAGGAGGTCGTCCAGGCCCTTGAAGTCGTCGGGGTTGGTGGTGAACAGGGGGAGGCCTTCGGCGATGGCGATCGAGGCGATCATCAGATCGGCGATACGGCGCCGGGGCGTGCGGCCGGCGCTGATGACGGCCGCGCAGACCCGGCCGTAGATGCGCGCGGCTTCCGCGTCGAAGGGGATGGGGTCGAACTCGTTCTCAGCGCGCTGGAGGATGTCCGTGCGGCGGGCGCGTTCGGCGTGTTCGTCGTAGTCGTCCTGTTCGGCGTTGCTGCGAACCTGGTGGGGGCCTGCGGAGAGTTCGGCCAGGGTGACGGCGGTGATGGCCATCTCGGCGGGGAGCTCCTCGGGGTTGATCCACTTGCGTAGGATCATGATGTTGGTGTCGAGGAGTCCCTGCTGGTGTTCACCGGGCATAGGGGTCGTCCATCTCCTGCTCGGCGGCGGCGTCCTGGTCGGCGCGGAAGGCGTCCAGGGGGATGTCGGGTGCGGTGCGGGACATGGCGACGAACTCGCCGCGCGGAACGAAGCGCCGACGCCGACGCAGGGGGATCAGCTCGCCGATGCGGTGCCCGTCCCGGGTGACGGTGAAGGACTGGCCACTCTGGACGGCATCCATGATCTCTTTGGACCTGGTGCGCAGGTCGCGCTGGGTGATCTCGGGCTGCGCGGTCATGTCCTTACGGTAGCCGGAGTGTGCTACCTGGTGCTACATGGTGACGCTGATAACCGTCGACCCGGGCCTGTGTCCTCTGGTGGGAGGACAACACCTTCCAGTTGGAGTACCGGGACGGGGCTCCCGCCGAGCACTTCCAGACCCGGACGGTCTCGCGCGAGAAGGTGGTTGCAGCGGTGTTCGGCTGGGTGAAAGGAGAGCCAGGCCGGAAGGACCCCTTCATGTGGAACAACATCGTGTCCTGCTTCGAAGGCTGTGACGGAAGCTGAGGGGCTCATTGCGACGGTGGCGACGGTGCCGTCTTCAGCACACGGGGCAGGTGGATGTGGAGGTGCTCGACTTCGACCGGGTGGCCGCGTTCGCGAAGTGTTCGATCAAGGACTTCAGTGGGACCCGCTGGCCCTTTATGTTGGGCGCATGGTGAGCCTCAATCATCCGCAACTGTCCGGGCTGGGGCGAAACCCAGCAGCTTCTCAGGACGTCCT
Source organism: Streptomyces sannanensis (assembly GCF_039536205.1). Taxonomy (GTDB): domain Bacteria; phylum Actinomycetota; class Actinomycetes; order Streptomycetales; family Streptomycetaceae; genus Streptomyces; species Streptomyces sannanensis. Next base: position 2,181,340 of record NZ_BAAAYL010000001.1, on the reverse strand, counting down.
GGTGCGCTTGGCCGCACACGCGGCCGGCCGACACGGGATATTGCTGCGCCGTGGGCGGCTGGCGGACGCCGTTGTCGAGGCTCTGTTGGCGCACGGCGACGGCGAGACCGCGGTGCGCCTTCACGGGGACCGGCTCTCCCCGGCGATGTGCCGCAGGATCGCTGAGCATCCCGATCCGGCGATCCGTGACGCGTACGCGGACTTCGTCCGCGACATGGTGGACCGCGGCTGCGCACGTTCGCCGACGAACCGAGCCCGAACGTGCGCCACGTCGCCTTGCAAGACCCAGACCTACCCGTGACAGCCCTTCAGCAACTCGCCGCTGCTGCCGAGTCCTTCCTGCGCCGCGGAGTTGCTCGTCACCCCAACATCACGGATGCGCTGCTGGAGCAGCTGCTATCAGACCCGGACCCCGAGGTCGCCGACGATGCCGCTGCCAACTCCGCGCTGCGGCCAACTCGGATGTATCGAATCCTCACCACTGCTGACTTGTGACTCCAGGCGGCACGAGACGCACCAGGGTCCCAGAGCTGCTGCCGCAACACAATGGGACCACGAAACGGATCCTCATCCTGTCATGAGCACTCGCACCGACTGGATCACGCGCGCCGAGACCGGCGCCGACACCCCCGCCATCCGCGAGACCGACCTCGCCGCCTTCGACACCCCGCTGGAAGCCGACCTCGTCGAGGCCCTGCGGGCCGACTCCTCGTGGATCGACGGCCTGTCCATCGTCGTCACGGACCAGGACGGCAGGCTCGTCGGTCACGCGCTGCTGACCCGCTGTCACATCGACGACACCCCGGCGCTGTGCCTGGCCCCCGTCGCCGTACTCCCGGAGTACCAGGGGACCGGTGCCGGCTCCGCGGCCGTCCGTACCGCAGCCTGCAACAGCCGCCACCGCGACCATCGCGGCGGTTCAGAGCACCAAGCGCCTTTCCCCCTAAAGTGGTTCGTCGGTCACCGACACCGGCATTGTTACCGCGATCCGCTCGACCGGCACCTCTCGGGGCTACTGGATCCAGGACCCGGTCGATGACGGCAACCCCGCCACCAGCGAGGCGATCTTCGCGTTCACCGGTTCCAGCGCCCCCTCCACAAGGTGGGCAACAAGGTGACGGTGACCGGCCGGGTCACCGAGTACTACCCGGGAGGCCGGCGGCGTTCAGTCGCTGACCGAGCTGAGCTCGCCGCAGATCGTCTCCACCCTCTCCACCGGAAACGCGCTGCCCGCGTCCTTCGTGCTGGACGCCGCCTCGGTCCCGGGTGCCTACGCTCCGGATGCCGGCGGCGGTTCCATCGAGGGGCTGACGCTCGCCCCGTCCACGTACGCGCTCGACCGGTACGAGTCCCTCGAGGGCATGCGGGTCCAGGTCACCAACGCCCGTGTGGTCGGCGCGACCACCCCGTACGCCGAGCTGTTCGTCACCGCCAAGCCGGCCGAGAACCCGAGCCCACGGGGCGGCACCGTCTACGGCTCGTACACCTCGCAGAACACCGGCCGGGTCAAGGTCGAGTCCCTGCTGACCACCGCCTTCCCGGTCGCCGACGTCGGCGATGTGCTGAGCACGGCCACCGGCCCGCTCGACTACGACATCGTTCATGTGAACGCCGAGTTCGCCGATCAGACCAGCGACCACGACCCGCAGGTGGTGCGACTCCAGCCGTAAGGGGCACTGTCGACCCCGCCCCTATGCTGCTCCGCATGGTGACGACACTGATCGACAGGGCCTCCGCGCAGGACGCGGAGGCCCTCACCGCGCTGGTGCAGGCCTCCCGGGCCTACGAGGGGCGATATGCCCCGATGGTCGCCGGATACCGCGTCACCGCCGACTCCATCGAACGCCACCCGGTGTACAAGGCGGCCGACCCCGCCGGGCGGGTGCTGGGCTTCTACGTCCTGCTCCTCGACGACGCCGAACTCGACCCGGCCTTCGTCGCCGACGAGGCGCAGGGGCTCGGCATCGGGCGGCTCCTGATGGAGCACATGTTCGGACACGCCGGGGAGGCCGGACTCCCGCATGTACGTGTCGTGTCCCACCCGCCGGCCGAGAAGTTCTACCGCCGTACGGGCGCCCGCCGCACCGGCACCGTCGCACCCGTACCGCCCAAGGTCACCTGGGAGCGGCCCGAGCCGCGGTTCGAGCTGTGAGCGGGACGAAGGCCCAGGCGCCGGCCAAGAGCCGCCGGATACTCGCCGACCTCACCCCGCTGCGCACCTCGCCCGACTACCGCAGGCTCTGGGTCGGCAACACCATCTCCTGGATCGGCCAGGGCATGACCTCGCTCGCGGTCTCCCTCCAGGTCTACGACATCACCCGGTCCAGCTTCTCGGTCGGTCTCGTCGGCCTCTGCTCCCTCGTCCCACTGGTCCTCTTCGGCCTGTACGGCGGGGCTGTCGCCGACACCGTGGACCGCCGCAAGCTCGGCCTGTGGAGCGCGGCGGGCTCGGCCGTACTCTCCGTGGTGCTGGCCGCCGGCGCGCTCGCCGACTTCCACCGGGTCTGGTTCCTGTACGCCGTCGTCGCGCTGCAGGCGGTCTGCGCCGCCCTCAACTCCCCGGCCAGAAGCTCGATGATCCCCCGGCTGCTGCCGCCGGAGCAGCTGCCCGCGGCCAACGCGCTGCAGTCGATGACCACGACCTCAGGCTTCCTCGTCGGCCCGATGCTGGGCGGGCTGGTCGTGGGCTTCTGGGGCTACCAGGCCGCGTACCTGATCGACAGCGTCACCTTCACCGCCGCGCTGTACGCGATGTGGCGGCTGCCCTCGATGCTGCCCGACCGCGCCGAAGGGGCGAAGCGGGCGTCGGTCCTGGACGGGCTGCGGTTCCTGGCCACCAAGCCCAATCTCCGGATGACGTTCTTCTCCGACTTCTGCGCGATGATCCTTGCCCATCCGCGGGCGCTCTTCCCGGCCATTGCCGGGCTCTGGTACGGCGGTGATGCCCGGACGGCCGGACTGCTGGCTGCCGCGCCCGCCGTGGGCGCCCTGCTCGGCGGGGTCTTCTCCGGCTGGCTCGGCCGGATCCACCGGCACGGTCTCGCCGTCGTCCTCGCGGTGTCCTGCTGGGGCGCGGCGATCGCCGTCTTCGGGCTGACCCGCGAACTCTGGCTCGGGCTGCTCTTCCTCGCGCTCGCGGGCTTCTCAGACACCGTGTCGATGGTGTTCCGCAACACGATGCTCCAGGCCGCGGTGCCGGACGAGATGCGCGGCCGGCTCCAGGGCGTCTTCATCGTCGTTGTGGCGGGCGGTCCGCGGGCCGGGGACTTCCTGGCCGGTTCGGTCGCCGATCTCGCCTCGCCCGCGGTGGCCGTGGTCGGGGGCGGGCTGGCGTGTGTGGTGGCGGTCGGGCTGCTCGCCCTCGGACGGCGAGGGTTCCTCCGTTACGACGCGAGGTCGCCGCAGCCGTGACGCGGTGTCTGCGCGCGGGTGCAAACGCCCGTGCCTGGTTGACCTGCCCGTGCCCCCAGAGATGCCCCAGGACGGGCTGGGTGGCGACGTTCTCCGTCGGGTGGTGAAGTAGCCCCCCGGGCTTCCGCTCCGGGGACCCCACCTGTTGGAAGAACTGGGCGTCCATCACCTGACCCGCAGGTCCCGGCCCGGTCCACCCGGGTCGGGACCTGCGGGTCAGGCGCTCGGTCATGGTCGATGCGACCGAGCGCTTCGGTCGTCAGACGTCGTGCAGGGCCCGCTTCATGATCTTGCCCATGTCGTTGCGCGGCAGCGCGTCCAGGAAGCGGACGACGCGCGGCCGCTTGTGCGGGGCGAGCCGGTTCGCCACATGGTCCGCCAGCTCCTCGGCGGACGGCGGTGCCGCGGGATCGGCCGGCACGACCCAGGCGACGATCCGCTCGCCCAGATCCGCGTCCGGTTCGCCCGTGACAGCGGCCTCGCGCACCCCGGGGTGCTCCAGCAGCGCGTTCTCGACCTCGCCCGCGCCGATCTTGTAGCCGCCGCTCTTGATGAGGTCGGTGGCCTTGCGACCCACGATACGGACATAGCCGTCCGGGTCGCGGATCGCCATGTCGCCTGTACGGAACCAGTCGCCGTCGAAAGCCGCGGCCGTCGCATCGGGCCGGTTCAGATACTCCGTGAAGAGATTCGCACCGCGCACCTGGATCTCGCCGACGGACTCCCCGTCGTACGCCGTGAGTTCGCCGCCCGCCTCGTCGACCAGCCGCAACTCCACACCGGGAAGCGGGAGTCCGACCGTGCCGGGGCGGGCCTCCCCGTCGGCGCGGATGCTGGTGTTCATCAGGGTCTCGGTCATCCCGTACCGCTCGATGACATGACGGCCCGTCGCGGCCGTGATCCGCTCGTGGTCGTGGACCGGCAGCGCGGCCGAACCCGAGACCAGCAGTCGGGCCCCCGCCAGTGCCTTGGCCAGCTCCTGGTCGTCCTCGAGGGCCTCCGCCAGCCGGTGATACATCGTCGGCACACCGAACAGCATCGTGCCGCCCGCCGCGAGCTCCCGCGCCACGCCGTCCGTGCTGAACCGGCCCAGATGACGCACGGATCCGCCGCGCCGCAGCGGGCCCAGCACGCCCAGGATCAGACCGTGTACATGGAACAGCGGAAGCGCGTGCACCAGTACGTCGTCCCCGGTCCACTGCCAGGCCTCCGCCAGCGCGTCCAGCGTCGCCACGACCGCGCGGCGCGGCAGCACGGCGCCCTTGGGCGGGCCGGTGGTGCCGGACGTGTACACGACGAAGGCGGGGGCCTCGGCCGACGGTTCGGCGGGCACCTCCACCGCCGGCCCGGCTGTCGGTACGTCGATACGCTCCAGACCGCCCAGCGCCTTCGGCAACCGCTCACCGGCCGCGGCCAGCACGAGCGAGGGCGCACTGTCGGCCACGATGTGCGCGAGCTCCCGCTCCCCGGTCTTCGGGTTGAGCGGTACCACCGCGGCCCCGGCCAGCAGCGCGGCCACCACTCCCACGGCCGTCTCCAGCGAGGGTGTCGCCCACACCGCGACGCGCCCCGCGCCGGTGAGGCGAGGCACGAGCGAACCCGCGGCGGCGGCCAGCCCGGCGTGGCTCAACGCACGGTCACCGAACCTCACGGCCTCGTTACCGGAAGCAGCGTGCAGAGCGGGAAAGAGAACGGACACGCGGCGTACTCCTCGTCATCGGCGGCACTGCGTGCAACCCTATGCGGCACCCGGCAACCGGCAGCAACGCCAGACCACCAGCAACACCAGAACCGCACCCGGCAACCGGCAGCAACCCCCGAAGCGGCACCCCAGCCGAACCCGGCGATCGGGAGCATCCCGGGTCGGCGCACCTCGGAGCGGCACTCGGCGACCGGCAGCAATGCCAGACCGGCAGCAACCCCCGAAGCGGCACTCGGCGACCGGGAGCATCCCGGGCCGGCGTACCACGGAGCCGCACCCGGCGACGGCAGCCCCCCGCGTCCGTCCTGGGGGCACCTCTGGGGGAGTTTGAGGCAGGACGCTCCCCCAGCTATCGCTGGGAGGTGCCCCCAGGCCAACCTGACCGGTGACCGGCTGCCGCGCCGGGCGGAACCTCACAGCGGCGCGTGCCACGTCACCGTCGTGCCCCGGGCGCCGTCGTCCCGTGTTCCGTCGTCGGTGACGACGAGCCGTACCCCGGCCGCGTCCGCCTCGATCTCCACGTCGACGGCGGACACCCCCGGTCTGCGGTGCGCCGCGGCCAGGGCGCCGCGCAGCGCGGCCAGCAGCCGGTCGGCGGTCGGCTCGCCGACCAGCGCGTCCACCGGGCCGGCGAAGTGCACCGACGGAGGGAAGCCGAGGAGCACCGCGGCCCCGCTGGTCTCGCGCAGTACTCGGCCGCGGAAGGTGCTGGGCGCGGCGGCGGGCGGCTGCTGGAGGGCGAAGATGGCGGTGCGTACGTCCTGGATGGTGGAGTCGAGTTCCTCGACGGCCCGCCCGATGAGTTCACCGGCCTCGGCCTCCGCCGCACGCCGGAGTGTGGACTCCAGCATCATCTCGGTGGCGAACAGCCGCTGGACGACGAGGTCGTGCAGATCGCGGGCGATCCGGTCGCGGTCCTCGTACACCGCGAGCTGTTCCCGGTCGTGCTGGGCGCCGGCGAGGACGAGTGCCAGGGCGGCCTCCGAGGCGAACTGCGCGGCGAGGAGCCGCTCCGCCCGGGTGTACGGGCGGGCGCCCCGGTGCCGGGGCAGGACGAGGGTGCCGATGAGCGTGCCGCCGCTGCGCAGCGGCAGCAGCATGGTCGGCCCGAAGCGGTGCCGCGCGTGCGTGGTCATCCGCGGATCGGTGGCCGCGTCGTCCATGAAGACCGGTTCGCCGCCGAGCAGTTGCTCCAGCACCGGCGCGCCGGGGGAGATGACGGTGCCGACGAGGTCGGCCGGGTCGTCGTGGGTGGAGGCGGTGACGATCTCCATTCCGTCGTTCTCGGTGCGCTGGAGCACCACGCCGGCGGCCGCGTCGGCGAGGATGCGGGCCTGTTCGGCGACGGTCATGAGCGCGTCGTCCGCGTTGTCGCCGGCCAGTAGCGCGGTGGCGACGGCGGCGGTTCCCTCGATCCAGCGTTCGCGGAGCCGGGTGGTCTCGTGGAGGTGGGCGTTGCCGATGGCGATGCCTGCCTGTGAGGCGAGTACGCGCAGCAGGGCCAGATCGTCCTCGCTGAAGGGCCCGCCGGACTTCTCGGTGCAGTAGAGATTGGCGACCACCTCGGTGTGCGCCCGGATGGGGACGCCGAGGAAGGAGTGCATCTCCGGGTGGCCGGGGGGAACTCCGCCGGAGCGCGGGTCGGCGGTCAGATCGTCGAGCCGGATGGGCCGCGGATCGTGGATGAGGGCGCCGAGCAGCCCGGAGCGCCCGTCGGGGAGCCGTCCGATGCGGGCCCGGGCCTCGTCGCTCAGACCCGTGGTGAACAGTTCCACGACAGCGCCGCGCTCGGGGTCGTAGATGCCGAGCGCGCCGTACTGCGCGCCGGTCAGTTCGGTGGCGGTGTCCACGATGTGCTGGAGTGTGGTGCGCAGCTCGGGGTAGGTGCCCACGCCGAGTGCCGCCTCCAGCAGCATGGGCAACCGGGGCGCGCCGCGGGGCGTGGCGGACTCCTCGGTCACTCGCCCAGTTCGTTCGGTGGTGTCTCGGCGAGCGGGTTCAGCACCATCGAATGGACGTTGCCCTCCAGCATCGCGCCGAGTCCTTGGACGGCGCAGATGTCGGGCCGTTCGGCGATGTGCACGGGCATGCCCGTCGCTTCGCGCAGCATCTGGTCGAGGCCGGGCAGCAGGGCGCTGCCGCCGACCATCATGATGCCGCGGTCCACGAGGTCGGCGACCAGATCGGGCGGGCATTCGCGCAGCACCCGGCCGATGCCGTCGAGTACCGAGGTGAGGGGGGTGTGGATGGCGTCCCGCACGGCGGCGGTGTCGACCAGGACGGACCGGGCGAGCCCGGTGGCCACGTCCCGGCCGTGGATCTCGGTGCTCTTCGGTCCGTGGGGGGCCAGGCCGTTGCCGTGGAGGGCGAGCTGGAGGGGGCGTACCGACTGGCTGGGCAGCATCAGCTCGTGATGGTGGCGCAGATGCTGGATGACGGCGTGGTCGACGGCGTTGCCGCCGACCGGGATCCGCTCGGCGGTGACGATGGAGCCGAGCGAGAGCACCGCGATCTGGGTGGTCGCCGCACCACACACCATGATCATCGTGGCGGTGGGCTGTTCCACCGGGAGCTGGCAGCCGACGGCCGCGGCGATCAGGGTGTCGACCAGTTCGACCCGGCGAGCGCCGAGCCCGACCAGGGTTTCCACGGTGGCGCGCTGGGCGAGCGGGTCGCTGTCGTGCGGATTGCAGGCGGCGGCGCGCAGCCGGGGCTTGCGGCGCAGCTGGCGGCGGAGCTTCTCGCCGAGCAGGAGGCGGAGCATGCGCTGGGCCATGTCGATGTCGTTGACGGTGCCGCCGGACACGGGCCGTACGACCCGGATGTAGTCCGGGGTGCGGCCGGTCATCTTCTCCGCCAGGGCGCCGACGGCGATGACCCCGCCGGTGCGGGTGTTCACGGCGGCACAGCTGGGCTCGTCGACGACGAGTCCGGCGCCCTTGACGTACACCCGGGTTCTGGCGGCTCCGAGATCGACGGCGACATGGCAACGGCGCAACTGCTCAAGACGCACGGTCATGGCAGATCCTCCCGAGGGCGCGGACGCGGATGTGATGGCTTCCTTTCGCATCGTGCGGGGGGCACCCGGGGCGCGCGCGCTGAGCTGCGCCGGTCGGGGGGATGCGAGCTGACGGTGCGCCAGACCGTGCTGTGCTATCGGGTGGTGTCCTGCAACAGCCCGTAGGTGAAGTGGGCCACGCAGGGCGTGCCGTCCGGGAGGGTGATGGCCAGGCGCCATCGGGTGGGGGCGTCGCCCTCCATGGGGCGGGCCGGGGCGAAGGCGCGGGCCACCTCGTCCACGGTGCACGACCAGGGGCGCAGATCCTCGGCCGTACGCAGTTCGGGGCCGGCCGTTCCCGGGGCTCTGACCAGCCATTCGTTCCAGACGGCGCCGTTCGGTGCGGCGAGCACCTCGAACCGCAGGCCGGGCCAGAGGGGCATCGGCCATTGCAGGGCGTCGCACTCCAGACCGCCGATTCTGCGCCGAACGACCGACTCGGGTTCGCCGAGCACCGAGCGGTAGCGCGCCACCGCCCCGCGCGCCCGTGTCCGGACCATCGCCTGCCAGCGGCGGTTGGCCTCGCGCTGATCGGATACGGAGACGCCCAGCCGGCGGCGGGCGTCCTCGGCGAGTCCCGGCTGGTGGTCGGCCATCCGGCGCAGCAGCACCAGTTGGAAGTCGAGCGGACCGAAGGGTGTCGCGCCTGTCATGGGATTCATCCTGCCCGGTACGGCCGACATGGAGCGGAGCCTGACGTTCCGCACAAGATCTTCACCGGTCGGGACCCTTCAGGTGCACGTGTGGCGCATAGGTTCCGACCACATGGACTACTGCCACCTCTGCCGGCGGCACCTCAACGGCGCACTCGCCTGTCCCGGATGCGGCACCCCCGCCGCGGAACTCCGGCGGCACGAACCCGCGGAGCCCCCGGTGTACGCCGCCCCGGAAGCCGGGGGCGAAGGACCGTCGGGGCCTCGTCGCGCGCACCGGGCCGAGTCCGTCTCCTCCGCCGAGGAGGGCGGGGCGGCCGGGCGTTCCCGCCGGGCGCGCAAGGGGCGGACCCGCACCGTGGTGATCGTCTCGGTGGGTGCGGTGCTGGCGGTGGGCGCGCTGGGTCTGACCCGGCTGACCGCCGGGGCGCCGCAGGGCGAGGCCGCCCCTCCGGTGCAGGAGGGCCCGGTGCCGGAGGAGACGCCATGGCCCGAGGCCTCTTCGGATCTCCCCGCCGAGCCGACCGGGCTTCCGGCCACCGAGCAGCCCTCCTCCGCGAGTGCCGGCGCCTCGGAGAGTGCGGAGGCGAGCGAGTCGCCGTCGCCCACGGTTCCCTTCTCGCCTTCGGCCGTCGCGCCCTATGCCTGGTCCTCGGCGCCTGCGCGGCAGCCGACGACCGATGGTGAATCCCCGGCGCCGCGGCGGCCGTCGTCGGAGCCGCCGGTGTCCGGGACGCCGCAGGAGGAACCGCTGCCCACGGCGAGCCCGAGCCCGAGTGCGACGTGCACCAAGTTCCTCTGGTGGTGCACATAGGGGGTGTCCGGTGGATCCGGCCGGCTCGGCGAGCGCCCGCCGCGGAGCGGCTGATGTCCACGCATGCGGTGGGGGCACCTCTGGGGGTACGCCTCGGGGTAGCGGGGGAGGAAGCCCGGGGAGGTAGCCGGGGGGCATCGGCGACTGGCGACAACGCCGGGGGCACCTCCCGTGCCCGAAGGGCTACGGGGGAGAGACGGAGTCGCAGGGTGTCGCGAGCCCGGCATGATCCGCCGGACACCCCCTAATACTGCAACCGCACTCATTGCGTCACCGCAGGTCAGGGCGGGTGCAGCGGAGTTCTTCCACTGGCGATGCGTCAGTGGAGGATTCCGGTTCCCGCATTCGGTCGAACCGCGAACCGGCAGGTCAACGCTCCAAGTGGCTGATGGCTCGTCACATGCGGGCGGGCGGTGTACCGCGCTTGACCTGCGGCGATAGCGCGAGTGCGGTTGCAGTGCTAACGGCGTCGGCTCCCAGCATTCGCTGGAGCAGGTCGCGCAGGACCGTGCGCTCCTCCGTGGAGAGCTCGGCGAGCGGCTCACGGGCGAAGTTCAGTGACTCCCGCAGCGCCGCCGCGGTCCGCAGGCCCTCGTCGGTGGCGGCGGCGAGCTTGACGCGCCGGTCCGCCGGGTCGGGGCGACGTTCGACCAGGCCGCGGGTCTCCAGCCGGTCGACGATGCCGGTGACGTTCGACGGCTCGCACTTCAGCTTCTGGGCTATACGCCGCATCGGCGTCGGCTCCAGGGAGAGCAGTCCCAGGACGCGGGCCTGTGCCCCGGTGAGCGCGTGCTCTGCCGCGGCCTGCTCGTATTCGTCGTAGTAACGCGCCACGACGGTGCCGATCAGTTCGACGACCTCGAGGGTCAGGGGGTCTGTGCGAGGGGCCATGGCCTCAGGGTACCCATTTGCTTGACAACATGAAATATCGAGGTGCATGGTTGTTTCACCACCTGAAACATTTTGGAGGGCCGCACCCCCATGTCCGCACTCCCCGTCACCAGTCGTGAATGGCATCTGATCGCCCGCCCGCACGGCTGGCCCAAGCCGGAGGACTTCGCGCTGCGCGAGGCCCCCGTCGCCGAGCCCGGCCCCGGCCGCATCCTGGTCCGTAACCTCTTCATGTCGGTCGATCCGTACATGAGGGGCCGGATGAACGATGTGAAGTCGTACGTACCGCCCTTCGCGCTCGACGCGCCGATGGACGGCGGTGCGGTCGGCGAGGTCATCGCCTCCGCCGACTCGCGCTTCGCCGTGGGCGACCATGTGCTGCACGGGCTCGGCTGGCGCGAGTACGCCGATGTGGAGGCGGAGCGCGCCGTCAAGGCCGACCCCTCGCTCGCCCCGCTCTCCGCCTACCTCGGAGTGCTCGGCATGCCCGGCCTGACCGCCTACGCCGGGCTGCTGGAGGTCGCCTCCTTCAAGGAGGGCGACATCGTCTTCGTCTCCGGCGCTGCGGGCGCGGTCGGCGGCCAGGTCGGCCAGATCGCGAAGCTCAAGGGGGCCTCGCGGGTCATCGGCTCGGCCGGCTCCGACGACAAGGTCAAGCTGCTCGTCGAGGAGTACGGCTTCGACGCGGCCTTCAACTACAAGAGCGGCCCGGTCGCCGAGCAGCTCAGGGCGGCCGCCCCGGACGGCATCGACGTCTACTTCGACAATGTCGGAGGCGAGCACCTGGAGGCCGCGATCTCCTCGCTCAACGTGCACGGCCGGGTCGTGCTGTGCGGTGCCATCGCGCAGTACAACAACACCGAGGCCGCCCCCGGTCCGCGCAATCTCGCCCTCGCCATCGGCAAGCGGCTGCGGCTCCAGGGGATGCTCGTCCGCGACCACGCCGCACTCCAGCCGCAGTTCGTCCAGGAGGTCGCGGGCTGGATCCGCTCCGGTGAGCTCAAGTACTCCGAGACCGTCGTGGACGGCATCGAGAACGGTGTCGAGGCCTTTCTGGGGCTGCTCCGGGGCGAGAACACCGGAAAGATGATCGTCTCGCTCGGTCGCTGACACCGCTGACAGGGTTTTCCGGCATCCAGTAAGGTTTTTCCACCTTGCCGCGCCTGTGGGCGCGCAGCGCGGCGCACCAGCAGGAGGAATCCTCAGCATGTCCATCCAGGCGATCGACGTCCTGTACACCGCCGTGGCCACCGCGGAGAACGGCCGTGACGGCCGCGTCGCCACCGACGACGGCAAGCTCGACGTCGTTGTGAACCCGCCGAAGGAGCTCGGCGGCAGCGGTGCCGGCACCAACCCGGAGCAGCTCTTCGCCGCCGGCTACAGCGCCTGCTTCCAGGGCGCCCTCGGTGTCGTCGCCCGCCAGGAGAAGGCCGACATCTCCGGCTCCACCGTCACCGCCGAGGTCGGCCTGGGCAGGACCGAGGCCGACGGCTTCGGCCTGGAGGTCCGGATCACCGCCTCCATCCCGAATGTGGACGCGGCCACCGCGCAGGCCCTGGTCGAGAAGGCCCACCAGGTGTGCCCGTACTCCAACGCCACCCGCGGCAACATCAAGGTCGAGGTCGCCGCGGCCTGATCGCGCGCGTACGGAGGGCCGCACCCCCGCTCGGGGTGCGGCCCTCCGCTGTACTCGGGGGCAGGTCTCCCGGACCGTCCTGAGGAGCGGCGTCAGTCGACGGTCGTTCCCCGGTGGTCAGCAGCGCCCGGCCGAGCTGTGCGAACACCCCCTTCGGGTGGGCGCGGAACAGCGGCTGGGTGCCGAACCGGTGAGCACGCGCGCCCGCTCACGTGCCGAGCCGGGCACGATCGCCGTCCCGTCGGCCGTACGCCCTGCGCCGGCAGGGCGACGCAGCCGGCCGTCCTCGGCCCGGTCCACCGTCGCACCCCAGAGCAGTCCGAGGCTCCGGCCGCCGCTTCGTACCTCGCGTTGTTCGGAAGTGATCGGAACGCAGGCCTATCAGTTGGTTGCGTACACAACAAGACGGCCTCCAGTGACACATGTGGCGTGACGCGGTTGGCAGCCCTGATCCAGAGGCGCACCACGTCGGGGCTCTGTACGCGGCGCCAGTAGGCTGTGGGCATGCGTGATCTAGGGGTGGGTTTCGGCTATCTGGTCAAAGGGCAGCGCTGGGTCGGCCGGAACGGCACGTCGTTCGGCGTCGGACTGCTGCCGGGGCTGATCACTCTCGTCCTGTACGCGGGTGCGATCGTCGGCCTCGGCTTCGGCGCGGACAACCTGGTGGCCTGGACGACTCCGTTCGCCGACGACTGGTCCTCGCCGTGGCTCGGCATCTTCCGCGGGTTCCTCACCGCGCTCGTCTTCGCCTTCGGGCTGTTCCTCGCCGTGATCTCGTTCACCGCGGTCACCCTCCTCGTCGGCCAGCCGTTCTACGAGCACCTCTCCGAGCAGGTCGACACGTCCGAGTCCGAGGACGGCACCGCGCCCGAGTCCGGCCTGTCGCTGGGGCGCGAACTGTGGATCTCCGCCCGCGACAGCCTGCGCATCCTGGTGCGGGCCACGATCTGGGGTGTTCTGCTCTTCGCTCTCGGCTTCATCCCGGTGATCGGGCAGACGGTGATCCCGGTCGTCGGCTTCTGCGTCTCCGGCTTCTTCCTCGCCGAGGAGCTCACCGCGGTGGCCCTCCAGCGGCGCGGTGTCGAGCTGAAGGAGCGTCTGACGCTGCTGCGCGGCCGCCGTCTGCTCACCCTCGGCTTCGGTGTCCCGCTCACCCTGGCCTTCCTGGTCCCGTTCGTGGCGGTCTTCCTGATGCCCGGCGCGGTCGCGGGCGCGACGCTGCTGGTCCGCGATCTGACGGCGGCTCCGGAGGAGGAGCCGCAGGTCGCCGCCCCGGCTTCGCTCACCGAGGATCCTGTTCGCTGACCATCTCCCGGAGCAGCCCGCGGAGCACCTCCACCGTGGGCGGAAGCGACAGCCCAGGGGGCGTCGCCGCGTGGACGGGCCGGGTCGGCACGTCCTCCGGATGCTCCGTCACCCATGTGACGTCAGCCGAGCCGCTGTTCCGCGGTGGCGGCGACAGAGGTGCCCCCACTCCCTTTCACGGTGCCGATATGCGCCTCCGGCGCATGGCCGCGCGCCGGCCGACCGGTCAGTTCCCGGACCGTAGCAGGCCGACGAAGTCGCGGAACGCCGCCGGCATGTCCACGGCCTCCGGGTCCAGCAGCCACTGGTACTGGAGGCCGTCCATCACCGCCACCAGCAGGGGCGCGGCCTGCTCGGGGGTGAGGCCGCCCGGCAGCCGGTCGCCGTACTCGCCGCGCAGGCTGTCGGCCATGTCCTCGCGGACCTGGACATAGCGGCGGGTGAAGAACTCCCGCGCCGGGTGGCCCTCCGTCACGCTCTCGCCGAGCAGCGCGGAGAAGGTCTGGACGATGCCGGGGCGCATCGCGTTGTACTCGACCAGGGAGCCGAGGAGTTCGAGCGGCCAGCTCTGCCCGGAGCGGCTGCCCGAACCGGTGTCCCACTGGTCGCGCTCCTCCAGTACGGCGACGAGCAGCGTCTCCTTGGTGGGGAAGTAGTGCAGCAGTCCCTGCTGGGTCAGCCCCACTCGCTCCGCGACCGCGTTCAGGGAGGCACCTCGGTAGCCGCGCTCGGCGATCACTTCGAGGGCGGCGCGCAGGATCTCGGCGCGACGCTCCTCGCTCTTCGCTCTGGCCATGGCAGGAAGGTACGCCATTGAGAGCATCACGAGAGGGTAACAATGCCTACCGATCTACAGGTGAAGAGTTCACGATGGAGCCACCAACAGGACTCCCGCAGGAGGCACGGCCGTGACCGACCAGGCACGCAGGGACGCCGTCGAGGCGGCACTCGGCAAGCTCGATCTCGATTCCAAGGCCCGTCTGCTGGCCGGCCAGGACATGTGGTCGCTGCCCGAGCTGCCCGAGATCGGACTGAAGTCCCTGGTCATGTCGGACGGCCCGATCGGCGTCCGGGGCGTCCGCTGGACCGCCGACGACCCCTCCGTCGCCCTTCCGTCCCCCACCGCGCTCGCCGCCACCTGGGACCCGGCCCTGGCCCGCCGGGCCGGGCGGCTGCTCGCCCAGGAAGCCCGCCGCAAGGGTGTCCACGTCCTGCTCGCGCCCACCGTCAACCTGCACCGCTCACCGCTCGGCGGCCGCCACTTCGAGTGCTGCTCCGAGGACCCGTACCTCACCGGCGAGATCGGCACCGGATACGTCCAGGGCGTCCAGGACGGCGGCGTCGGCGCCACCGTCAAGCACTTCGTCGCCAACGACGCCGAGACCGAGCGCCTCACCGTCGACAACATCGTCGCCCCGCGGCCGCTGCGCGAGCTCTACCTCGCCCCCTTCGAGGCCATCGTCAGGAACGCCCACCCCTGGGGCATCATGTCGGCCTACAACCAGGTCAACGGCTCGACCATGACCGAACACCGCTACCTCCAGAACGAGGTGCTGCGCGGTGAATGGGGGTTCGACGGATACATCGTCTCCGACTGGATGGCCGCCCGCTCCACCACCGGCGACATCCTCGGCGGTCTCGACGTCGCCATGCCCGGCCCGCGGACCGTCTACGGCGAGGCGCTCGCCGCCGCCGTCCGCGCCGGCGAGGTGCCGGAGTCCGCCGTCGACGACGCCGTACGCAACGTGCTGCGCCTCGCCGCCAGGGTCGGCATCCTCGAGGGCGCAGAGCCCGTCGTCACCGAGCCGCCCGCCGGTATCGACGGCGACGCACTGGCCCGTGAGATCGCCCGCCGCGCCTTCGTCCTCGTACGCAACGAGAACCGCGTCCTTCCGCTCGACCCGTCCCGGATCCGCAAGGTCGCCCTCATCGGCGCGGCCGCCCGCGACGCCCGGGTCCTGGGCGGCGGCTCCGCACAGGTCTTCCCCGAGCATGTGCTCTCCCCGCTCGACGGCCTCACCGCCGCGCTCCCCAAGGGGACCCTGACGTACGCCGTCGGAGCCGACCCCAGCGATGAACTCGCCGTCGCCGACAAGGGCTTCGAGCTGCACGCCGTCTGCCGCGACGAGGACGGCGAGATCATCGGCACCTCCACCGTGCCCGGCGGTCAGATCCAGTGGATCGGCAACGACCTGCCCGAGGGGGTCACCTATGACGTCCTGCACAGCGTCGAGGTGACCGGCACCTTCGTCCCGCGCGAGAGCGGCGAGCACGCCTTCGGCACCCGCGGCCTCGGCGGCTATACGCTCACCGTCGGCGGCGAGGTCCTCTTCGACGGCGTCCGGCAGCTCGGCGCGGAGGCCGACCCCTTCGAGGCGTTCTTCGGTTCACCCATCGAGCGCGGCCGCGTCGTCCTCACCGAGGGCGAGCCGGTGCAGGTCTCCCTCCGCCATGTCCTGCCCAGGATCGACGGCGTCCCGGTCGAGGCCGTCGTCTTCGCCCTCGTCCACCTCGGTCCGCAGCGTGACCCCGACGAACTGATTGCCGAAGCCGTCGAGGCCGCCCGCGCCGCGGACACCGCGGTCGTCGTGGTCGCCACCACCGAGCGTGTCGAGTCCGAGGGCTTCGACCGCGTGGACCTCCGGCTCCCCGGCCACCAGGACGACCTCGTACGGGCCGTCGCCGCCGCCAACCCGAACACCGTGGTCGTCGTCAACTCCGGCTCCCCGGTGGAGCTCCCCTGGCGCGACCGGGTCGCCGCGGTGCTGCTCAGCTGGTTCCCCGGCCAGGAGGGCGGCGCGGCGCTCGCCGACGTCCTGCTCGGCGCGGAGGAGCCGGGCGGCCGGCTGCCCACCACCTGGCCCGCCTCGCTGGCCGACGCCCCCGTCTCGGAGGTCACCCCCACCGCCGGTGAACTCCACTACACCGAGGGTGTGTTCATCGGCTACCGCGCCTGGGAGGAAGCGGGTGCCGTTCCCGCGTACCCCTTCGGCCACGGTCTGGGCTACACCGACTGGGTGTACGAGTCCTTGACCCTCGACGGCACCACCGCCACCGTCCGCATCCGCAACACCGGTACGCGCCGGGGCCGCGAGGTCGTCCAGCTCTACCTGGCCCCGCTCGACGACACGGTGGAACGCCCGGCCCGCTGGCTGGCCGGCTTCGCCTCGGCCGAGGCAGCCCCCGGCGAGACCGCCGAGGTCACGGTCGAACTGCCGCGTCGCGCCTTCGAGACCTGGGACGAGTCCGCGAACGCCTGGAAGCGCATCCCCGGCACCTACGAGGTCCAGGCAGCCCACTCCCTGGCCGACCGGCGCCTCGGCGCCACGCTGCAGGCCTGAGAACGGCCCCGGGGCGGCCTGACCGGCCGTCCCGGGGCACTATGTCGGCGGCTCCTCCGCCGTGACGTTGCGGTAGGCGATGTCGGCCAGCTCCCGCTGGCCGTTCTTGCCGGGATGGAACCAGTCCCAATGGCTCAGCTGCTCGCCGGTGAAGGGGTACGCGAACACCGCCCCGCCGTCGTAACGGCAGCGCGGATCCTTTCCGCACTCCTCCTGCAGTGCCTGGTTGTAGGCGACGACCCGGTCGTACACGGCCGTGCGACGTGCCGTCGCCTCCGCGCCGTCGTTCTCCGCGTCGCCGAGCATCGACGCGCAGACGCCTAGTTTCCAGACCGTCCTGCCCAGCACGCTGTCGCGCCCGGTGGACCACAGCCGCTTCAGGTCCGGCACGCTCGACACATACACCTGGGTCTTCGGCAGCTCGCGGCGCAGCTGCCCCAGAGCCGACGCGAAGGACGCCCGGAACTCCGCGACCGGTGTCATCTGCGCGGCGGAGTCGCGGCAGGCGTCGTTGGCGCCCGCCATCACCGTCACCAGCTCCGGCCGGTGGGCCGCGGCACGGGACAGCTGGGCCGGCAGATCCGCCATCCGGGCGCCGGTACGGGCGTAGTTCCAAGAGCGCGAGGCCGCCGTCGTCACCCCCAGCAGCCGGGTCGCGAGACTGCCCACCTCGGTGTCGCTGCCGGTCGCCCAGGAGACCTCGGGGCAGTCGGACAGCACCTCGCAGGCGTCGAACCCACGTGTGATGGAGTCGCCCACCGCGGCTATCGAGGCGGGGCTGCGGTCCCATACGGGTGTCGGTTTCGGACGGGGTGGCGGACTCCCGGCCGCGTCCGTGCCGCCCCCCGGATCACACCCCGTCAGCATGCCCGCCGAAACGAGTGCTGCCGTCGTCCAAGCGGCGACCGCGGCACGTATTCGATGCATCCCCTGCCTCCCTCAGTCGGGTGCTCATGGCGTCCTGGCGAGTGAAAGCTTCGTGTTCATGGCCCCGGGACGGACAGTACGTCACACCTGCGCCCCCCTCGCGCGGTAGCTTTGGCCCCGTCCAAACCAGCGGTACCCCGCCATGTCGGCTCCGGTAAATTACATCACGTCACATACTGTCCCGTTTCAGGAGATTAACTCCCGATGCTGATTGCTGTTGATCCCCGGGGCGGAGTGACAGATGCTGTCCTGACCGAGGCCGGTACGGGCGCGAGGCCGCCGGGGAAGGCGAACCTCGACCCACACTGGAGGTCCCGGTGACGACACGTGGAGTTCTGTACGTTCACTCCGCCCCGCGCGCGCTCTGCCCGCACGTCGAGTGGGCGGTGGCCGGCATCCTCGGCGTGCGGGTCCAGCTCGACTGGATCAGGCAGCCGGCCTCGCCCGGCACCTGGAGAGCGGAGTTCTCCTGGCAGGGCCGGCCCGGCACGGCCTCCAAGCTCGCCTCCGCGCTGCGCGGCTGGCACCAGCTGCGCTTCGAGGTCACGGCCGAGCCCTGCTCCACCGCCGAGGGCGAGCGCTACAGCTCCACGCCCCACCTCGGCATCTTCCACGCCGTCACCGGCATCCACGGCGACATCCTGATCCCCGAGGACCGCCTCCGCGCCGCCATGGCCCGCTCCACGCGCGGCGAGACGGACCTGGAGGCGGAGATCGCCAGACTGCTCGGCAAGCCCTGGGACGACGAACTGGAGCCCTTCCGCTACGCGGGTGAGGGTGCCCCGGTCCGATGGCTGCACCAGGTCGTCTGAGGGATCGTCTCAGCACCGCCCCACCAGGTAGATTCCGCTCCGCGAGTTGATCGACTGATGGTTCGTGGGGGTAGTCGTGCGGGTGTCAGCTGTGTCCAAGGCCGCCGCCGTCATCGTGGCCGGCGGTCTCCTGGGCGCCGCCGTCATATTCATCGTGGGCGGGTTCCGGATGGCGGCAAAGGGCGGTGACTGCACCGACAGTTGTCTGCCCGGCCACAACGCCGTCAACACCTGGGCCCTCTGCCTCACCGTGGCCGGCATCGCCGCCGCGGCCGCCGCCATTACCTGGGCGGTGCGCGGGGGAACCTTCCGGGCCCGCTGGCTTCCCCTGCTGCTGGCCGCCGGGGCACTGGCCGCCCTCTGGCCGGCCGGGGCCTGGCAGCGGAGCATACCGAGCCCCACCTATGCGGTCGGCTGGCGGGCCACCGAGGACCGCCCCGACACCACGCGCGGCCTGGGCAACTGGGCCGCGGACGACACCGTCGTCCGGGCCCGCGTCGACGGACTGTCCGGCTTCGCCGTCCGTGACGGCAAGGAACGCTGGGTCTACCAGGCCCCGGCACGCCAGTCTGTGTGCGCCATGAGCACCCGTACGGCCATGGGCCTCGGCGTCATCGGCCTCGGCCGGCACGGGAAGCCGTGCGCCACCGTCGCCGCCGTCCGGCTCGGCACCGGCAAGGTCCTGTGGACCCAGCGGCTCGCGACCGACATATGGTCGTCGGACTCGGTCGGCCGGATCGCGCTCGCGGACACCACCGCCGTGGCCGTCGAAGCCGGCGCGGTGCGCGGGTTCTCCGCCGAGAGCGGCAAACAGCGGTGGAAGCGGACCGTCGGCGAGGACTGCGGGGTCCTGGACGTCGACGCCTCGGCCCGCCGGGCCGTGTTCGTCGAGGAGTGTGACACCCCCAAGGACGAGGTCCGGCACCGGATCGTCGCGGTGGACGCGGCCACCGGGAAGGAACTGTGGAACACCCGGCTGCCCACCGAGACCCGGCTCGCGGACCTGCGCATGATCTCGGCGGAGCCCGCCGTGATCCGTCTGAAGGAGTCGGACGAGCGGGGCGTGAACGCGGTGCTCGCCTTCGACGACCGGGGACGCCCGGGCATGAACCTGCCGCTGAGCGGCCGGGCGGGCAACCTCGCCTTCACCGAGGGAACTTCCCTGCTCGTCAAGGCGGCCCCCGACGTCTTCGTCGCCCACGGCACCCTGGTCACGGGCGTGCGGATGCCCGAGGAGAGTGACACCCGCTGGATCGCCGGGTTCCGGCTCACGGACGGCCGACGGGTCTGGCTCAGGCGCCTGAGCCTGCCCGTGTCGTCCCTCGCCCGGCGGGGCGCGGGGCAGGTGGCCGCCATCGGCCAGGACTACGAGGGCAGCAGGATCTGGGTGCTCGACACCCGTACCGGCGCGGACGCCGTCAAGCCGCTGCCGGTCATCGGCAAGAAGATCCCGACGAGCTACGAGAGGGAACTCCTGCCGGTCGACGACGGCTATGTCGTCGCCAACACGGAGGCCTCGTACGGCAGCCCGCCGTTCTTCCGGGTCCGCTGACCCGCACGAACGCGAAGGCCCGCCCGGTCACCTGGACCGGGCGGGCCTGTCCCGTCTCGGAACGTCGCGCGTGCGACAGAAATCAGACCGTACGGAAGGCCAGCACCACGTTGTGGCCGCCGAAGCCGAACGAGTTGTTGATCGCGGCGATCGTGCCCTCCGGCAGGGCGCGGGCCT